>JBDTUR010000001.1:0-86046 GCA_040007635.1 Chloroflexota bacterium
CGTGCGCGGCGTGCAGCTCGACCGCGTCGAAACCGGCCTGCTTGACGCGCCACGCGGCCTCGCTGAACAGGTCGACCAGCTCCAGGATCTCCGCGATCGAAGCGGCGCGGATCTCCTTGCCCTTCTCTTCCGCGTTCTCGTAGATGATCTCGTGGCCGGCGCTCCACGGGAGCTTCAGCACACGGTCCGTTGCGCCCAGGTTGTTGTAGCGCGGGATCGCGCACTGGCGGCCGGGGTGCTGCAGCTGGACGGCGCACTTGGCGCCGTAGCGGTGCATGCCCTCCGCGAGCCGCGCCAATCCCGGGATGTAGTTGTCACCGTCCGCCACGAGACACGTAACAGTGGGCCGGCCGGTCTTCATGTCCGGCGTAGTGGCACCGACGATGATGAACCCCGTGCCGCCGCGGGCGATGTCCGCATGGTGACAGATGTCCCGTTCGCTGACCTCGCCATCAGCGTGGCTGGAGCTGATGTCGGTCGGCACATGGACGATGCGGTTCGGCAACTCGATGCTGCCCATCTGAATGCGGCTGAAGAGGTGCGGGAACGCGGTCATGTTGTGGGTCGCTCCTGGCTGGCCGAGTTGCACTACGACGCCTCCGATGCTCCCCTTTGGTGGCGCTCCCGCCTACGTCCGGACGGACCGCTGAGCGGGTCCGGATGGCCCTATCAGAAAAGGTTTTCTATTCGGCACCGTGGGGGCATGCAGCAAACCGCCGTTGACCCCCGATTACTCGCCCAGATCCGCGCCGAATTCGACACCGGGCCCGAGGTCAGCGTGCGCGAGGCACGGGCGGCCGACTGGCAGGACGCGGGCCAGATCTGCTACCGGGCTTTTGCCACGCTCGCCGACGAACACGGCTTCGCGCACGACTTCCCGACGGTCGAGTCAGCCGCGCTGCCGATCCGCTGGATGATCGAGCACCCCCGCTTCTACGGCGTCGTCGCCGAGATGGACGATCGCGTCGTGGGCTCGTCATTCCTCGACGAGCGCGGCGAGATCTATGGAATTGGACCGGTGACGGTTGAGCCGTCGGCACAAAATCATCGGATCGGGCACTTGCTCATGGACGCGATGTTCGCCAGGACCGCGGAGCAGGGCGCGCCCGGCGTGCGGCTGCTCCAGCTCTCGTACCACAACCGGTCGCTGTCGCTTTACGCCAAGTTGGGCATGGACGTGCGCGGCGCATACGCGGCGATGTACGGCTCGCCGATCACACTGACGCTCCCCGGCTACCTGGTCCGCGCCGCCACTCCTGATGACGAGGCGCCGTGCAACCGGCTGTGCCTCGCGGTCCACGGCCATGCGCGCGCGACAGAGGTCAGTGAGGCCATCACGGCCGGCACCGCGCGCGTCGTAGAGCGCTTGGGCCGCATCACCGGTTACACCACCGGCGTGAACTACTTCGCCCACTCAGTCGCTGAAACGACGGACGACCTCGTGGCGCTGATCGGCGCCGCGACCGACTACGGGACGCCCGGCTTCCTCGTGCCGCTGTCCAACAGCGCGCTGTTCCGCTGGTGCCTCAACCACGGACTGAAGGTGTTCTTCGTGCTGAACATGATGACCCTGGGCCTGTACCAGGAGCCGCGTGGCGCGTTCATGCCGAGCGTCGGCTACTGAAGGCTCACGCCCACGGGTTAAGCACCTGGAGGCCAGTGAAGCGCTCGAAGTCCCTTGTGTTTCGCGTGACCATGATGAGCCCGTGGGTCAGCGCGGTCGCACCGATCAGGGCATCGCGGAATGGCGCTGGGTCGGGCACGTGCAGCGCGGCAGCGCGGCGCGCGATCTGTTCGTCCACGGGCAGCACCCTCCCCTCGAATGCGCGCGCGACGCTTTCGTCGAGCCAGCGCCGCAGGAGCGCGCCGCGTGAGGGATCTGATCGCTCTACCAGCAGGACTCCGTGCTCCAGTTCGTGAATGGTGATCACCGAGATGAACATCTGACCGGACGGTACGGTCGGGGCCCATGCCGCGACCTTGGGATCGGCCTTGCCAGCGCGAACCCTACGCAGCTCGGACACGACGTTCGTATCCACCAGGTGCATCAGTCGAGGGAAGGCGGATGGGCGATGTCGTCATAGTTGGGCACCGTCAGCTCGACATCGGCGATCCCTGCTGGTTCGCCCAGAAGGTCGATGACAGCGCCGTCGCCCAGCAGGCGCTCGTATTCCTCGATCGACAACAGGACGTGGGCGGGACGGCCACGATCGGTTATGTAGACGGGGCCAGTCTCGGCTGCCCGCTTCGCGCGGGACGTGTCCTGGTTGAACTGTCTGCTACTGATTCTCGTCGGCATCCCGACCTCTGGCCAAATGTAGGAACATTGCTACAGTACCCCATCGTCTGGCGTTCCGCGCGAACAAGCCTGAGCCGGCGGCATGATCCGGTTTGGCGTTGCCGTTCGGGAAGTGGTCCAAGCCATTCGGACCGGATCTTGTTCCAACCTTCCTTGGCGACGATGCTCATGTCGCTATCTGTCGGGCATCGCCGCGTTGGTGCGCTCGATGTCGTCGAGGATGCGCACGGTGCCTTCAGTGACCGCGGCCAGGTAGCGCTCGCCGTACTCAGCACTGGCGTCGCGCGCATCGCCCCAGGCACCTGAGCGGGTTGCGCGGTAGACCGACCCGGGCGACGAGAAGAAGAACGCGGTGTGAACAGCGGCCACGTTGCGCACCTCCGGGAACGGCGGCATCTCCCCGGTAGCGTGGTCCAGGTCGACGTAGTCGGGATTGATCGCCATTACGCCCGACACCTCTGCCTTGTTCGCGTGGAGGCCCGCATCCGGACCGAAGAACTCAGCGGCAGACTCGGGCGCCATGCCGTCCCAATAGTTGATCACGAACGCGCGGACGCCCGTGGGCAGGTTCTCGCCGGCTGACGCACACGCGTAGGCGATCGCATAAGTGTTGTCGTAGTGGCCATTGACGAACGCGATGCGCTTGAAGCCCATCGTCGCGAACTGGGCGCACAGGTCCTCAACCAGGGCCGCGAAGGTCGCCATGCGCAGATAGACGACGCCGGTGAAGCCCTTGTGCGGATACGACAGTCCGTACGGGACACTCGGCGCGACGAGGGCGCCGGTCTGCGCCGCGACGCGACGGCAAACCTCGGTGGGAATGAACGTATCGGTCAGGAGCGGGCCGTGCGGGCCGTGCTGCTCGGTCGAGCCGATGGGGATCAGCACCAACGACTTGTCACCGCGTGCCGCCAAGTGCTGTTCGATCTCCGGATTGGTCATCTCGCCCAGGAAAACGGTCGTTGGCTTTGGCATTACGTCCTCCTCAGGCGATTGTGTTGGTGAGCTCGCCGATGCCCTCGATCCAGCAGGTGATGACGTCTCCGGGTCGAAGATGTCGCTCTGGGCCTGGTGGTGTTAGAAGGCGGGGCGGTGTACCGGTGGCGATCAAGTCTCCTTCGCGCAGAACGATATGGCGACTCAGGAACTCAATGATCTGGCCTATGGAAAAGCGCATCTCAGAAGTGCTTGCCGCCTGAATAGAGTCGCCGTTGATGCGGCAGCCCAAACGCAGGTTATGGGGATCGATCTCATCCGCGGACATAACCATTGGAAAGACCGGGCAGAAGCCGGGCAGGGACTTGCCCAGCAGCCACTGGTCGCCGTCGAGCCACGGGTCGCGCGACGTGACGTCGTTTACGATGGTGTAGCCAGCGACCGTCCCAGCGGCACCGATCACCACGCCCAGCTCGCACTCTCCATCGACATTGGCGGTCACGTTTCGATCCCACGAGATGGCCACACCGTTGCCGACCACCGACGATGCCGCCTTACCGAAGACCAACGGACGTTCCGGCCCCGCATCGTTGGGGTGGGCGGGATCGCGGTAATTGGAGCCGATCGTGTAGATGGCGCCGATCCGGCGCAGGTCGAGCGGTTGTGGTGGCATCAGGCGGCCGCGCCAGACTCGGCGAACAGCGGCGCCACTGCCGCGCGCATCACGTCGGTCATGCCGCCCACGCCGGTCCAGCGCTCGAACGCGATGGCCGCCTGGGCGATGAGCATTTCGCTCCCGTTCGCGGCCTTCAGGCCGCGCGCCCGGGCAGCAGCCAGTAGCGGCGTCTCGCGCGGCACGTAGACGCAGTCGAAAACGGTCGCGCCACCGGGCAGCAAGGCGGGATCAAAGCTCATGCCGGCGTCGATCATGCCCACAGTGGTGGCATTGACGGCCAGGTCGGCTGATCGGAGGGCGTGCTGGAAGTCGGTGCTATCAAAGGCGACCGCGTCAACTCCGGCAGCGCTCGCGGGCACGGTTCGGTTGCCAATGGTGAGTGACGCAACCCCGGCACGACGGCACGCGTACGCGACGGCTTGCGCGACCCCGCCGGCACCGGCAACCACGACCTTGGCGCCGGTGAGCGGCCAGCCCATGGCTTTTTCGACTGCTGTCCGGAAGCCGGGTGAGTCGGTGTTGAAGCCGATGAGTCGGCCCTCGGAAGACCTGACCACGTTGTTGACCGCGCCTATTTCGGTGGCGTCCGGCTCGACCTCGTCGAGCAAAGTGGCGACGAGCTTCTTGTAAGGCGCCGTGACACCCAGGCCCAGCCAGCCATCACCTCGTGCCGCAGCAATCGCTGTGGGCACCTCGTCCGGGTCGAGCTCGCGCAGCTCGTAGACAGCGTCGATGCCGGCCGCGGCAAACGCGGCGTTGTGCATCACGACACTGTGGCGCCGCTTGAGCGGCTTGCCCAGCAGCGCCACCCGCAGGGTCACGCCGCCGCAGCCACCTGGCGCCGGACGGGTCCGGCCGTGGCGGGGAATTTGACGTTGGCGATGATCTCGCTGATCCACGTCTCGAGCTGCGCCGGATCGGGCGTCATCGTGTGCAACATGAAGTACTCGACGCCGGCATCGACGCGCGCCTGGAGCGACGCGACGATCTCGTCGGGCGTGCCGAAGAGATAGACCGTCTCGAGGTACTTCTCGCCGCGCTCGTTGCTCATCACCTTCAAAAAGGCGCGGTGCTGCTCTTCGCGCACCTTGACCGGGTCGTTCGACAGCACCACGTGGACGAAGTTCTCGTGGGCGACGACGCACTCGCGCGGGTCGCGGCCGTGCTCGCGGTAGTAGTCCTGGAGTTGATTCCAGTCGTTGGCGATCTCCGGCACTGGACACGTGGGGCGTGGGATCCAGCCGTCCGTCCTCAGAACTCTCGCCTTGACCGACTCGACGAACTTGGGCAGGTCGGGTGACTTGGGGTCGGCCAGCTGCGAGCCGCCACCGATCCAGATCTCGGGGCGCACAGAGGAGCGCGGCTCTATCGAGAGATCGTCGACCGAGTAGAACTCGCCGTGATACGTGACAGTCTCGCCTTCGAGCAGCGGGATCATGATGTCGAGCATCTCGTCGGTGCGCTTGCCTCTGTCGGCCTTGCGCACGCCCAGCGCGGCGTACTCGAACTCGTTCCAGCCCACGCCCGCGCCCAGGATGACGCGGTTCTCGCTCAAGAATTGGAGCGTGGCCAGCTCCTTGGCGAGCATCACCGGGTTGCGCAACGGCATGATCAGGATGCTCGTGCCAAGGCGCACGCGGCTCGTCGCACCAGCGGCGACGGCGAGGGCGGTGAGCGGCTCGAGGAATGACACGCTGTAGAACCGCTTGGCGGCGATCAGGTGGTCGGTCACGAAGAGTGAGTCGAAGCCCAGGCCCTCCACGGCGCGCGAGAACTCCTTGATGCCGCGTGCCCGGTCGGGACCGTCGCCGGCCCAGACGTACGATGGCAGGAAGACGCCGAATCGGCCGATTTCACCCGTGCTCACTCGCTACCCCTCATGTCGATCACTCACCCTTGTAGGTTGGCTGTCGCTTCTCGAGGAACGCGCGCGCGCCCTCGAGCATGTCGTTGCTGGAAAAGACCCTCACTGATGCCTCGATCTCTGCGGCGATGCCGGCTTCAAGGTCGGTGTCTGTCGACAGGTCGATAAGGCGCTTGACCTCGCGCACCGGGAGCGGGCCACGCTGGGCAATCTCATGCGCGATCTCGTGCGCCGCGGCCAGGGCCTGCCCCGCGGGCACGACGCGCGTCACCAGGCCGATGCGCTCCGCTTCGTGGGCATCGATGATCCGGCCGGTCAGCGCCAGCTCTTTGGCACGCGCCACACCAACGGCCCGCGGCAGGCGCTGCGTCCCGCCGGCGCCGGGAGTGACACCAAGTCGCACCTCCGGCAAGCCGAACTGCGCTCTGTCAGAGGCGACACGAATGTCACACGCCAGGGCAATCTCAAGACCGCCACCCAGGCAATTGGCGTCGATCGCAGCGATCGTCGGCATTGGCAGATGGGCCAGACGCGCGGTCAGCTCCTCGTCGCGGGTGTGATGCGGGCGACCGGCCTCCCCGGCATTGCCCGCAAAACCCTTGATGTCCGACCCGGCGGAGAACGACCGGTCCGATGCGCTGCTGACGACCACCGCCCGCACCTCTCCGGGGCTTGCGCGCTCCAGGGTCGCGAGCGCCGCCTCGAACTCATCGAGGAAGGCGTCGGTCAACAGGTTCATCGGCGGGTCGTTCATCTCCAGGTCCGCGACCACGCCCACAGTCAGGTTGATGAGGCCCATCAGAGTGCCGCGCCCATGGGACCTGCCGCGTACACGCGCTGATCGATCGTCTTGAGCTGCTCTGCGACGCGCGGCTTGAACTGCATCTGCGCCAGGATGTCGCGCTCAACATCGATGCCTGGCGCGATCTCAGTCAGCACCACGCCATCAGCCTCGAGGGCGAACACGGCGCGATCAGTGATGTAGCGCACCTGCTGGCCGCGCTCGCGCGCCAATTCGCCGTTGAAGGACACCTCGCGGACGCGCTCCACGAACTTGGGGAGCGTCCCCTCAGTCTTGACGCGCACGCCAGCCGGCGAGATGTCGAGCTCCAGGCCCTGCGCCGTGAGCGTGCCCACAAAGTTGATGCGTGGCGTGCGCGCGCTGATGTTCGGGAAGCCGCCCGGGCCGCGGATGCGGCCCTCGAAGGAATGGACGTTGACATTCCCCGCGGCGTCCACTTCCGCGAAGGAAAGGGACGCGATGTCGAGCCCGCCGCCGTCGTAGAAGCCGAACATGTCGGGCTGATCGATCAGCGCCTGGTAGTTGAAGCCGGCGCCACCCTCGTTGCCCGCGACGGGCACGCCGCCAAAGATGCCCTGCTCCACTGTGAGGACCAGTTGGTCGGTCAGCCCCTCTTCCCAGGCAACACGGCCGATCAGCTGCGAGATGCCGAAGCCCAGGTTGCAGATGTAGCCCGGCTTGAACTCGAGCAGCGAGCGGCGGGCGATGATCTTGCGCACATCCAGGGGGAGCGGCGGGTCACCCGCAACCGGCTTGCGCAGCTTGCCCGCGTAGTAGGGCGAGTCGCGCGTGATGTAGGTCTGCCACTGGTCGGGATCGAGGTAGACGTAGTTCACGAGCGCCGCGGGCACCTTCACGTCGCGCTGAGCCAATGTGCCGCGCGGCGCCAGCTGGCGCACCTGGGCAATGACGATCCCACCGCTGTTGCGCGCGGCCATGGCCATGGCGAGCATCTCCGCCTGGATCGCCTCGTTCTCCATCGTGATGTTGCCGTCCTCGTCCGCGGTCGAGCCACGGATCACGGCAACGTCGATCGGGAACGAGTGGTAGAGCAGCCACTCTTTGCCGCGGACGTTGACCACCTCAACGAGATCTTCGGTCGTGCGCGCGTTCTGCTTGCCGCCGGTCTGGCGTGGGTCGACGTACGTGCCCAGTCCGACATGCGTCAGCAGTCCCGGCCGCCCGGCGGCGATCTCGCGCATAAGCTGGGAGAGCACGCCCTGAGGCAGCGAGTATGCCTCCAGCTCGTTGTTCACGACCATCGCGCCCAGTCGGGGCTCGTTGCCGATGTTCGAACCGATGGTCCGCTTGTGCATCCCCGCCAGAGCCAGCTGGCTGAATCCCCTGTCGGCAAAATCGCCCGTGCCCACTACCCGAACTGATGTCAGATCTCGAGGATGGCCTGTTTCTTTGAACGTTCGTTCAAGCTCATCGATAAACAGTTGGGGTAAGGCATGCCCCGCACCAGAGCCGCCGACGACGAAGGTTTGACCGTCTTGTAACAGTCCTACGGCTTGGTGAACATTCAAAAGAATCACGGCATGTACCCGCCGCTGTTGGGGTTGATCGTCTGGCCCAGGAACAGCGACGAGGCGTCGGACAGTAGGAAGATCACAGCGTTGGCGACCTCGTCGGCACGGCCAAAGCGGCCCAGCGGCAGGTCGCGCAGCCGGCGCCGGCCCTCTTCGGAGGCCAGCAGATCCTCGGTCATATCGGTCGCGATGGGCCCCGGCGCTACGGCGTTGACGCGGACGCCCTTGGGCCCGAATTCGCGGGCGAGCGAGCGGGTCAGGCCGATCAGCCCGGCTTTCGCGGCCGAATATGCAGCAGTCTCCGCGACGCCCATCTGGCCCAGGCGAGAGCACACGTTGACGATGGCGCCGCTGCCGCGCTCAACCATTGATGGCAGCACGGCGCGCGAGGTGTGGAACGCGGCGGTGAGGTCGGTCGCGATAACGGCGTTCCATTGCTCCGGGGTGATCTCGAGGAATGGACCCACCTGCGTCAGCCCGGCGTTGTTGACCAGCGCGTCAATCCGCCCGAATCGATCCACCGCCTGCCGGACCAGGGCCTCCGCCTGGGTGCCGTCGGTCAGGTCGGCCTGAAAAGCCTCCGAGTCCGTGCCCATGCTCCGGACGCGCTCAACGGTGTGCTGGGCGCCGTCCGCCGAGGTGCGGTAGTGAACGGCGACTGTCGCGCCTTCCTCGGCCGCCTTGGCTGCGATCTCGGCACCGATGCCGCGACTGCTGCCGGTCACCAGGACGACGCGGCCGGCAAGAGCCTCAGTCATGCGCGCGTGCCGGCCGGAGTGAGCAAACCGGCATCAGCGAGCGCCTTGCGAACTGCCGCCGCGGCTTCCGGGGAAATTTCGGTCAGAGGCGGGCGCATCGAGGTGTTCTCGATCACGCCCAGCTCTTTGAGCGCGACCTTGGTGCGGGCGCGGTAGTCGCGCACGGGCGGGCCATAGACCGCTTCCTCGAGCGGCAGGATGCGCTCCCATATGGCGCGCGCCTCAGCCCAGCGCTCCTGCCTGGTGAGATTCACCATCTCGACTTGTTCGCGCGTCGCGAGGGTGCCAAAGCCGATAAGCGCCCCCTCGGCGCCCATCACGAAGGACTCGAAGATGAAGTTATCGTCGCCGGTGAGCAGCGCGATCTGGCGCGGCAGACGCTCGAGCATGCGCCGCGTCAGCAGATAGAGCCGCGCGTCGAAACTGGCCTCTTTGAGCGCCACCACCTGATCGATCGCGGCGATCTGGCGCAGCGTGTCCTCGCTGAAGATCACGCCACCCAGTGCGGGCTGGAGCTGGAAGGCGATCATCGGCAGGCCCACCCCCGTTGCGACGGCTTCGTGGTAAGCGACCGGGATGGCCGGGTCGAGCGGCGTGCCCTGGTAAGCCGGGATGGGGAACATCAGCAAGCCCTGCGCACCAGCGTCGCGGGCGCGCTTGCCCTCCTCCACGGCCTGCTCTGTGAAGCTCGCGCTGAGGCCGGCGATGACCGGGACGCTGCCCGCCTCTTCCACCGCCACGCGCAAGACGGCCTCGCGCTCGTGTGGCCACAGATGCGGTCCCTCGCCGGTATCGGCATTGATCGCCAGGGCAACGGGTCCCTGCGGCAGGAGCCACTGCAGGTAGCGCCGGTACTGGCGCTCGTCGAATTTGCCGTTGGCGTCGAATGTGACGACGCAGGCGGGGATGATGCCATTCAGGTTGAGCGTCACTGGCCATTCCTTCGTGCGGTTGAGTCACGTAAAACGACTTGAGTTGGCAGGGTCTGGGGCGCGCCGTCCTCGCCGTTGAGCTTGCGCATCGCGTTTTCGAAGCCGCGCCGGCCCATCTCGCGCAGCGGCAGACGCACGGTCGAGAGGTGCGGCGCGGAGAGGGCCGCGATCGAGATATCGTCGAAGCCGGCCACGCTGACGTCGTCCGGGACCGCCCGGCCAAGCTCGGCCAGACGTGTCAGCGCGCCCAGCGCGAGGAGGTCGTTGGCGCAGCAAATGGCGCTGAACTCGACGCCGCGCGCGAGCAGCTCATCGACGCCGACCGCGCCGCCGGCCCGGTCGAAGTCCGTGCTCACGATCAGCCGCTCATCGACCGTAAGGCGCGCGTCGGCCATGCCGCGGCGGTAGCCCGTGAGTCGCTCGCGCGCCACGAGCAGCGCCGACGGGCCGGCGAGAAACGCGATCCGCTCATGGCCCAACTCGACCAGCGCGGCCACCATGGCGGCGATGCCGGCAACGTTGTCCACGCCTACGTCGGGCGGACCGCCGGCGTGCGGCGACAGATGGACCACCGCGGAGCCGTTCTCGCGCATGCCCGCGACATGACGCTCGAGCTCGAGGTTTGCCTCACCGTCGGCGATACCACTGCCCGCGAAGATCACGGCCGCCGCGCGGAGCGAGCGCAGCAGGCGCGCGTACGAGTTCTGGCGCGCCGGGTCGCGGTCCGACGAACAGGTGATCACGAGGTACCCGGCAGCGTTGGCCGCATCCTCAACGCCGCGCACGACCTCGTTGAAGTACGGGTCGGTGATGTCATGGACGATCACCCCCACGATCGGCACGGTGCTCTTCAATAGGCCGCGCGCCAGGGCGTTGGGCACGTAGTCAAGCTCGCGCGCGGCCGCCAGAACGCGCTCGCGGGTTGCGAGCGAAACCGGGTAGTCCGCCTCGCCCACGACGCGCGATGCCGTCGCGGTCGAGACCCCGGCGAGCTTGGCTACCTGGGTGATCGAAGCCATCAGTACGGCGGCCCGAACGACTTGGGCTCGTCGCGCACGGTGAGCCACTGCCACTGCGTGAAAGTGTCGTAGTTGGCCTCAGCGCCAAACCGGCCGCCGTTGCCACTCATGCCCATGCCACCAAACGGAATCGTGGCCTCGTCGTTGATCGTCTGGTCGTTGACATGGACCATGCCCGCGCGAATCTGCTGAGCGATAGCGAGGCCGCGCGAGATCGAGCGCGAGTAGACGCCCGCCGCGAGGCCATATTCGGACGCGTTGGCGAGCTCGATCGCTTCCTCGTCGGTGGCGAAGGTGACGACCGGTGCGACCGGCCCGAAGATCTCGTCGGTCCAGGCGGGCGCATCTAGGTGGACGTCCGACAGAACGGTCGGTCGGTAGAACAGGCCCTCGTAGGTCCCCCCTTCAACGAGCTTCGCACCGCCGGAGGCGAGGCTGCGCTTGACGATGTCATCGACGCGCTGCAATTGGCGCTCGTTGACGATTGGCCCGAGGTCGACGTCCGTGCGGTACGGATCGCCCGTGCGCAGCCGCTTGGCCTTCTGGGCGAGCAGGTCGACGTACTCGCCGGCGACGCTCTGGTGAACGATGTGGCGGCCGGTCGCGAAGCACACCTGGCCCTGGAACTGGAAGCTGGCGTAGGCGCCCGCGCTGGCGGCCGCGGCCACGTCGGCGTCATCGAGCACGATGAGCGGGTTGTTGCCGCCCAGCTCCAGGCTCACCTTCTTCAACAGGCCACCGGCCATGGCACCGACCATCCGCCCGACTTCCGTCGAGCCGGTGAAGCTGACCAGGTCGACGTTGGGATCGGTCACCAGCGCCTGCCCGGTGTCGGCGTCGCCGATGACGATTTGGAGCAGCCCGTCAGGCAGGCCCGCTTCCTTGAAGACGGCGGCGAACATGGCGCCGCCACAGACCGGCGTCTGGGGATCGGGCTTGAGGATGACCGCGTTGCCCAGGGCCAGCGCCGGGGCGACGACGCGCATCCCCAAGACGCTGGGCGAGTTCCACGGCGTGATCGCGCCCACGACACCGACCGGTATGCGGCGGGTCATGGACAGGCGCTCCTGCTGGACGGTTGGCACGAGCGAGCCGTACGGCTGCCACGGCATCGCCGCTGCGGCCAGTGCCTCACCCGTGGTGAAGTTCTGCTCGTGGTGCATCTTGTTGTGGTGGGCACCGGTCTCGCGCATCGTCCACGTGCCGAACTCGGTCCGGTGTGCTTCGTAGATCTCCGCCGCGCGGCGCAGAACGGCCGATCGCTCCTGGTAGGAGGCCGCGGCCCACGCCGGCTGCGCCGCCTTGGCCGCGGCCGCGGCACGGGCCACGTCCTGCGGTGTGGACATCTGTATGTCGAGCAGATGGCGACCGGTCGCCGGCTCGTTGACGCGGTGCATCTCGCCCGTGCCCGTTTGCCAATCGGCCAGGAACGAGTCCAGCCAGCCGCCTTCCTGTGCCACTTGATCGGGCGCTGTCGCGACCATCTTCGCTACTCCTTGTTGGGTGCCGTCGCGGCGAAGCGATCGGCATAAGTGCGCGGCACGTTGGGTTCCTGGGCGCGCTGGCCCGTGCCCGGATCGCGCCAGACCGACCCGCGCGCGAGCACGGCATCGATATGGCCCTCATCCAGGTATTCGGGCACGAGCCATGACTTGACCTCGATGGCCATTTGGCCCGGGTAGCCGATCAGCTCGCGTACGCGTTTGTCCGTGTAGTAACCGGCCACGATCGTGAGCTGCAGCGCAGCCAGGTTCGCCGGCTCATTCGCCAGCGCGTCGAGCCGACGCTGGACGTCACTGCCGAGGTCACTGCGCAGCGCCTCGTTCAAGGGATCGGCGAGATCCGGCCGCGCGCGCAGCACGAAGTCGATCCGATCGTCATTCACCACCTCCGCGGCCGACGGCATGCCGTGCGCGGCCGGGATCAGCTGGTCCGCAATCGCTGCGAACGTGGCGCGCTGTTCGACGCTCAACTCGGTCACGATGTTGTCTCCGCAGTTGGCCTGCGGGCCGCTGCTGCGCGCTCGCCCGCTGCCTCCCAGCTCGCGCTGGGGTGCATCGAGCTCCCTTGCTCCGGCACCTGCTGGTTGAGGCGCGTCTCGACCATGTGGTCGGCGGCGCGCAGCGCGATGGCAACGATCGTCGAGGTAGGGTTGACGCCCGACGAGGTGACGAAGCACGAGCCATCTACGACGTACAGGTTGGGCACGTCGTGCGCCCGGTTCCAGCGGTCCAACACGCTGGTCTTGGGGTCATCGCCCATGCGCGCAGTGCCGAGCAGGTGCCAACCGCTGTAGCGCATGAGTCGGTCGACCTCGATCTTGTATGCGCCCGCGGCGTCCATCGATTCCTTCGCCCGCTCGATGTGGAAATCGAGCATGCGCCGGGCGTTGTCGGCCATGGTGTAGTGGACTTCGGGCGCAGGGATGCCGGAGGAGTCGGTGACAGTGCTCGATAGCGTGATGTGGTTCTTCTCGTCGGGCAGGTCTTCGGCAAAGAGACCCCAGTTGGCGCCGTGGCCCAGCACTTGCTTGAGCGCGACGTGGTGGTCCGGGCCCCAGGTCTGCTCACCGGCGCGTGCCGGCAGGGCGGCGTTGACTGGACCGCCTGTTGGCGCAAGCCCCCAGCGCGCGCCGCGAACGAAGCCGCGCTTCTCGTCTGTCTCATAGAACTCGAGCGACTCGATCAGGTCACCGAACTGGCCCTGCCAGCTCATCAGCGGCTCTTCGAACAGGCCCGCGACGTTGGCAAACGGGTGCATCATCAACCGCTTCCCGACCAGACCGGAGGAATTCGCCAGTCCATCGGGGAAGCGTGGGCTGTCGCTCAGCAATAGCAGCCGCGGCGTCCCGATCGCATTGGCGGCAAGCACCACGACGCGCGCCGGCTCGAAGTGGCTGGCGCCATCGCGGTCGATCCACGTCGCGCCGGTGGCAAGACCGTCAGCGTTCGTCTCGATCCGGCTGACCCGGGCGTTGGTGACCAGGCGCGCGCCTTTGGCAATCGCCTTGGGCCAATGGGTCAGGTCCGTGGAGGCCTTCGCACCTTCGTTGCAACCGCTCTGACAGGTCGAACGCTGGACACACACCCGACGGCCGTCGTACGGCGTCGAGTTGATCGAATTGAATTCGGGCCACCAGTGCCAGCCGAGCTTCGTGTGGGCACGCGCCAACTTGAGCCCCGCCGACCCAATCGGCAGCGGTGGCATGGGCGGGTCTTCCGAGTCCTGCGGGTAGCCCGGATTGCCCGGCAGTGCGGACACGCCAAAATCGCGGTCTGTCCGGTAGAAGTAGGGCAGCAGGTCGAAGTAGTCGATCGGCCAGTCGTCGGCGACGCCGTCAAGGCTGCGCACCCGGAAATCTGATGGGAGGGCGCGCGGCCACGCCCCGGCAAAGATGATGGTCGAGCCGCCCACGGCGTTGTACATGAGTGGGCTGACCGGCGTGTCGTCCTCGACGATCGGGTAGTCCTGGGCGAGGCCGCGGATGTTGGGGCTGGTGGCCCAACTCTTGCGCTGGTGCAGCTCCCAATCCAGCTTGTTGCCGGGGTAGTCGTCGCGGTTGAGCCAATCGCCCTGCTCGAGGCAGACGACCTTGAAGCCAGCCTCAGACAGAGCCTTGGCGACTACGCCGCCAGAGGCGCCGGCACCGATGATCAGGACGTCTGCTGGTTCGACCGCCAACCTCTTGCGAGCCTCCCGCGTTGGTCGCGCTTACGTCTGACTTAGGCGCGACTTTGGGACGGCGCCCTCCCTCATGAGTCGCCGTCCCTGATCGCCGCGCGGTCGGAAAGTAAAGGTTTTCTGTCCGCCGCGCAATACCCCCGCTCAGTTCGTTTCCGGGCCCTCGCTGACCGACCAGCCGCCGTCAACATCGAGCACTTGCCCGGTGATCATGCGCGCGTCGTCGCACAGCAGGAAAAGGGCCGCGCCGGTCAGGTCATTTGGCTGCAGGATGCCGTTTGCGAGCGGCTGGCGGACCTGGGCGTACGCCAGAATCTGCGGATCCTGCTGGGCACGCTGGCTCATCGGCGTCGCGACCAGGCCCGGCGCGATGACGTTCACCCGAATGCCGTATGGCGCGTAATAGGCGGCCATGGCGCGCGAGAAAGATTCGATCGCGCCCTTGCTGGCGGCGTAACCGTGCGTGGCGAAATGGGTCGGCTCAGGATGTCGCGCGAGTGTGCTCGACATGTTGAGGAGCGCGCCCTTCTGGCCGTTTGCGGCGGGTTCCTGGGCGAGCATCTGTTTGATCGCCGCGCGGCATACGAGGAACTGGCTCGTGGCGTTGTTGGCCAGCGTCTGGTTCCAGCCGTCCAACGTCATCTCGTGCACCGGCCCATCGCCCAACCGGCGGCCGCTGATGCCCGCGACGTTGTAGACGCAGTCGAGCCGGCCAAACTTCCGCACGAGCTCGTCGATGACCGACTGGACGGCTCCCTCATGCGTGAGATCCGCCGCCCGGCCAGCGCAGGTGGCGCCGAGCTGACGCAGGAGATCGTCGACATGCTCGGCCGTGCGCGACACGACGAAGACGCGCGCCCCTTCCTCGTGGAGTGCCAGGGCGGCGGCCGCGGCGATGCCGGTCGAGCCGGTGACGAGAACGGTGCGGCCGGCGAAGCGGCTCACTGCGCGAGCGCCGGGGCGAGCGGCTCGAGCAGCGCCCCATCCTTCTGGATCCGGTCGCGCAGCTTTCCGATGTCCAGGGCGCGCGGCGTGGAGTTGCCGCTGGCCGCGAGGGCCGCGGCCGTTCCCGCCGCCTGACCCATCGCCATGCAGGTCGCCATCGAGCGCGCTGAAGCATGGGCGTCGTGTGTCGAGGAGAAGCAGCGCCCCGCCACCACGAGCGCGTCGAGGCCGGCCGGGAGTAGCGCGCGATACGGGATTCCGTAGACCGCGCCGTGGCCGCCGCTCGCGACGTATTGCCAGTCCGTCTCGCCACCCGGGCCGTGGTCCTCGATGGGTGCCCCGCAGAGCGCGATCTCGTCGTCGAAGCGACGCGCGCCCAGGACGTCTTCGCGCGTCAGCTGGTAGTCACCGATCACGCGCCGGCTCTCGCGCACGCCAATTGATGGGCTCGTCCCCACGATGACGCTCGCCTCGAAGCCGGGCACCCGGTCGCGCAGGAAGCGGTGGTACTCACGAACCTGGCGGCGACCCTCGAGTTCCGCGTCGGTCAGCGCGACCGGGTCCGTCGCGTCGATGTTGGGGACGCGCGTCATGTGGACCATCACGATGCCCGCGAACGGGGTGCGGTGCCACGAGCCCTCGAGCCGCGGCAGCTGGTACCCGCCGCTCACCGCCGCTTCGCGCATCAAGGCCCAGAGATCAGCCTTCTTTGTCTGGGCGGCGGCTTCGACGTCCACATTCGCGAGGCGGAATAGCGTCGACAGACTCTGGACGCGGCCGGTCGTGCCGAAATCTTCGTACCGCGCCCCGGCGAGCGCGGCCACGTCCGCGTCGCCCGACGCGTCGACAACCACATCTGCGCCAATCCATCGTTCGCCGCCCTTGTTCCAGACGCGCACGGCCGTCACGCACCCCTCCTCGACGCGCACCCCCGTCGCCCACGTGTGGAGCAGCAGCTCAACGCCCGCGTCCTGCGCGAGCCGCTCCCAGACGAGCTTGAGCGTTTCTTGGTCGTACGTGACGCCGGTGCCCGCGCCGTAGGTGTTGGGCCGCTCGAAGCAGACACCGGCGTCGGTCAGGCGTTGAACGACCTCCCAGCCCAGGCCGCCCACGACGCGCAGCGGCTCCGGCGTGGGCGTGTAGAACGCGTAGAACGTGTCGAGGACTGCGGTCGAGGTGCCGCCCATGAAGCCCAGCCGATCAATCAGCAACGTCCGTGCGCCCGACCTGGCGGCGCTGATGGCGGCCGATGATCCGGCCGAGCCCGCACCGACCACCACCACCTGGTAGCGGTCGCCAACCTGGCGACTCATGCCGCGATCGGAGTGCGCAGCGCAAACGCCGCAGCCGCGTTGTCGACCAGCATCCGCTGCGTCGCAGGCGCGCCGATGCGCTCCCTCAGGCGCGGCACGAAGTTGTCCATGAGGTAGCGCAGCCCGTACCCGCCGTTTACGTGCAGCGTGCTCGCTCGGCCGATGTCCAGGCCCAACAGAATCCGGTCGCCGTGCCCGGCCGCGCAGACGGCCTCGATGAGGTCGATCCGCACGCTGTCGGGGTGGTATTTCGTCCGCCCTATCGTGTCGTAGACGAGCACTACGCCACGCTCGAGCAGATCGATATGGCGCACCGGATCGGGGTTGCGGTCCATGTGGGCCAGGATGATCTGCTCAACGGGCAGGCCTTCGCCCACAAGCAAGTCGGTGATCTCGTCGGCACAGGTCGCGGCCTCCGTGTGGACGACAACAGCGACACCGGACTGCTGCGCGGCAGCCGCGGAACAGATGAGCCGGCGCCGCTCGTTGGGTGTGATCACATCTAGAGAAGCGCCGGCCTTGATGACTCCGGCTTTGGCTGAATCGAGGGGGGCGGATCGATCGATCCAGTCGGTCGGGTGCATGCCTTGGGTCAAGTCGGTCGCCATTCGCTCCAGGAGCAACTCGTCGGGCGCGGTCAGCACCCAGTGATCCGGCGGGTAATGCGCGTCGCGGTGGTAGCCGGTCGCGCCTATGACGTAGATGCCCGTCGCCTCAGAAACAGTCCGCATCGCCTCTGGCTGCCGACCCAAACCAATCGGCGTCAGCTCCACGATCGTCGCCAAGCCGCTGCGCGCTCCATCGCGCATCTCCTGCGCCACTGCGGCCGGGTCCTCGATCTCCTCGCCGGCCAGGATGGGCGAGCGCAGGAAGAGATGGTCGTGGGCATCGGTGACGCCCATCTGCTCTGTGCCAATCAGCCCCGTGACGGTCATGACCGCCATCGTCTCTAGTTCAGCATCTGGATCGGCGTGATGGCATTTAGGAAGCCGTCTGCGTTGCGCGCCTCTAGCAGCGCCGGCTGCGGCGGGCCCAACGTCAGTTCTTTCGCCTCAGTGACGGCTTGAACGCCCATGAGGTGGTAGGCAGCAGTCAGGGCCTCGCCGAGGTGGGTGCCGAACTGTTCGAGGGCCGCCACGTGCTCGGGCTTCTTGGGCCGCTCGACGCGGAATGACATGTGAGTGCCCGTGCCCGTTGGCTCGAGCTCGAACATCATCACCAGCTTGAACGGGATCAAAGGGTTGGTCGAACGCATGGTGATGTAGTCGTTCGGGCGGTAATCGAGGATCTCCTCGATCACCATCGCCTCGCCGTGCGCGCAATGGGTGACGGTCCCGGCGCCGCGTCGGCCGCCGTCGCCGGGCTGCTGCTCGATGCCCGTGGTGCCTGTCAGGCCCTGCCAACCAAGGCGTCTTCCGGGCGTCGTCAGGAAGTCCCAAACGACCTGCGGCGGTGCGTTGATCTGGAGCTCCATGTTGAACGCGGCGTCGGCTGGGCTGAAGTAGACGCGCTGCCGCGACTCCTCTTCCTGCCAGCGCTTTTCCAGGTCGAGCACCCAGATCGGCACTTCGCCAACGTGCTCGTACGCTTGGGAGTGGTGCGTCATCCCAAGCGCCGCCGGGTCAATACCGACCGCGCTGGTGAGCGTCGCAGTCAACGCCGCGTACGCAGGAACGCCAAGCGTCTCGACGATGTCGTTCTTCAACAGTCGATGGAGGACGATCACGTCTGAGCCAAGCAGCTCCTCGTGGCCCGCAACCTTCTGGCGGATGACGACGCCCCGGTGCGCGACGAACTTGAGGTTGAGCGTGGGAATCCGCATGCACGCGTTGCACTCGCACGAGGTGGCCGCGCGGACATCACGCCGACGGCGGCGGAAGCTGAAGTAGCAGCGCTCGATGGTGTCGAGCAGCGTCGAGCCATCGACTTTGTCAGCCGGCGCGAAGCAGAAGGCCGCGTCACCTTCAAGCTTGGCCAGCCGAAACGCCGGCCGCAGGCTCGTCACGACCGTGCCGATGAGGTCGGCGAGGATGTCCTGAGCGTGATCGATCTCGACCCCGGCCAGGTACTCGGTGTAGCCGGAGATGTCGGCGATTAGAAGAGTTACCTGCTCAAGCTGATTCACGCTGATGGAATATTGCCACGCGGCGCTCCCGGCGCGCGATCTAGGAAATGGCGCGCTCCGATCCAAACCGGCTGGGGCAGATCAGGCGGTAGTCACACCGCCCGCAGCGCCAGATGTCAGGCGTCGCGGTGAAATCACCGCCGCGAATGCGGCGCGCCTTTTCGATGAGCGACACACGGAACTCGTCGAGCTGTTGGGGTGTGCGCGTCGTCGACAGACTCAGGTCGTTTTCCGTGAAGTACAGCGTCAACTTGGTCGCGGCCGGCAAGGGTTGCTTTGTCTGGGGGTCAAGAACCGCGCCCATGGCCGTCGCGAGCGCGTATGCGGAAAGCTGCTCGTCCTGATCGACCTCGGACTGCTTCTTCGACTTGCCGGTCTTGTAGTCGATGATCTCGATCGACCCGTCAGCATGGCGATCGATGCGGTCGATGATGCCGTACAGCAGCACCGGCGCCTCGCCATCGCCCGCCGGCAGCTCGAGCGTGAAGCCCTGTTCGAACCCGACCGCCTGAGCGATGTTCTTGACCTCGCGCTCATAGAAGCGACGTAGAGCCGGCTCCGCGCGCTTGGCGTAGTGCTCAGCCGCCTGCACGTCGGCATAGTTGCGCGGTTCCCAGGCCGCGTCGAAAGCCTGCTTCAGCTCTTCGTAGTCCGGCGGCGTGTCGCCTGCTGCGATCGCGTCGCGCCGCTTGCGCGCGTAAACCTCGAAGGCGCTATGGATCACGTGGCCAAACTCAAAGTAGCCGGGCGTCGTGGCCACCGGTATGCGGTAGACCTTGTTGAACGCGTACTGGAGCGGGCAATCGCTGTACATGCGCAGCTGGCTGTGCGAGAAGGTCTGCGGCAGCGCCGTCATCTCGAGCAGTGTCTTGCCCGCTGGGGCGTGGCGCGACAGGACATTGAGCGTGATGGGGTCAAGCCCGTTGCGGCGCGCCTCGCTGGCCGCGCTGGCCGCCGCCTCAGCGACCTCCACTAGTTCCTGGGTGAGGCTGCGGCGGCCCTCAACGTCGTCCGGCGCCAGGCCCTCGAGCATGCCGATGATCTCGATCGCGCGGCGGCGTAGCGCGAAGCGGCGTTCGTGGGCGAGCGGCACGGGCATCAGCTTGAGCAGCTGGACTGTCGTCTCCGGCGTCGTCTCTAGCGCACCGCGACCCAGGTCGTCGACATCTGAAGTGGCCTTTTGGGCGCGTTGTTCGATGACGATGTCATCGGGCGTGGCCGGGCGCTCGTACTCATCCGATGAGACCGGCGCCAGCGTTGGGCCACCGCGCTCGATCTCCGCCACGAAACGGCTGGGCTGGATCTTGGAACCCGACGGCTGGAGGGCGCTGAGCAGCAACCGGCTCCGGGCGCGGGTCATCGCCACGAACAGCAAGCGTCGCTCTTCATCGATGGCGTAGTCCTCAGGCGGCTTCTGCTTGAGGAGCTCGATGGGCAACAGGCGCTGCTCATCGCGCGTGTCCGGGAACTGTTGCTCGACGAGCCGCGGGACGGCGACCGCCTCGTACTCGAGGCCCTTCGCCTGGTAGATCGTCATGAGCTGCACGCCTTCGACCTCAACGCGGCCCATCTGGTCGGATTCGATGTCGCCCCCAACCTGCTCGTACAGGTCGAGATAGGTGACGAACTGGCCCAGGCTGTCGCGCGGATGAGCCGCTTGCCAGTCCGCCACGAAGCGCATCACACGAGCGAGGGCGAGCACGCTCCGCTGGGCGTCAGGCGTCTCAGCCGCGATCAGGTCGTGCAGCAGGTTGGTGCGGATCATGAAGTCCTCGAGCACGGCGAACGGCCCGTCGCGCTGCCCGCGCGGCACGAGGACATTGAGCAGGCTGAGCAGCCGCTCGAGCTTCACCCGAAGACGCGCGTCGAGCTGCTCACGGCGCCACACGGCGCGCTGCTCACGGCTACGGCGCTGGCGAACCGTCTCCGGCTCACGTTCGTCGAAATCGGCGTCGTTCCAGAGCGTCTGTCCAACCGCCGCGCGCAGGGGCGCGTCCTTGGCGAGTGCCGCTGTGGGCGGCTCGCTGACACTGATCTCGCCCTCGCGCAGGATGTCAGTCGCGGCCTGGTATACGGCACGCCCATCCCACGCGGCTGCATTGGCAACGCGCAGGATCTCTGCAGCGTCGAGCCGCCATGGGCCTGCCGACAACAGCCGGACGAACGACGCGTTGTCATCTGGGTTGGCGGCCACGCGTAGTGCCGCCACGACGTCGCGGACGTCGGGCACGTTGAAGAGGCCGGCGCCGCCCACGACGACGTACGGGATGTCCTGCTTGCGCAGCCGCTCAACGATCAGCTCGCGATGGCGGTGGCGCCGATACAGAACGGCGATGTCGCTCCAGCGGCGTGGGCTGGGCAGGCTCGCAAAGGTGTCCTTGATCCAACCGACGACCAGGTCCGCCTCATCCGCCTCGTCAGTGGCGTGGACTACCCGAACGGGATCGCCCGGTTCCTTGATGGGCGTCAGCGGACCGCTCTTGAGGCGTTTCTGGTTGCGCGCGATAAGGCGGCTCGCGGCGGAGAGGATGTGCCCTGTTGAGCGGCGGTTCTCGAGCAGCGGCTGGCTGATGACCTTCTGGGCCGGGCGGTCGGGATCCCATGTAGGCGCGAGCTCGAAGCGCTCCTCGAAACGGCTGAATGCCGCGTACGAAGCACCGCGGAAGCGATAGATGGACTGATCGTCATCGCCCACAACCACCACGTTGTCAGGCTTGTTCGGCCCACGCCCGACCAGCTCGAGCAGCAGGATCTGGGCCATGTTGGCGTCCTGGAATTCGTCCACAAGGACGTGGCGGAACTGGTCCTGGTAGCGGCGCAGGATGTTGGGCCGCTCAGTCAGCAGTTGGATTGCCAGCGCCTGCTGCTCGCCGAAATCGAGCAGGCCGCGCTCACGCAGCGTGGCCTGATAGGTCGCGTAGGCCTCTGCTTCCTCCCGGACGCGGAGCACTTCGAGCGCCTCCGCGTCGCGGACGAACGTGGGCTGGAGGCCCCTCGCGAGGTTGAGCTGGTCGGGCGTCATCTCGCTCGGCCAGAGCAGATCGCCAGTGCCGGACGCCTCACGCCGCGCTTCGCGAAACGCCGACTTGAGGGCCTTGTCTCGGCCCTCCTTGATCAGGTCACGGCGGACGATGTTGATCTGCCACAGGGTCCCGCGCGACTCACGGTCACGCAGGTCCGCGACCGCCTTGTCGAACTCGCCCTCCCCGTGCGCAGCATCAAACTCGGCGCGCTTGCGCTGGGCATAGGCCATGTATTCATCCGGCGTGACCAGCTCATCCTTGGCGCGACTGATGACATCGGCAAAGCGCGCCGCGCCATTCAGATCACGCGCCATTGGGTGGTACAGGAAGTGGGCGAAGTGCGGCCGCAGCTCACGCAGCAGCAGGCGCTGGCCCACCCCGTCGAGCACGTCGCTGCTGTCAGCGAGCCCGAGGTCCGCCCGATGGTCCGACAGGATGCGGTTGCCAAACGAATGGAAGTTGTGCACCCACAGCCGGCTCGCGGTTTCGAGCCCCAGGAGCTGCTCGAGCCGCTCGATCAACTCCGCCGCCGCGCGCACGTTGTACGTCAGAACAAGGACGTTCTCCGGCGCCAGGCCAGGCTGAGTGCCCAGCAGATGACGCACGCGCTCGACCACGACCGTGGTCTTACCGGTGCCCGCGCCGGCAAGCACCATAAGCGGCCCGTCGCCCCATTCGACTGCGGCCCGCTGTTCGTCCGTCAGCTCAAACTTGCGACCCTCGATCGCAGATCCCCTCTCCGCAACCACCATCGCTGCCAAGGCTAAGACTTTGGCGTGCCACCTTGTGCGTCACGCGGTTTAAGGCTCAGCAGGACAACCCCATTGCCACCTGGGTCGCGTGCTGCGCTGAGTGCCGCCATGACTTGGCGCGTGGTCAGCGGGAACGCTGCTGCAACGATGTCTCGAGCGGCGTTCATTGCCCGGCGGTTCGCGTGGGTCGCCGCGACCACAACGACCAACCGATCGACCGTTCCGTCGCGCTGCTTCAGTTCGAACGCACGCAACTGCGCCTGGCAATCGTGAAATCGGCTGACGAATTCGAGCGCGCAACGGCAACCGGGGAGTTCCAGCACTCCATCCCACGCGCGCAGGTCACCGGGAGCGTCTGATACAGGGACCTCGGGCCGGAACCGGTGATCAGCGGGCAGCCTAGCCCGGAGCCCGGTGATGAGCTGAACGGACGCGGCGTCGCGCAGCGCATCGCCGTCCGGGTATGCGCGTATCCGGGCCCGCAATCCCACTGCAGCCGCATGGCGCGCCAGCTGCTCAGATCGCGCACCCGGCGTGCGAGCTCGCTCCGTGTCGAGAATCGTCGATGGGGCGACACCGACTGCCCGGCCGACCCCGCGCAGCGTTAGCCCGGCACTCAGCCGAGCCGTACGGAGATCGGCGCCGAATTCCTGAAGGTCGCGCTGCATCAGCCATGCCGCGCGCTCGAGGCGTCGCTCTCTATTTGCCATCCGGACACTATGCGAATTCCGGCTTACCGGCCGCTTAGCGCGTTGTTCGCCACGGGCGAAATAGCAGCCAACTTCGCCCTAACTTCGCCCTAACTTGGCGCCCAAAGTGTGTCCTGGCTGCCCATTTGTTCGGCGCCCGCGAACAAAGAGGAAAGACTGAGGCCCTTCTTGGCCGCTACTTCGCTGCCAGCGAACAAACAGCCACGGGCTGAACAGGTTGGCGCGGACGGGGCTCCAAGCCGGGTCAGGAGGCGCGCGGCGCTACCGGGGCGTGGAACTGCTCGGCGCGGATGTTGGCCGCCGCGACGCCGGCCGCCAAAAGGACGCGCCGGCACGCCTCGATCATGTCCGGGTTGCCGCACAAGTACGCCGTCGAGTCGACAAGCGCGGGGTTGTCCAGAAGGAGTCGCTCAACCTGGGATTCGGCGCGGCCCACCGGGCCACTCCAACCTGAGTTGCGCCGCTCATGGGGCCGCGACACGGTCGGACGGTAGTCGATCGGCACGCCGCCAACCTGCCAGTCGCTGACGCGCGCCGCGTAGGCAAGCTCGGCGAACCACGAGACGCCATGGATCAGCACGTTGGGCGTGGTATCGCCGCGCGCGGACAAATCGTCGAGCATCGCCAGCAGCGGCGCCAGGCCTGTCCCGGTGCCGATCATTAGCCTGGGCCGCAGGTCAGCCGAATCCAGCACGAACAACCCACGGGCCGGCCCAACGTGCAGCCGCGCGCCCACGCGCAGCGCCCACAACATGTTTGAGAGTCGACCGTCGGGTAGGCGCCGGACAAACAGCTCGACCCGGGTCCCAGTTCGGTCGAGGGCGACGATCGAGTACGGCCGCTGAACCAACTTACCGTCGTGCTCGACGCCGAGCGACACGTACTGGCCGGGCTTGTACGCCCCGAGCGGCACATCGAGCACAAGGGCGAAGACGCCCAGCGTGCCCGTGACCTCGACGCGCGAGGCGAGCGTCGCGTTGGCAAGCACGGGATGCTGCCTGGATGCGACGCTGCGAGCCGGCAGCGAACGAAGCATGGTCATGCCGCCGCTCCCGACAGCACCTCGGCCAGGACATCGCGCGCGGCACCCGCATCCCGGAACCAGGCCGCATCGATCCAGGCGTAGTCGGCCCACTTGGCGGGCAGGTCGGCCAAGGGATAGATCGCGTTGTTGGGACATACGGACAAGCACGAGCCGCACTCGATGCAGCCGTCGGGATCGATGTGGAACTTCCGATCAATGCCCTCGACCGACGAGATGCAGTCGACCGGGCAGACCGCGACGCACGACTGATCCATGTGGTCGACGCACGGCTCGGCGATTACATAGGTCATGGCTGGAACTCCTGTGCTACGGGTACGGGTGCCTTGACGCGCGCTGCGGGACGAACCCCGCTGGCGAGGCTCAAAGTGATGCGGTAGACGAGCAGGAAGGCCACGGCGACGGTGGCGATGGTGTAGGCCCAGAAAGCCCAGGCGGCGGGTGAGTCGGTGCCCGACATCAGGCCGTGTGCGGTCGCACCCACAAAGGCCAACAGCGTCGTGTAGTGGAGCAGTCGCCAGGCGCGCTGGCCAATCCGCCGGCGCACGCTGAACGACGCGTACACCGCGATCATCAGGTAGAAGGTGACCTGGCCGATGCCCACCCATTCAGGCCGGTACGGGCCGGCGAACGGGATGATCAGTTGGCGCACGGTCTGGGGCACGAAGGTGTCGAGCGCCAGCACGGCACCGTGCAACGCGGTCAGACCGATGGCGACCGCAGACAGATCCTGGTGCAGCGTGAAGGACACCACCCGGTGGGCGATCCGGTCGAGGATGCCAGTCGACAGCAGCAGCCCGTAGACCACTGATATGGCCAGCGCCCCGTACGCGAGGAAGCCCAGGACGCGCGTCGTGTACCAGGAGAGGCTGTCCTGATGCGCTGTCACCCAGTCAACGGCCAGGCCGGTGGCTGTGGGCGCGGTCGCGTAAAGGACCATCGTGACCGCGAGGCCGAACAACCCCCAGCGCAGCAGCCGCGTGCGCGGGCTCAGTCCTTGGTACTTCATGCCAGCCACGCCTCGACGCCGGGCAGGCTGACCACGCTGTTGTCCTCGAGCAGCAGGATCGCGGCCAGGGCGGCCGATCGAGCCAGAAAACCCAGCGCTTCGTGCGAGCCCAGGATGACGGCCGACTTGGCGATCATCTCCGCCTCACGCGCGCTAG
This sequence comes from Chloroflexota bacterium, assembly GCA_040007635.1. GTDB lineage: Bacteria > Chloroflexota > Limnocylindria > Limnocylindrales > CSP1-4 > JALYGJ01. The sequence continues at coordinate 25,576 of JBDTUR010000001.1, forward strand.
GCGCGATCACAGTCGCCTGGACGACATCGGTTTGCGCCGGCTGACGGGTGCGCCGATCGATGAGATGGTGAGTCAGCCGACCATCCGCCAACTGCCAGTGATGGACGCTTGTGCCGGACGTCGCGACGCCGTAGCTCGCGGTCCACGAAGTGCCACCGCGCAACTTGAGCGTGGCAAGCGGTGGCGGCTCGACGCCTTCCGCCGCGAGTCGCGGATCCGCAATATCGACCAGCCACTCGACGCCGCGGTCGGCGCGCAGGGCGATGTCGCCATCGGCGTCGACAACCACTCCCGGCCAGTGCGCCAGCAGGTCTGCCGCGCGGTCCGCGATCCAACCTTTGGCCGTGCCATCGAGGTCGATGCGCACTCCTGGATCGCGCTCGACGATCGAGTCGCGCGCGGTGCCCAGTAGCTGCCACGTCCAACCATTGGGTGTGGGCGAAGGCTCGAGGGCGGTCGCTGACTCGGCCGCGAGCCGCGCGTCGAGCAAGGTCGAGTCCACGACCCCGTCGGTGCGCTGCTGGGCCGTTTTGGCCCAGTGCAGCGCGGCGGCGAGTGTGGGCCTGACCGAAACGCGCGACTCGGCGGCCGAGTTCAGGTAGGAGAGATGGGATGCGTCGTTGAAGCGCGTCAGGCGCGCGGCCCAGGTCTCGACGCGCTGCACGGTGCGTCGCGCATCGATCTGTGCCTGCACAATGCGCTCGGGCTCCGCGGTGATGAAGACGCTGAGCGTCCCGCCCATCGACGGCGTTGAATGGGCCACGGTCTGGTAGTCGATTGCGTGCTCGTTCATGGCCGCTTGCCTGACTGACGCGTGACAGGTTTGGGCGCGGCAGGGCGCGCCGCGGGCTGTGCTGCTTGGCCGCTGGGAGCGTTATGCGTAACGACGATCCGTGGCGTGGGGGCATTGGCGGCGATGACCTTCGCGCCTGGTGGCGCCGTCTCCCCGGGCTTGAGCTGGATGTACTGGGTCACATGCTGGACCGTCGTGGCGGGCACCTGTGCGACGGCATTGGGTTCAGCCGTAGGGTCGGATGCGCCGCTTTGGTCGGCGGTGGCGGCGAAGTCTGGCTGCACGAGTCCGACAGCCATGACACTCATCGCCGCCACCGCCCCGGCGCCGTAGACGAAGCGCATCGGCCGCGCATCGGGCTTGGACTGGCGGGAGTCCGTGCGCGCTGGTCGAGCGTCAGAAGGAGGGCGGGCCGCTGGGGCCGGCTGGGCTGAGCGCGCCATCTCGGCGGCCACCTCTCGCGCCAGGGCCATGATCATGTCGCGCGACACGCCGTCGGGCAGCTGCATGTCTGCAGGTTGCGCGGGCATGTTGCGTGCTGGCCGCGGCGGCAGCGGGGGGAGCGGACGATTGACTGGCATCAGTCGCCGCCTCGCTCGCCGCGATCGCCGCGATCGCCACGCTCGCCGTCACCTTGGCTGCGGGGCCGGCTGACTGTCGGCGCCGGCGTGGTGTTGTGGCGCGGCTTGTTGACGTGAACCACTGCCGGCTGCGGCGTGGGCTCGACGTAAACCTTGTCGATGACCGTCTTGGTCGTGTCAGGCGCTGCGGCCGCAGTCTGGTCACTGGCGGGTGTTGCGGCTGAGGTGTGAGCTGCCGTCGGCGCGGCAGAGAAGAGCCCACCCAGGTTCATTGCCAGGGCAAGGACGGCTGCCGCGCCGACACCACCGAGAAAGATTGCGAGCCGGTGAACCATTTGCTTCGAGCCTCCGTTGTGCTTATCTGCTTCGGAGTCTGTCAGCGCGTTCTGTGGCCTCCATTTGCGACGCATTGGAGTTCGCTCACGCGGCGCAAGGCAGGCCCAGGGAGGACCCCGGGCAGGCCTTAGGGATGACCCGATTGACGCGTGGTGGGCTTGGGCGTGGGGCGAGGTGTGGGGCGCGGAGTCGCGGCTGGGCCCTGGGTGGGCCGGGGCGTGGTACTCACGCCACCGCCATTACCGCCGCCGCCATTTCCGCCGCCAGCGTTGCCGCCACCGCTGTGGGGCCGCGGCGTTGCCGTTGGGTCGGGGTTCGATTGGTGGTTGCGCACGATGCGCGGCGGTGGCGCGCTCGCTGATATGACTGTCGCCCCGGGCGGTGCCGTCTGGCCGGGCTTGAGATAGACGTAGCGGATCACGTGACGCACCTTGCCGCCGCGCCCACCCCCGCTGGTGCCGGTGGCATCGGGTTGGGCAGCGTCGGTGCCATCAGGCAGGAGCGCGATCGCACCCGGATCGTCTGTTGGGTTGAAGCTTTCATCGGTTGGGCCCGGATCGGCGGTCGAGGTCCAGTCGGGTTGCACGAGGCCCACGGCCATGATGCTCATTGCCGCAACCGCGCCTGCGCCGTAGACCACGCGCATTGGCCGTGGATCGGGCCGATTGGCGGGACGGCGTGCGGGCCCCCCAGCGCTGCCGGCGGTGGCCGGACGATGCTCGATCCCCGCGCGTGGCCGCGAGGCGCGCGGGACGTCAGCCGCGACCGCCTCCGCCTCTTCGCCGCGCCGTGGCGGCAGCGGCCGGCCAGACGTCGCCGATCTTCGCCCGGAATCAGGCTCTTGAGCGGCCATCAGTCGTCGCCCGGCTCATGGCCGCCATCGTCGGACCCGCCATCGTGGGACCCGCCGTCGTGGGACCCGCCGTCGTCCGAGTGCTCGCCGCCATCATGCTCGTCCTCGCCCCCGGCCTGGCCGTCATCACCGCCCACGTTGCCACCGCCGCCGTTGCGCGTCGGGCGGGGCGTGTCACTGGGCTGGTTGCCTTTGTCGCCTGCGGGCTTGTCGGTACGCACGACCACCGGCTTGCTCGGCGGCAGGACATAGATCGTGTCGACCTTCTTGACGGACGGCGCGGCCTGGTCCGTGCCCAGATCGGTCACCAGGGCCAGGGGATCAGTGGGCGCAACCTGCGCCAGCTGATCGGCGCCGGTTACATCATTCGCGACAGGCACGAACGCGTCTGGAGTGGTTGGCGGCGCTGACCCATTCAGTGTCAGCGCCAGGGCGAGAACACCGGCCGCGCCGGCGCCGCCCATCAGCAATGCAAGTCGGTGAACCACGGCTGCTCCTCCTCTTGAAAGATCACGGCTGAGGCGCAGTCTGGGCGGCCCGTCTGTGGCGAGTTTTAGGTGAGCATTTGAATTCCCAAAGGAAGGCCATTTGAACCTTGCGCAGCGCGGCTGGCGATGCCTATATGGAAGCCATGAAGCGAGTCCTGCTCGTCGAAGACCAAGAGCGCATGGCCGACGCCGTGCGGCGCGTGCTCGTGGCTGAGCGCTACACGGTTGACGTCGCCGCCGACGGCGAGACCGCGCTCGAACTGAGCCGGCAGCACAGCTACGACGTCGTGCTGCTGGATCGAATGCTGCCGGGGATCAGCGGCGAGCAGGTGCTGCGCACCATGCGCCGGCGCGGCAACTCGACGCCCGTGCTCATGGTCACGGCCCTTTCCGCACTCGACCACCGCGTCGAGGGACTGGACGCCGGCGCCGACGACTATTTGCCCAAGCCCTTCGCGTTCAGCGAGCTGCTCGCACGCCTGCGCGCCCTCACCCGTCGCAGCCCAGAACTCGTGGCCGAGCGGCTTGCGGCGGGCACGATCGAGCTCGATCCAGATCGCCACCAGGTGACAGTGGGCGAGCGGAGCGAGCTGCTGTCGGCGCGCGAATACGCACTGCTGGGCTATCTCATACGCCACGCCGGCCAGGTGGTGACGCGCCAGCAGATCCTCGACTCGGTCTGGGGCGCGGAGCCTGACGTGTATTCGAACGTCGTCGACCTGTACATCCATTACCTGCGGCGCAAGCTGGGCGCGCTGGGCCAGAACAAGGCGTTACGCACCGTGCGCGGAGTCGGTTATGCGCTTCAACCGGGCGGCTAAACCACTCGTTACGGCGGTGACGCCATCGGACCGCCTGGTCCGACGAACATCGCGCGGCCTGGCCTTCGTCACGCTCGCATTGATCGCCGCTCTGCTGGCCGGGGTGGGCCTGGTCACGGCGGCGGTCGCGATTGGCATGACCAACGAGAACATCGACCGCACGTTGGAGCAAGCCGCTTCCGTCCGACTGGGCGAGATCGAGACACTGCTCCAGCAGGAGACCGACCAAGAGGGACAACCGAGTCAGACGTCCAGTCCCGAAAACGAAAACGGATCTGAAGATGGCGCGACCTCCCAAGAAGGCGAAGGCGTACCGGGCGCGACGTCGGAAGTGACGCCGGTGCCCACCCCTGCCCCGACGGCCACACCCATGCCGTCCGGCCTTGGTCTGGTTGATAGCGACGAAGCGCAGCTCGAATCCTTCCAGACCTTCTACCTGGTGCTCGACACCAACGGCAACGTGCTCTCCAATCCGCAGCAGATCAGGCTCGCCGGACTGCCCGACGCCGCCGCGGCGGAAGCAGCAAGGCGCGGTGACGATCTGCGCACGGTGACCGTGGGCGGCATCCATATCCGCCTGCTCACCCGGCGCGTCATGAACACGAGGAGCGAGGTTGTCGCTCTGCTCCAGACCGGGTTCCTGCTGACGCAGCACGACCAGCAAACGAACACGATCCTGATCACGATCGCACTGGTCAGCCTGATCGGACTGCTGGGTGCCGCGGTGGTGACGCTGGTGGTCACGACGCGCGCCATGGGACCAATTCGCTCAGCCTTCAATGCTGAGCGACGCTTCGTCGCGTCGGCGTCGCACGAGCTACGGACACCCGTCGCCGTCGTCCGCGCATCGGCCGAAATACTGCAGCGCGAAGGCCTGGTACAGCCCGACGGCCAACGCCTCGTCGCGGACATCGTGTCCGAATCTGACCGGCTGGGGCGGCTGGTGGGCGACCTGCTGGCGCTCGCATCCGCCGATGCCGGCGCAATCGTGGTGAAACCAGAGGAGATCGAGATGCGCGGCTTCGTCGCCGAACTGGCGCGGCGCGCGGAGGCGATCGCGACCGAGCGCGGTGTCAAGCTGGAGCTCGTCCAGGAGCGCGCGTCCGGGGCCGATCGCGCTCTCCTCGTGCGCGCCGATCCCGACCGCATGACCCAGCTGTTGCTGATCTTCATCGACAACGCGATCGACCACTCCCCGGCCGGCGGCACGATCCGCCTGTCTGTGGCGCCACTCAACGAGGGTCGCCAGCCGCAGATCTGCGTGGGCGTCGCGGACCAGGGGCCGGGCGTGCCAATGCACGAGCGACTGCGCATCTTCGAGCCATTCGCGCGCCTCGCCGGCCGGCGCCGCGAGACGGGCAATACCGGCCTGGGCCTGGCCATCGCCCGCGTCCTCGCCGCGCGTCAGGACGCGACGCTCCACGTTGACGACGCCACCGGCGGCGGCGCGGTGTTCAGTGTCTGGCTGCCGCGCCGGAGCGCTACCGGAGCCGCGGCCAACAACTGATCGGGCGTGGGCCGTGCGTACTCAGCGGCGTTTGTAACAATGCTGATCAATGAACGCTGCGATGAATGCCACCCTGCGCGTGTCGGCCAAGGCCGAACGCTTCACTGAATCGGTCATCCGCGACATGACCCGGCTCGCGCTCCAGCACGGCGCGGTCAACCTCGCTCAGGGCTTCCCGGACTTCGCCTGTCCGCAGGAGTTGAAGGACGCGGCCGCCGCGGCGATCCAGGGGGACATCAATCAATATGCGATCACATGGGGAGCGCGCGATTTTCGCGAGGCGATCTGCGCCAAGACTGAGCGGTTCTACCCCGGTTGGAAGGTTGACCCACAGACCGACTTGACGGTCACCTGCGGCGCGACTGAGGGCATGATCGCGGCCATGCTGGCGCTGCTCGACCCGGGCGACGAAATCGTCGTGTTTGAGCCCTTCTACGAGAACTACGGGCCCGACGCGATCCTGTCAGGCGCCGTACCCAGGTACGTGACGCTGCACGAACCCGACTGGCACATCGACGAGGCTGAGCTGCGCGCAGCGTTCGGTCCGCGCACCCGGGGCATCGTGCTCAATTCGCCGCATAACCCAACCGGCAAGGTCTTCACGCGGCCTGAGCTCGAGCTGATCGCCGGGCTCTGCGTCGAGCACGACGCGCTGGTCTTCACGGACGACATCTACGAGCACATCATCTACGCTGGGACCCACATCCCAATGGCGACGCTGCCCGGGATGGCCGTGCGCACCGTGGCCATCAACTCGCTCTCCAAGACGTACTCGGTCACCGGCTGGCGCGTCGGCTGGGTGATCGCACCTGCACCGTTGACGAGTGCGATTCGCAAGGTGCACGACTTCCTTACGGTTGGCGCCGCGGCACCGCTGCAGGCCGCTGGCGCCGTGGCGCTGAACCTGCCTGACTCGTACTACCAATCGCTCGCGGCCGGCTACCTGGAGCGGCGCGACACGCTTATGAGCGCCTTGGACGGCGCCGGCTTCCGGACATACGTGCCCAACGGCGCGTACTACGTGATGACCGACATCAGAGGCCTGACCGAACAGGACGATGTCACCTTCGCCAAGGCGATGACGGCGAGCCCCGGCGTGGCCACCGTCCCGGGCTCGTCGTTCTACTCGCGACCGGAGCTCGGACGCACCAAGGTTCGCTTTGCCTTCCCCAAGAAGCATGAAACGCTCGTTGCAGCCGCGGAACGCCTGGCGGCTTTGTAGCGCGGGGCCCGGCCAAACGGCCTGAATGTAGTGTGCTCCTGAAAGGTCCCTTAAGTACTATTCGACGGCGCACCAACGCCACTGATGCAATAATCCTGTGGCGCAATCGCGCACCATCGAAGAGGAAAATCGAACAAGCTCGCCGCCCCAGCGGCAGCAGTCGTCAGCTCAACGGCCATTTTTCGGCCCGTTGCTGAACCTCTTGAGTCCCACCCCGCCGTGCGGGTCTCGGACGTGTGTCTCTTGGCCGCTTAATCGCGCCTGACTGCTGTTAACCGGACGGCCCAATTGCCGGACTCCGCGTGTAATGCCGAGTCGCGCCTAGGCCGGCTACCGAGGAGGCAGCAGTGCCATCTGCCAATCCGGCTGTGGGGGTAAAGCCGATCATCAGCGCGTCCGCCGTCCATCGGCGTGTACGCAACACGTTCCTGGCTGCGGGCCTGAGCCTGGGGCTCTTGCTACCGGCTGGGTTGTTCGTGGCGACCGGAGTCGCCGCGCACGTCCCGTCTGGTGGCGGGAACGATTGCAGTCGCTGGACCAGCACCACCCAGCCGCCTGACTACATCCGCGTCTATCGCAACAAGACGGGCCGGATCGAACGAGTGCCGTTCCGCAAGTACGTGGTAACCGTCCTGGGCCGCGAGTGGCCGGGATACCTACCGCATGCCCTCATCGCCGCGGGAGCCGTGGCGGCAAAGCAGTACGCGTGGTATCACGCGCTGAGCCCACGTCACATGCGCGACGGTCGCTGCTTCGATGTCCGTGACGGCATCCAGGATCAGCTCTACCGGCCCGCCAGCGCCCGCGTCCGCCAGGACCACTTCGATGCGGTCGCTCTGACTTGGGGTGTAACGCTGAGTAAGAGTGGCCGCTTCTTCATGACGGGCTACCGCGCAGGCCACAAGGGTCGCTGCGGCAGCGACGCAAACGGCTGGAAGCTATTCGCCCGTACGGGCACGCGCTGCGCGTACGGCGGCAAGGACTTCATGCAAATCCTGCGCATCTATTACGGGCCCGACCTGGGCATTCACCGCCGCCGCTAACTCCGGCCAACCCGACGCGGCAGACATCTCGTCTGCCGCGTCTTTTCATATGGAATTCGCTCTCCTCGGTGTACCCGCTGGGACCTGAAAATACCGACCTGCGTCACATCGAGGTGAGGGAATGGCCCGTATCGTCCGCGGCGCTCTGATCCAGGCAACCTGGACGGGCGACAAGGAATCGATGATCCAGAAGCACGAGCAGTACGCCCACCAGGCGGCCAAGGACGGCGCCCAGGTGATGCTGTTCCAGGAGCTCTTCCACGGGCCCTACTTCTGCCAGGTCCAGGATCCGCAGTACTACTCGTACACGGAGCTGATCCCCGACGGGCCAATCACCACTCTGCCGTCGATGCAAACTGGGGTGTGACCCTCCGCAAGCACGACGAGTTCTTCATGACCGGCTACCGACGCGGTAGCAGGGCCCGCTGCGGCGCCGATTCAACCGGTTACAAGCTCTTCGCCCTGAGCGCCAAGCGCTGCGCCAACAAGGGCTACAACTTCCGCGAGATCCTGCGCGTCTACTACGGCCCGGGCCTCCAGCTGGTCGAGGGCAGTTCGGCCGGGTCGTCGACTTCTGCCGCACAGGCGCCCAGCGCGCAGTCGCCGGCGGCGGAGCCGTTGACACAGCAAGCGACGACGCCGGCCGTCGACCCGCAACCAGCTCAGCAGGCGCCTGGCGAGCCGCGCATGTTCGCCTTCCCACCGGCAGATCGCCCAGCGCGCGCCGGCGCCACAAGCGTGTTGGTGGCGCGCGCTCCAGGGCGGTCGCGCAAAACCACGAGACTCGGCGCCGCGTTCAGCGTCTGGCTGCCTCGGCGTCCAGGGGACGAGGCGCCGGCGAGCGCTTGACCGGCCGGGTCGCGGGAGCGCCGGCTTCGAGGCGCTCGATCAGGCCATCGGCGCCCATCGCCGCGAAGAGCGCCTGGGCCTCTGCGCGCCCATCGGCCGCGTCCTTGTCCCGGTCGCCCAGCAACCGCGCACGTTCCAGCAGCGTCAGCGCCAGGTCGAAGCGCAGGTCGGCCGCGCGCCAATCGTCGATCACACGCCGGTAGAGGCGGGCCGATTCGTCGAAGCTGCCGTCGAGCGCCAATGCGCCGGCGTCTATCGCGCGGCGCGACTTGTCGACCCAGTTGGCGGCCGCCGCATTGTGGAGGAACCAATCGCGATCCTGGTTTACCGCATCGGCATCGCCCATCAGCAACGCAACGTGTGCGGCGAGCACAGTGGCAATGCCTCCCGCGCGGGGGTATGCCTCGGCTGACTGGACGGCCAGCCGCCGGGCGTCGGCCAGCCGGCCTTCGGCCAGGGCAATGCACGCATGAATGTAGTGCAGCGTGGCGGCGTCCTGCGCCGAGCTCGAGCTGGCGACCTGGCTCTCGAGGGGCGCCATCCGCTCGCGTGCGCCGGCGCGATCGCCGCGCAAGGCCAGGACGATGGCCGCGTGACCGCGCACGAAAGCGCCGAGGGAGCCGGAGCCCTCGATCGCACCGGCCTCGAGCCGCACGACCTCGTCCAGGTCACCGATCAGCTGCGCGGCGTGGGCGGCGTTGCCGGCCATGCTCCCGCGAGCAATGCCGTACTGGCGGCTGATGGCAATGCCCGCTTGGGCAATCTCGAGCGACTGGTACGGATCCTCGATGATCAGGTAGCCGCTGAGGTTGAAGCGAGCACGCAATCGTGAGAACAGCTCATCCTCCTGATCGGCCATGTGCATCGCGCCGGTCAGCAACGCGACTGCCTCACGGAATCGACCAAGCATGTTGAGCGCCCAGGACTTGGTGATGATCAGCTGCAGCGTCGGCCCGCGAATCTGGAGCCGCTCGGCGGTCTCAAGAGCATGCGCCACAGCTGTCGCCGCAGGTTCGCCTTCGCCGCGAAACAGGTGCCCGCGCGCAAGTTGACCGTTGAGGGCAATACCGGCCCGGCTCTCTTCCGACGGCAGGCTGGCCAAAGCCGCGCCGAGCATGGTCATTGCCTCGTCGATGCGTGAAATCTCGAGCAGCCATGAGCCCAGCTGCGCCGTGATCTCGCCGGCCTGATCGAGGTCGCTGCGCTGCTCCTGCCATGCCTTGGCCGCGGCCAGGTTGGCCAGCGCCACCTCGACGTTGCCGGCATTCCAGGCGGCTTGACCGGCCCGGACACGGAGGTCGTTCAGATCCTGCTCCTCGAAGGTGACCGCCATGGCCTGCTCGTAGTAGGTCAGCGCCTGGTCGTGCGAATGAAGCCGCACGGCGCGGTCGGCAGCGGCCCGCAGGGCAACGCGCGCCTGGGCGGCAACCGCCGCCCCTTCCTCTCCCTCCGGTGCGGCCTGGAACGCCTCCAGGTAGTGACTGGCCAGCATGCCGGCCAACTCGTCGTCGCCCAGCGTGTCGAAATAGCGCGCGGCCGCCAGGTGGCGGCTGCGCCGCTCACGCTTGGACAGCATGGCGTATGCGATCTCGCGAATGAGGCCCTGCTTGAAGTGGTGCTGACCTCGCTCCGGTGAGCGCGGATCAGACTCCAACGCGAGGAGCTCCTTGTGCGCCAGGGCGCGCAGCCGGGGCTCGACTTCCTGGGCCGACTTGCCCGTCAGGGCGGCCAACGCGGTGATCGGGAAGACCTGACCCAGCACGGCCGCGTCCTGGAGAAGAGCGCGGTCGTCGGCGTCGAGCGCGTCGAGGCGCGAGGAAATGAGCGCCCTCAGGGTTGGTGGCACATCGAGCGCGGGCAGGTCGCCGTGCAGCTCGTAGACGTCGCCCTGCCGTACGAGGTGGCCGCCGTCGGCCAGGGCGCGGACCATCTCGACCGCATACAGCGGCACACCCGCGGCGCGCTCGATGATGCGCGCCAGGTCCTCCTGGGCAAGTGCCGGCACAAGTCCGCGGAGCATCTCGCCCATGGCATCCTCAGCCAGCGGCTCGAGGTGAAGGGCAACCAGCGCGCGGCGGCCCATGCCGAAGTTCGGCCGGCGCTCGAGCAGTTCCGGCCGGGCGAGAGTCACGATCAGGATCGGCTGGTCGCGCGTCCATTCGAGCAGGTGCTCGATGAAGTCGAGCATCCGTTGTCGGCCCACTGAAGGTCCTCGAAGGCAAGCACCGTCGGGCCCTTGTCGGCGATGCGTTCGAAGAACGTTCGCCAGGCACTGAACAACTGCTCGCGCGCACCCCAGTCGGCCTCGTCGATGCCGAGCAGGACGCCCAGGGCCGGCTCCAGCCAGCGCCGCTCCTGCGCATCGGGGACGAAGTCGTCCAGCGTCTTGCGCAGCTTTTCGCGGGTCGAGGCCTCGTCTTCGCCCTCGGTGATGTGGGCCCGGCGGCGGACCATCTCGCCCAGTGCCCAGAAACTGACTCCCTCGCCGTAGGACGGCGAGCGACCCTGGTGCCAGTAGTAGAGCTCGGGGCCGGCCAGCCCGTCGAGGTACTTCTCCAACTCCCAGATCAGGCGGCTCTTGCCCATGCCCGCCTGGCCCGTGATCGCGACCATGCGCAGCTTGTGCTCACGCTCGGCGGCATGGAGCTGGTCCTTCAGCAGGTGCAGCTCCTCGTCGCGGCCGACAAACGGCGGCTCCAGACCTTCCTCGCGCCCCGCACCGCCTACGCGGGCAACGACGCGCAGCGCGCGCCAGGCGGCAACCGGCGCCTGCTTGCCCTTGAGCAGCTGCTCACCCGCCGGTTCGTAGGCGATCGCCGCTCTGGTCGCCTGTTGGGTCGTTTCACCGACCAGCACCACGCCCGGCGGAGCGATCGACTGGAGCCGCGACGCGGTGTTGACCAGGTCGCCTGCAACCATCCCCTCGCCGGTCAGGCCGACAGTCACGGCCGCCTCGCCCGAGTGGACGGCGGCGCGCAACTCGATCGGTGCGCCGCTCAGGCGCAGCTCCCGGACTCGGCTGACCAGCTCCAGCGCGGCGCGCACGGCACGCTCGGCGTCGTCCTCGTGGGCGAGCGGAGCGCCCCAGACCGCCATCACCGCATCGCCGATGAACTTCTCGATCGTGCCGGCGTAGCCCGCGATCACCTCGCGCGCAACGTTGAAGTACTCCGACAGCAGCTCGCGCACCTGCTCCGGATCGTGTTGTTCGGACAGGGTCGTGAAGCCGACCAGGTCGGCGAACAGGACCGACACGTAGCGCCGCTCGGCGGCCGGGCCGGCGGGTGTCGCGGCCGCGGTCGGCCGGCGGCCGGCGTCGCCGCCAGCTGCTGCCGTTGCGGACGCGGCTGTGGGCGCTGAGGCAAAGGCAAAACCGCACTCCGCGCAGAACTTGGGGCTACCCTCGTAGGGCGTCGCGCAGTTGGGGCAGTTCACGGCCAGGCCAAGTCCGCACTCGGCGCAGAACTTCGCGCCGGCGAGCGTTGCGGAGCCGCAGCGAGGACAGGCCAATTCTCACTCCAAGTGACGGGACTCAACGGTCAGCGTACTACTCCACCCGCGCACGACCGCGTCGGTGATACGCCCTGCCAAGCAACTTCTCGCCTCCGGGACGCTAGCCCGTCGACCACGCTACCGAGACTGACGCAGGCGGGGCCTGCCCAGCCGGCAGCGCCTCAGCCAGGTGCTCCGCGGGCGATAGATTGCCCCACTGGTCGATCGCTGGGCCGCCAGTACCCCGTTAGACGCGGTGCTACATCAAGCGCCCGTTGTACGCTGTGAGCGCACTACCCAGTCATCCCCCAGTTGCCGAGGTAACTCAGATGGCCCGAAACGTTCGTGGCGCGCTGCTCCAGGCGGAGTGGACCGGCGACAAAGAGTCGATGATCCAGAAGCACGAGCAGTACGCCCACCAGGCGGCCAAAGATGGCGCGCAGGTGATGCTGTTCCAGGAGCTCTTCTACGGGCCCTACTTCTGCCAGGTCCAGGATCCGCAGTACTACTCGTACACGGAGCTGATCCCCGACGGGCCGACCACCAAGCGCATGCAGGACCTGGCCAAGCAGACGGGCATGGTCCTCATTGTCCCGATGTATGAAGAGGACGAGCACGCGGCGGGCATCTACTACAACACCGCCGCGGTGATCGACGCCGACGGCAAGTACCTGGGCAAGTACCGCAAGACCCACATCCCGCACGTCAAGGGCTTCTGGGAGAAGTTCTACTTCCGTCCCGGCAACCTGGGCTATCCGGTGTTCGAGACCGCTGTCGGCCGAGTCGGTGTCTACATCTGCTACGACCGACACTTCCCGGAGGGCGCCCGCGCGCTGGGGCTCAACGGCGCAGAGATGGTGTTCATCCCCTCGGCCACCTCGCGCGGCCTGTCGGAATACCTGTGGCGCGTCGAGCAGGTCTCACACGCCCTGGCGAACGGCTACTTCGTGGGCACGATCAACCGTGTCGGCATCGAAAAGGAATTGGGCGACGACGACTTCTACGGCCAGTCGTACTTCGTCGATCCGCGCGGCCAGTTCATCGGTGATGTGGGTGATCCGCACAACGAGGAGCTGCTCGTGCGCGACATGGACCTGGACATGATCCACGAGGTCCGTAACACCTGGCAGTTCTACCGCGATCGCCGGCCGGACGCATACGGCGACCTAGTCCGACCCTAAACCGCCCCAGCACGATCATCGCCATGAACCTGACCCGGGTCAGCCTCTACTACGTCGTCGCTTATCTGGCGGTCGCCGGCCTGTCGCTGCTGCTCGTTCCGAACTTTGCGCTGAACCTGCTGCTCTCGAATGACGCCGATGCCTACGGCGACGTGTTCCCGCGCTTCGTCGGCATGACCCTGATCGGCCTCGACATCCTGGTCTTCCAGATCGTCCGGCTGCGCCTCGAGCAGCTCTACCAGACCACGTTGTTGGTTCGGATCTTCTTCCTCGCGGTGTTGGCCGCGCTGTTCGTGCGGAGTCACGACCCGTTCTTCCTGGTCGTGGTCGCGATCATCGCGGTCGGAGTGGCGATGACGGGTTACGCGTATATGCGGGAGCGGCGCGGGGGAGTTGGCGGCTGATCGGCAAAACTTGCGGCCGTGCATACCTGATTTCTACTTCAAATGGAGACCTCCACGGGCCTGGTTCGGACGGGGCAGCGGCAGACGGCCAAGCCAGGCTCTCAACACCCGAATCGCCGTACCGATCTGCCCACTGGCGGCCGATTACGCCCGATAAGCCGACGTAGACCGCGGACGAAGGGCATGTGTGTCTACTTCAATTGGAATGTCGCCACGCAAGTTCACAGTCGCACCCTCTTCGACCATTGAGGATGCCGTCCGGCGGCTATGGATCTCGATGGGCATTCGGATCCGCGATGCCCGCCTTGGCCGCAAGTGGTCCGTGCCAGAGCTCGCTCGGCGGGCAGGGATTTCTCGCGCCGCCACATATCTGATCGAAGCCGGTCAGCCGACTTCGGTAGAGGCAGTCACGCGTGTCGCGAGCGCACTCGGCTTGCGCTTGGATTTCGAGCTAACCGACACCCGCCGGCGCGCCGAGCCAAGCCCCTCGCTGACGGCGGACGTGGTTCACTCGGCGATGGGCGAATTGGAGGCAAGCCACTTCAGGAGCGTGGGGCTGCCTGTGGGTATCGACGAGCCCTATCAGCACTACCAGTTCGCCGGCCGAGCGGACGTGGTCGCGTGGGATCTCGACAAGGCGGCCCTGCTTCACCTCGAGAACCGAACGCGTTTCCCAAACGTCCAGGAGTCGATCGGCACATTCAACGCGAAGCGCGCCTACCTCGGTGATGCACTGGCGACGCGGCTGGGTGTGCGTCGCTGGCGCAGCGAAACCCACGTCATGGTCGGCGCCTGGACGGCCGAAGTCCTGCACGCACTGCGCCTGCGCGCGGAGACCTTTCGATCCGTCTGTCCCGATCCGCCAACTGCGTTCGAGGGCTGGTGGCACGGCACTCCACCGGAGAACGCCAGGGTCTCGATTTTGGTCGTCTTGGACCCGCTGGCGGGTCGGCGTCAGCGACCCTTCATCGGGCTCGATGAGGCGATCGCCACGGCCCGGCCGCGCTACCGCGGTTATGCCGATGCCGCGCATGTCCTGGTGCGGGGGCACGGCTAACATCGCCGCATGGCCGTGACCTCTATTCGCCGTGTTGATCGTCTGCGCAACTCCATCGCGCCGTTCCTGGGCTTCTTCACGGGTCCCTACGCGACGCTCGAGAAGGATCCCGACGTCGCCAACTTCGCCGTTGGCAATCCCCAGGAGTTGGCGATGCCGGCCTACGTCAGGGCCGTGCGCGACCAACTCGAGCCGCGCCACAAGGACTGGTTCGCTTACAAGCTGTCCGAGCCAAACGCGCAGCGTGTCGTGGCCAACTCCATGTCAAAGCTGACCGGCCTCGAGTGGGACCCAGCCGACGTGAACATGACCAACGGCGGTTTCGCCGCCATCGCGGTGGCGCTGCGCACCCTGCTCGAGCCCGCTGACGAGGCGATCTTCCTCTCGCCGCCGTGGTTCTTCTACGAGCAGCTCATCCTCGCGGCCGACGGCGTGCCGGTCCGCGTCCGTTTCGATATGCCCGAGTGCAAGCTGGACCTGGCACGCATCGAGGCGGCCATCACGCCGAGCACGCGGGTCGTGCTGCTCAACTCGCCGCACAATCCGAGCGGCCGAGTGGTGCCACTCGATGAGCTGAGGGGCCTCGCAGACATGCTGGCCAGCGCCTCGCGCCGGATCGGCCACGACATTTACCTGCTGAGCGACGAGCCCTACCGGCGGATCGTCTTCGATGGCCGCGAATACCACTCACCGGCCGAGGTCTACCCGGCCACCGTGGTCACCTATTCGTATGGCAAGCAGCTGCTGGCGCCGGGCATGCGCATTGGCTACCTGACGTGGCCCCCAACAATGCCCGATCGCGACCGTCTGCGCGAGGACACATTCGTGCAGCAGCTGGGCGCCGGATTCTCCTTCCCGAACGCCGACCTGCAGCATGCCGTCGAACATCTCGAGCCGCTATGCATCGACATCCGGGCGCTTGAGCGACGCCGCGCGCGTCTCGTGGGCAAGCTGCGTGGCATGGGCTACCAGGCCACCTGGCCCGAGGGCACGTTCTACGTGATGGCGACCTCGCCGCTGCCTGACGACGAGGCGTTCGCGCGGATCCTCAATAGCCACAAGGTGCTGGTCCTGCCGGGCACGATCGTGGAGACGCCCGGCTGGTTCCGCATCAGCCTCACGGCCTCTGATGAGATGGTCGAGCGCGGCATCCCCGGCTTTGCCGCAGCTTTCGAGGAAGCGCGACGCACCACGGCTTGAGCTAGACCAGCTGGCAGATAACCGTGACCGCGATCTGGGCGCCGTCGCGTGCGTCGGCTTCGAGGTCCAGCGTCGCGTCCAAATCCGACAGGTCCAGAAAGGCATTCCCGTCGCCTTCCCCGCTGCCCGGGTCGATGGTGTAGCTGACACCACCATTCGGGCCGCCCAGACTGATCTTCGCCTCGAAGTCATCACTCGCGTCGTCGATCGCCACAGCGGCATCGCGCAACACCAGGTCTAGCGCGACGAAGCCATCAGGCGCGGCGTTGCTGGCGTAGTTAACGCTGAACCTGTTCTGCTCGGGCTGGCTGCGACATGCGCCCGGTGCCACGGCGCGATACGAGCCGTCGTGCGGCCCGCCCGTGATGACGATCTCGATCTCAGCTGACGGACCCGTTGGCTGGGGTGCATCGTTCGCGGAAGGTTGGGTGCTGGTCGCGCTGGGTTGGGCACTGGTGGTCGGCCCACCGCTGTGGATCGGGCTGGGCGTGGCCTGCGGCGGAACGTAACCGCCGTTGCAGGCAACTGCGGCGATGGCCACGCCGATCAAGGTGAGGGGACGTTTCATAGCTTCTAGGATCGCCCCATTTCCAACGACGCGTGATTCCCTCGCGGCCGGCGGCCTCAGGGCGCGGCGTATCCTTCCGCCTTCTCCTAAGCGAGCAGAGGGGCACCACGCGGAATGGACTTCGGATTCACGCTCAAGCCCGATCACACGATCGAGCGAACGATTGCGCTGACTCAGCAGGCCGAGCAAGGCGGCTTCAGCCACGGCTGGCTGTTCGACTCGCACGTCCTGTGGAAGGATCCCTACCCGCTCATGACTGTTATGGCGCTCAACAGCACGCGCCTCCGGCTGGGGACGTGCGTCACCAACCCGGCGACGCGCGAACCAAGCGTGACCGCCAGCGCCCTCGCGACGCTCAATGAGATCAGTGGCGGTCGCATGGACCTGGGCATTGGCCGCGGCGATTCAGCGCGGCGCGTGATGGGCAAGCCGCCCACGACGCTGGCCCGCCTTGAGGCCGCGACCAACGAGATCCGCGACCTGGTCGAGGGCCGCACCGTCACCGAGGACGGCACGGAGATGCACTTCACCTGGACGCGGCGCGACAAGCTGCCCGTCTGGATCGCCGGCTATGGGCCAAAGGCGCTCGAGCTGACCGCCCGCGTTGCCGATGGGGTGATCCTCCAGCTGGCCGATGTGGATCTCATTCGCTGGTTCGTCGGCCAGCTACGCGACTACGCCAGTGCGGCCGGCCGCGACCCGCGCCAGATCAAGGTCATGGCCGCCGCGCCCGCACACATTGGCGCCCTCACCGATTGCCGCGACCGCGTGCGCTGGTTCCCCGCCCTCGTGAGCAACCACGTCGTGGACCTCGTGAGCAAGTACGACCCGGCCGACCTACCGCCCGGGCTGACCGCCTACGCCAGGAATCGCGCCGGCTATGACTACCTCCACCATGCCGAAGTAGGCTCCGACAACGCTGGCTTTGTGACCGACGACGTGGTCGACCGCTTCTGCGTCATCGGCTCGGTCGACCAGCACCTCGCCAAGCTCACGGCGCTGGCTGATGCGGGCGTCGACCAATTCAACATCTACCTCATGAACGGCGACGAGGAAGCCACGCTCGCCACGTACGCGCGCGACATCGTGCCGCGCATGAGCGGGGTCGCGGCCGCGCACTCCTGAATCGCGTCTTTAGGTCGCCCGCCGTAAGGTCGTCATTGGCCCCCGAAACGATATGGGCGTGGCATTCGTCGTAATCAGTTAGGAAGGTTGACCGGCCCGTTTGGGTTGGTCCAAGGGGCGTCGCACCTATACTTTTGGCGCCCCAGCCTTGTCCCTATGCGCATGAGAAACACGTCTTGATTTGTCCTAATTGCGGGCGGCGCAACTCAGCCGGCGCCACCTTCTGCAGCCGCTGCCACCAGCGACTGCCGCTTGCCAACAAGCTCAACGGCAACCAGCGCCGCGTGGTGATGGTCGAGCCGCGCGGCGGTGGCGGCAGCGGCGCGGTGGTGCTCGGCGTGGCCCTTCTGGCAGGCTTCCTGTTCATCGGCGGGGCGGCCGCCATCTACCTGTCAAATCCACCCGGAACGGCCAATCCGACCGATATCGCCTACGCCTCGGGCTCGCCCACGCTGCCGCCATTCGTCCAGCCGACAGCCACGCCCAGCCCTACTCCCACGCCCACCTTCATCCTGCTGCCGTCGGATTCACCTGCGTCCTTTTCGCCGCTGCCCACCGACACGACCGGCTTCCCCACGCCGCTGCCGACCCCCCAGCCGACTCCCCAGCGCACCCCACCGCCGACCGGTGGACCACCCACCGCGACACCCCGGCCGACTCCAGTTCCAACGCCCAAGCCTGTGGTGGCCAAGTTCACCTTCAGCGTCAACGGCTTCGACGTCCAATTCACCGACCAGTCGAAGGGCGGACCCACTCAATGGCTGTGGGACTTTGGCGATGGCAGTCCTCAGGCAACGGAGCAAAACCCTCAGCATTCGTATGCCGCGGGCGAATACAGGAGCTATACGGTCAAGCTGATCGTTACCGGGCCTGGCGGCACGAGTACCTGGACGAGGAAGGTGACCTTCCAGCCGCCAGCCACGCCAACGCCGACGCCCACTCAAACCCTCGTGCCGTCGCCGACGCCGACGCCGACGTCGCCGACGCTGAGCGAGGCTCCGATAGTGCCGCCTCCGCCCGTTCAAGGTTCCCTGCAGAACCAGACGCCCTAACGGCGGTCCCTCGCGCGTCTACCATTGACGCAAGTGGCTGACTTCGTCATCTGTCCGCGCTGTAGAGGACAGAACCCTGCCGACGCCGTCTTCTGCAACCGCTGCGGCGTGCGCCTGCTCAGCTCGGGCGTCACCTACCGGAATCGGCCCGAGAATGGCTCGAGCGGCATCGGCCAGCTGGTGCTTGGGTTGGGCGTGTTGATCCTGGCCGGGCTGGTGCTCGGTGGCGGGGCCATCCTGCTTCTCGGCAGCGCTCCCCGCCCCACGCCCACGCACGTCGCCGGCCTACCGTCCGGTTCACTGCTGCCTACGCTCTCGACGCCCTTCCCCTCGTCGGTGGCCACGCCGACGCTGCTGGTGACATTCCCGGCGACCTTCCCCTCGAGCCTTCCGCCTACACCGACTCCCTCGCTCGCGCCCACGCTGTCGCCCACCCCTACCCCCCAGCCTACCCCCGCTCCGACGCCGGTCGACTGCGCCGTGGCCAGCATCGGCCTGGACGTGAAGGAGCTCGTGCTTGGCTACGGGCATGACACAGCGCGTGGGCCAATAGGCAAGGTGTGGTGCATCCGGGACATAACCTTCCATCCTGCCTTCAACCCCGGCGTCAGCACGGGCTACGGCACGGCGAAGCTCATGCGCGGCACCAAGCTGCTGGCCCCGTACACGTGCACGACCTCCAGCTGCGGCGACGGACCGTTCGCATTCTCACCGCCGATGCGCATCAAGATCGGAACCACGCTGAGCTACCAGTTCACGTGCCAGGACAGCACCGACACGCTCGAGGACGACTGCACCGACGCATACGCCGACGGCATGACGATCACCATCCACTACGAGGCCATCGACGGTCCGCCGTAACATTCGGCCATGAGATTTCTGATTACCAACGGCATCGTCGTGAACGCGAACGGCTCGACTGAGGCAGACGTCCTGATCGACGGTGAAAAGGTCATGGCGGTTGGTCGGGGCCTTGCTGGATCTGCTTTGGCGGCTGGAGTCGAGCAGACGATCGACGCGACCGGCAAGTACGTCATACCCGGCGCGATCGACGTCCATACGCACATGGAGCTGCCCTTCGGCGGCACCTTCGCCAAGGACACGTTCGAGAGCGGCACGCGCGCGGCGGCATTTGGTGGCACCACGACCATCATCGATTTCGCCGTCCAGTCCAAGGGCAAGTCGCTTCGCGAAGGCCTCGATGCCTGGCACGCCAAGGCTCAGGGCAACGCCACAACGGACTACGGCTTCCACATGATCATGAGTGACGTCACCGATGCCTCGCTGGCTGAGATGGATCAGCTGGTCAACGAGGGTGTCACCGACTTCAAGCTCTTCACGGCCTACCCGGGCGTCTTCTACAGCGACGACGGGTCGATCTTCCGTGCCATGCAGCAGACCGACAAGAACGGCGGGCTGATCATGATGCACGCCGAGAACGGCATGGCCATCGACGTGGTCGCCGCGCAGCTGGCCGAGTCGGGCAAGACGGACCCGTACTGGCACGGCGTGGCGCGCTACCCGGTCTTCGAGGGCGAGGCGACCAACCGCGTCATCCGCCTGGCTGAGGCCGCGAACGTGCCCGTGTATATCGTCCACCTGTCCGCGCGCGACGCTCTGGACCAGGTTCGCGCGGCACGCGACCGCGGCTCAATGGCCTTTGCCGAGACGTGCCCGCAGTACCTATTCCTGTCGCTCGACGACATGGGTAATGGCTTCAATGGCGCGAAGTTCGTGTGCTCGCCGCCGTTGCGCCCCAAGGACCACTGGGAATCGCTCTGGCAGGGGCTGGTCAAGGACGATCTGCAGCTCGTGGCGACCGACCATTGTCCGTTCGACTTCGAGACCCAGAAGCAGCTCGGAGTGGGCGACTTCCGCAAGGTGCCCAACGGGCTGCCCGGCGTCGAGGACCGGGTCGACCTGCTGCACGATGGCGGCGTCGTGGGCGGCCGCATCACGAAGGAGCGTTGGGTCGAGATCGTGTCTGCCGCGCCGGCGCGCATGTTCGGCCTGGCCGGAGTCAAGGGTGTCGTCGGCCCTGGAGCCGACGCCGACCTCGTCATCTACGACCCCACACGCAAGCACACCATCAGCGCCAAGTCGCACCACATGGACGTCGACTACTCGTGCTACGAGGGTCGGGCTGTCGTGGGCGGCTCTGACATCGTCATGTCGCGCGGCCGGGTGATCGTCGAGAAGGGCGACTGGAAGGGCGAAAAAGGGTGGGGCAAGTTCCTCAAGCGCAAGACCGCGCGCGAGTACCTGACCTAAGCGCCTGCTCTGGTTTGCGCGCTTTGCGCGCTTGGCGGTCAGGTACTTCGATACCCGGGTTAGCGCTCGAAACGGCCCATGTCGGGTGCGCTGCCGCGATAGCCGTCCGTCACGCCACTGACGATGCGGCCGCGATCGATGGCCGGCGAGTCGCTCGACAGCCGGTAGTCATGGTTCGCCGGATCGGTGAAGCTGGGATTCCCGGTGAGGCCGTGCACTTCCTTGCCGGTCCAGGAGCGGAACGTGTCGAGGCTCGTTGTGCCGCCGATGCCAACCACGGTGGCGACATAGCCCGAGCCACTGTTGTAGACCAGGTTGTAGTCGATCACGACTGAGGCAGGCAGCGGCCAGGTCTCGATGCCATAGGCCTTGCCGCTCGTGACCCAGATGATGTTGTTGACGATCTGCAGGCCATCGATCGAGGCGCCCCAGCCGCCCTTGTTATGGGAGATGTCGAAGACGAAGACCTGCAGGTCGTGGAAGGTGTTGTTGGCCACGATGGTGTTCGAGGCACAGCGCAGGATCATGCCCTTCGAGACATCGACGGTCGTCGCACCATAGATGACGTTGCGCGTGAAGCGGCCGTTGTTGCACGGCGTCTTGTTGGCGTCCGTGCCTGATTCGAGCACGGTGCGGTTGTCCCAGATCGTGTTGTCGGTGATGGTCCAGTTGCTGGCACCAAAGACGCTGAAGGCGCCGCCGTCGTAGCCGTAGTCGTAGCTGACCGCCCGGTTGCCCCAGATCGAGTTGCCGCGGACGGTCACGCTGCCGGTGGTCATGACCAGCGCGATGCCTTCGCCGCCGGCATCGTCGTCCGCGATGTCCGCGGTGTTGACGATCATCTTGTCGTTGTGGTGGACCAGGTTGTCGGTCACGAGCGTGCCCTGGCCGGCGCGACCGACGTAGATGCCGACCGCGTTGTGGGACACCTCGTTGCCATCGATGGTGACATAGGTCGAGCTGAACGAACGCACGCCCCAGACCTTGTTGGCGGTGATCAGGTTGTCGCTGATGTCGATGTATGAGCTGCTCTCGGCAGTGATGCCGGCGCTGTTGTAAGCCGGCCCTGAGCTGCCGCGGATGGTCAGGCCGGTGACGCGCACGTAGGCCGCGCCGACGATCTTGATCGTGTACTGCGCCACACCATAGCCGTCGACAACGGGCTTCTCGCTGCCGTACGCGGTGAAGGTGATCGGTGCCGCGGCGGTGCCTGAGCGGCGCATCACGAACGAGCCGTAGGTGCCCGCGCGCAGATAGACGGTCGCTCCGGCGGGCACCGTGTCAGCTGCCTTCTGGAGTGTCTTCCAGGGTGCCGCCAGGGTGCCCGGATTGGCGTCACTGCCAGTCGGCGCCACGTAATAGGGGTTGCTGCCTGGCGGCGCTGTTGGGTTCGGCGGAGACGTGGGCGATGGCGTCGGTGGCTGCGTGGGCGATGGCGTCGGCGCGGGTGGCTGGGTGGGCGCGGGAGAGCTGGTCGCGGCGGCCTGATACTGGTCAAAGGCGACCACGAATGGACCGCCCTTCGCCGCTGTTGATGCATATGTGATCAGGGCCACCGCGCCGGATCTCTGAAGTGCCGGCTTGCTATCGGTGGAACTGTACGACCAAGTAGGCGGCTCGGGCGAGGATGACGGCCACGACCGTATTTGAATACCCGTCGGCGCCGAACCCGTGACGCGCACCCGCAGGTTCCATTGGGTGCCGATGGTTACTCGGTCGGTAATTGGCGAAGGGCTACCGATCTTCACGTCGCTTCCAGCAACGTATTTGCTCGCCCAGACCTCGGCGGCACCACCGGGCCGTATCCGTAGCCATGCGCGATATGCGTTACCTGTTGACGGAGCACGGCGTGCAACAGCAACGATCGAAACGGAGCCCTGAGTCGGCAGCTTGGAGAGCCGAAAACTCAATAGGAGCTCGACGTCACGTTGGTTGATCGAGCCCAGCGTGGCAGATCGACTCGCGCCCGATCTGGGCAGCGTCATCCGGCCCGCGCCGGCCGACACGCCGTAATCCTGCGCTGGCCCAGGTGTCATGTAGCTGCCGCCCACTTTTGCCGCGCCCCAACCGTTGATCGTTGTGCGAGCAAAATCGTCATAGGCGTAGGCAGACGATGACGCCGCGATCGGATCGGCGGTCACGACGGTCGTCAGCGAGAGCCCGCCCACTAGCGCGAGCCCAAGAATAAGGATCAGCGAGGAGCGCTTCCGGGTATTGCCTCTAGGCGTCCGGGCCGCGGCTCCATCAGATACCGGCACAATCGTCCCTCTAGGTTCGCCGTCGCACGGCGGCTATGGGCCGATCACTGTGATAGCTCGGCAGTACGCTTATAGCCTCTGCACCGCATCGGGACACGACTCCCAAATGGGCTACGGCGGATAGCCGAATCTGCCACCGTTGATCACCCCTCACCGCCACGCTGGGGCGCGGCGACGCAGGCACCTTACCATAGCCAACCACCCCTATCCCGACTGCACGACACAGGGGTGGTGGCCCTTTCGCACCAGCCGCTCGACTGGCGCTTTGTCTGTCGTGGTCAGCTCAAGTGGGCCGGCGTCGGAAGGCGCCTGGGCCGAACGCGATTGACTGAATGCCCAGCGTTCGGTAGGCGATGATCACGAGCACCACGTTCGCAAGCGTCAGGCTGGCCACGGCTCCAAGGGCGGCCCCGACCGTATCGAGCGTGGGAATCAAAACACCAGAAACTGTCAGGTTAATCAGCGCCCCGGCCGTGATCGCCAACGCAGCTCGACGTTGATGACCGGTCATTACCAGCAGGGTCG
This sequence comes from Chloroflexota bacterium, assembly GCA_040007635.1. Classification (GTDB taxonomy): domain Bacteria; phylum Chloroflexota; class Limnocylindria; order Limnocylindrales; family CSP1-4; genus JALYGJ01. The sequence goes on from JBDTUR010000001.1 coordinate 49,202, forward strand.
CCACCGTCCCGGTTGCCGCATTCACCAACTGGCCGACAGTCAGGATTGCCAAGGCGGCGTTTGCACCGGCGAATTCTCCACCGAAGAATAGGTCCAATATCTGCCGACCGGCCGCGAGATAGGCGAATGCGAGCGGAAGCGCCGCGAGGAGGGCGCCGCGAGCACCAAGCGTGACGAGATGCTGCAGTTGCTGGCGCTCGCCCGCTGCCCAAAGACGGGCAGCCATCGGCCCGATCGCGGCGGAGACTGCGGCCAGTGGGAAAGCAACCAAGAGCGCTCCGCGCTGCGCGACGGCATATAGCCCTGCGGCCTCTGATCCGCTCATCGCACCCAGCAGGGCTACGCCGATTTGGCTGTTCAGAACACTGGAGCCGCTAAGGAAGCCGAGGGAGATGGCGGACATAAGCCATGGGCGCGTTGCGTATGCCGGTCGGGCCTCCCGGACCTCTCGCGGTGTGCGCACCCACAGCAGAGCGACGCTGACCAGGCATGCGACGGCAATGCTCAGGCTGTAGAAGAACACGGCGCCTGCAGGGTCGATGGCGGCGCCCGCCGCTGCCACAACAACAACCAGTGCCAGCAGAACCGCTGGCCTGAGTATGTACTCTGGAGCTTGTCCCAGGAGGATGTCGTGCAATCCCATCAAGCCGCCCTGGACAATCCTGCCCAGTGCCAGGAAAGGGAGGCCTACGACACCCAACCAGAACGCGATAAGGCCAGTTGACGGCGTGCCGCCAGCAACGATCCAGGCTGCGACAACCGTGCCGAGCGCCAGGACAACCGAGAGAATTAGCACCATTTGCTGGGCGCGCAGGAGGAGACCATGGGCCAGCCCGTATACGGCTGTACTGCTGTAGACGGCTATGTCTCGGATGACCAGCCTGTCGATGCCTAACACGGCCGGAATACCCAGCAGCGTTACGGTCGCGATCACGAACGAATAGACCCCGAATCCGGCGGCGCCCATCATCTGGGCCAGCAAGATCGTGGTCACGGTCGTAATGGCGACGTTGGCGAGGTTGAGCGCGAGGCCACCAATTGCGTTGCGGGCAAGTAGCCGCGACGCGCCGCGCTCACTCCGGCGAGGGATCCCCTCGGCCTCTATCGGCTCCAAGGTTTGACCGACTTCAAGGGGACTTCGCCTCCACTGGCCCCCGTGACACGGGGCAACACCCACCGGCCCGCATTTCCTGGTCCTACTCTGGAAGGCGAGAGCTGGTGGCCGGATTATCGCCCAATAACTAGGCGAACGGACCGGACCCGGCCCAGGGGGTCAGCGCCCGACTAGAGTGGCGGCGCAATCTACAGGTCGTCGAAGCCGAGAATGACCGGCGCGTTGGATAGGCCGGCGTCGACGTAAAGGCGCAGGCCGGCTTCGCCGGCGGCCTGGAGGACCGAGGTCGTCCTGGTCGCCGTGAATTGCCAGCCTGCTGGTTCCGGCGGGCCGTCAGCCCAGGCCCGGACTCGAATCGTCTGTGGATTAGAGCCGACCACCTGGGCGCGCAGCCATAGCCAACCGTTCGCGGTGTAGCTGGGCCGGCACCGTGACCGCGGGGCCGAGCGACGACTCGACGTCGTTAACGACCACTCCGGCGCGCACCTGAACCGCAGCGCTGGGGTCGATGATCACGGCGACTTGACGAGGAAATCGTCGAAGTTGAACGTCACCGGTGCGTTGGACAGGCCGCCGCTGACGTAGAGGCGGAGGCCAACCCCGCCGGCGATTTGGACGGCGGCGTTCGAGTTGGTGGCGCTGTACTGCCAGGAGACTGGCTCGGCTGAGCCGTCGAGCCATGCCTTGACGCGGATAGTGGTCGGATTGGTGCCGGAAATCTCGGCGCGCAGCCAAAGCCAGGCATTGGCGGTGTAGGTCAAGCCGGGCACGGTGGCCAGCGCTCCCATAGCCGACTCGGTGCTGTTCACCACCACCCCGGCCCCAACCTGGATGGTGCCGTTGGGCAAAATGACGAGCTTGGGCCGGTAGGCATTGTTGGCGTTGCGCCGTGCCTCGCCATAGATGAACAGGTTGCCCGCGCTGGGCAGTTTGTTTACGCGCACCCGGAAGCGGATGTCAACGCTGGTAACCGAGACGGCGTTCAGCAATGCGGCGAGGTTTGCGCCGGAGGACGGCGCGACTATGGTGCCGACGCCCGAGCCAACGCCGAAATTGGAACTCGCGCCGTATAGGCCATAGGCGCCGCCGATGTTGGCGCTTGCCCAGCCGCCAGTAACCGTGCGGTCGAAGCTGTCGCTGACGTAGGTGGTGAACGTGGGCGGGCTGACGCTGACGAGCTTGGTCTCGCTGTCCGTGCCGCCGGCGTTCGTCGCCGTAAGCGTCACACTGTAACTTCCAGCACTTGCGTAGGTATGGGCCGGGTTCTGCTGGCTGGAGCTGCCACCGTCGCCGAAGTCCCAGCTCCAGCCCGTGGGCGACCCAGTGGAGCTATCGCTGAAGTTGACGGTCAGCGTGCCGGGCTGCTGGACCTGGCTGAAATTGGCTACGGGGAGGGCGACGACCATGACCGTCTTCATTTGGCTGCCGGACCCACCGCCGTTAGTCGCAGTTAGCTTGACGGTGTAGTTGCCGCCACCGGCATAGATGTGGGACGGGTGCTGCACGCTCGAGCTGGCGCCGTCGCCAAAATCCCAGATCCAGGACGTGGGCGAGCCACTCGACACATCAGTGAACATCACCGCCAAAGTGTTCGCCTGCTGGGCGAACGAGAAATCGGCAACCGGCGGTATGGGTAGCACCGTCACACTCTTCGTTTCACTGTCCGAGCCGCCCAAGTTGCTGGCGGTGAGCGTGACGGTATAGTCTCCCGGCGCGACATAGGTATGCGTCGGGTTCCGCTCGGTCGAGCTACCGCCGTCGCCAAAGTCCCAGTTCCACGAGGCGGGCGACCCGATGCTGGCGTCATGGAAGTTGGCCGTCAGCGTGCCTGCCTGCTGGGCAGAGGTAAAGTCAGCGAACGGCGGTGGCGGCGGGATGACAACACTCACAGACTTGTTCACGCTGGTCGAGCCACCCGCGTTACTCGCATTGAGGGTGACGTTGTAGTTGCCGGACAGCAGGTACACATGGCTCGGGTTCTGCTGCGTCGAACTTGCGCCATCGCCAAAGTCCCAGTTCCACGACGTGGGCGAGCCGGTTGAAGCGTCGGTGAAGTTCACGGTCGTACCGCCGGACTGCTGGGCAAACGTGAAATCGGCAACCGGCGCGGGGAGCGAGACAGTAACCGTTTTGGTGACGGTGCCAGGGCCACCGGAGTTGGCCGCGGTGAGCGAAACGCTGTGACTACCGGACGCCGCGTACGTGTGCGACGGGTTCTGCAGAGTCGAGCTTGTGCCGTCGCCAAAGTTCCAGCCCCAAGAGGTGGGCACGCCGGTAGAGGTGTCGGTGAAGTTGACCGTCAGCGTGCCGGGCTGTTGCGCGAACGAGAAGTTGGCTACGGGAGTAGCCGGCGCCACGGTTACCGCCATGGTCGCGGTGCTTGAGCCGCCGGCATTGCTGGCCGTTAACGTAACCGTATAAGCACCCGTTGCGGCGTAGGTGTGCGACGGGTTCTGCAGAGTCGAGCTTGTGCCGTCACCAAAGTTCCAGTTCCAGCCAGCGGGCGAGTTAGTCGATGTGTCGGAGAAGTTCACCGTCAGCGTCGCAGGCACCTGGCTCGAAGCGAAACTCGCGGTGGGTCGCGTGATTGGTGCTCCGCCGGTTGAACGCACGAGGTAGTCGTCGAAATTGACGGTAAAAGGCACGTTGGTCGCGCTCGTGTAGAAACGAAGGCCCACTGTCCCGGCCGTCCGAACGGCCGCGTTGGAGTTGGTTACGGCGTACTGCCAGCTGGCGGGTTCAGCCGCGCCGTCCGCCCAGACCTTCATTCGAATGGTCGTAGGGCTGGCTCCGGAGACCTCGGCGCGCATGCGCAACCAGGTGTTCGGAGCGTAGGTCAGGCCGGGGATTGTCATTGCGTTCGCAACCGACGATTCGCTGCCATTGACCATCACGCCCACGTGGGCCTGGACGGCGCCTGCCGGCGTGATCATGATCTTGGGCCGATACGCGTTGCCGCCGTTGCGCCTCGTCTCCGCGTAGATATAAAGATTGTCGCCCACAGGAAGCTTGCGTGCCCGGACGCGAACGTTCATGTCCAGGTCACGCGTCTGGACGTCGCCCAGAAGCGCAGAACCGGCGTTGCCCTTGATGGACAACAGCATCGCCGCCATCCCGCCACCGACGCTATAGGCGACGGGCGTGGGCTCAAGGTAGTAGGGACCGCCGACGTCGGCCATGCCCCAGTGGTCGCCGATCGTCCTCTCGAAGCTGTCTGCGGCAAGAACCGTGCCCGGCGCCAGTGGATTGACCGTGACAGTCTTGGTGATGCTCTGCGAGCCAGAGTCGCTGGTCACCGTGACGGTCGCGTCATAGGTGCCAGCCCCGTAAGTCCAGCTGGGATTCTGGAGCGAGGACGTGCCTCCGTCCCCGAAGGTCCACGACCAAGCATAGGGAGAACCGCTCGAATTATCCGCGAAATCGATAGTCAAAGTGCCGACTTTCTGGCTCCAGTTGAAGTCGGCCGCTGGCAGCACTGGCGGCCCACCGGCGAAGGAGTTGGATGTAAGTGACGACGTCTCGCCGTTACTCCTGGTTTGGGTCGCCGCGATTCGGGTGCCTGGCGCGAGGGTTTCGGAGAAGGGCACCGTCCAGGCACCGCCGTTCACGACCGCGGAGCCAAGAAACGCGACTGGCAGGCCGGAGCTGCTGATGGATCGTGACGCCTTAAAGACTTCGACGGTGGACCCGTTGACGCCGCTGCCCGAGGCCTGCGTGGTCGAGGCCGAGATGATGATCGGCAACGGCGGCAAGCCGTTGGCACCGGTTGAGGGATTGTTCGGGTCTGGGGCGAGATAAATCGCCGGGCCGCTGGTATCAGTGATGACGTTACGGCTAATGGTGATATTGCGATCATTGAAGTCGATCAGGCCAATGCCGCCCAGTCCGGCATTTCGGAAGATGTTGCGTTCGACGGTATTGAACTTTGCGCTGAACTGCAGAAAGATACCCCAGCGGCTCATGGGTGCTGCCTCGCCGTACGGAGACTCGCCGACAGTATTGCCACGGATTACGTTTCCCGTGGAGTTGCTCATCATGATGGCCAGGCCGTTGTAAAAAGCACTAACGTAGTTACTTTCAATAATGTTGTCGCTAACACCGTCGACGAGATTGATGCCCTCGCCGTTGTCGTAGCTGGGGAGGTAGCGCGCCGAACGGAACTCTGGGTCATAGTGGCCGTCCTGGCGAAAGCCGACCCAATTGCCGATGACGTGGTTATCCCTGATCTCCCATGCAGGATCCGGTTGCCCGGTGTTGTAGTTCCAGCCATGGGACAATTCGATGCCGTTGGTGCCGGTGGAGCCGATGATGTTGCGCTCGTTTGCGCCGGAGCCACCTATCAGCGAGTGCTTTGGACCGAAGTCGGTGTCGATACCGATCTGGCACAGTGCGCCCACGGCAATGGTCGTGCCGTTGGGCCGAATACAGACGAGATTGTTCTGCCAGACGTTGTAGTCTGTACCAGGTCCATACTGATACAGCGCCTTTGCGTAGTTACCCACAACGTTCCGGTCGGCTAATGCCGGCGTGCCGATGTAATTGTGGTTCGCGCCGCCAGCCACCTGAACGCCAGAGCTTTTCTCCAGCCGAGGTGGTAGCGAGTTATCGGCACGAAATCCAACGAAGTTACCCACAATGTGATTGTTCGTGGATGTGGCACCCACCATCCAGATGCCGCGGAACGCGCTGTTGACAATCAGCCCCCTGATCGTGTTGTTTGGCCTAGGCACATACAACACGTACTCCATGCTGCTCTGGCCAGTGCCTCGGAGCTCAACGCCTGGTACAGCATTGGTCCCGAACGTCGAGGTGTTCACGTGGCTGCCTGGCTGGGAGTAGCCGTCGATCACCATGCTCGTCTGCGAGGTGCCGACCAAAGGTAGCTCGGACCCCAGCTGGATAAGCACCGGCGCCTGGCCCGGCAGGTTGAAGGTGATCGTCTGCTGGCCCGGGTTCTGGTTGGCTTCCTCGATCGCCGCGCGCAGCGTGCATGCTCCCTGGGCATTGGCGCAGATCCCGTCTCCGAGAGTGACGTCGCCTGAATCGGCCGCGCTTGTGACGATGAAGGTGTGAGGGGCCTCGAGAGCCGCGTCGGTCGGTACGAACCCGTCGCCGATACTGGCTTTGAAGCCGGCGTCAATGCCACGTGCGACTGGGCGCGTGCTCGCCTCTCTGCCCTGGCTGGCGAGCAATGCCTGAATGTCGACGATGTCGATGCAACCGTCTGCGTTGGCGTCGGCGCCCAGGTTGGCACCGGCCAAGGCGCAGGAAGCACTGGCTCCGCGTGTCCGGTACCAGGCCGCCTGAGCGATGTCGAGGTCCTCAGGCGAGATGACACCCTTGCCGAAGAGATCCCGGACTGGGCTTGCGGTACGAGCCGGGGCCGGTCGTGCTCTGCCGTCCGGGGCAGCGCTCGATGCGCCCTCACCGCTGACATCGAGCGTGGCGACCATGTTGGTGTCCGCGAGCGCCACCCGCCGCCCGTTGGAGTCTGCCGCCGCGTCGACGAGGATGCGCATGCGCAGCGAACCGGAAACGCGCGGGAAGATCACCAGACGCAGGACGGTCTTACCACTCTTCGAGCGCAGGCCGTAAGCACCAAACGCATAGCCGTACGGCACCGGAACGGGCGTGAGTACCTCGCCTGGACCTACGGGTGCGACACCAACCAGGTCTCCGGTGTCCTCGTCGATCAGGACACGGCCGTCGACGGCAGCCACGTTTCCCGGCAGCGTGAGCGTGACCGCGGTTGACTGGCCAGGCGTCACGTTGGTCGGCACCGCGATCAGCACGGGCTTGCCAACTGCCGACGGCACCGACGCTGACAAGAGCGACGACGCCGCCAGAACTGCCGTCGCGACGGCCGTTATGAGTGTCCGCAGCACTCCAGAAGCCCCTCTCTCTGCGCAGATGGACGAGTCTACGCCGCTCCCGCCAGAGAACCTACCTACTAACTATGACCCCGGTTTCTACAGCCCCTTGACCAAGAAGTCATCGAACTTGAACGTGACAGGTGAGTTGCTGACTGCACCCCCCAAGTAAACTCGGAAGCCTACGGCACCCGCCGTTTGCAGGGCGGCGCTTGAGTTGGTCGCGGTGAACTGCCACGACGTGGGTTCAGGCGAGCCGTCGGCCCAGGCCTTGACACGAATCGTCGTTGGATTCGTGCCTGTCACCTGGGTGTGCACCCAGATGAAGCTGTCGGCGATCTGGGTTAGCCCGGGCACCACCACTGAACCGAAACCAGTCTCGGAGTTGCTGACCAGCATGCTGGCCGAAACGCTCACCGTCCCGTTGGCGTTGAGGATGAGACGCGGGCGGTACTCGTTGTTGCCATTCTGCCTGGACACCGCGTAGACGTAGTAGCTGCCGCCGGCGGCAACCTTGTCCACCTGTACCCGGAACGTGATGTCGAGGTCGAGCTGGGAGACGCCGCCCAGGATGGCCGCGCGACCGGCTCCGGCGTTCGGCAGGACAATGCTGCCCATGCCGCCGGCCACACTGAAGTTGGCCGTGTTGCCGGTCAGGGTGTAGCTGCCGCCGGTGTCGGCCGTGCCCCAGCCGCCGTTGACGGTCCGGCCAAATGCATCCGCGGCGTAAGTAGGCGGTCCCGTCGGAACAACGGTGACCCACTTGGTCGTGCTGGTTGCGCCACCCGCGTTGGTAGCCGTCAGCTGGACTGTGTACGTGCCAGCCGCGGCGTAAGTCTTGCTGGGGTTCTGCAGCGTGGATGTGGTGCTGTCCCCGAAGTCCCAGCTCCAGCCTGTGGGGCCGCCGCTGGACGCATCGGCGAAGTCAACGGTCAACGTGTTTGGCACCTGTTGCCACGTGAAGTCAGCCGTCGGTGGCGGTGGCAATCCGGCGCCCGGATCGCCGAAAACCTCATAGTCGTCGAAGGTGAAGGTAACCGGAGCATTGTTGACGGCGGATGCCACGAAGACGCGCAATCCAACCGAGCCGGACGTCTGCAACGCGGCCGCCGAGTTGGTGGCTGTGTATTGCCATGCTGCCGGCTCCGCGTCGCCGTCCGCCCAGGCCTTGACTCGGATCGTGGTTGGGCTGGTGCCCACCACCTCGGCGCGAACCCAGACATAGCCACCGACCGTCTGCATCAGACCGGGCACGACCACGGCTGATCCGATCGCAGATTCGCTGTTGTTGACCACTGAGCTGGCCTGAACCGAAACGGTGCCATTGGCGTTCATGACGATGCGCGGGCGATACTCGCTCGTGCCATTGCGCCGGGTGACGGCGTAGACGAAGTAGGCACCACCAGAGGCCACCTTGTCGACGCGAACGCGGAAGGTGAGGTGGACGTTCTGCTGGTTGACGTTGCCCAAGACGACAGAGCGAGAATTGCCGGCCGAGTTCACGACGATGCTTCCAGCGCCCGACCCCACGCTGTAATTCGACAAAGTGCCACTGGCGGCATACGGGCCACCCGTGTCAGCGGTCCCCCAGCCATTGCTGACCGTCCGCTCGAAGGAATCTGAGGCGTAAACCGGGGCCGGCAAGAGCGGCGCAACCGTCACCGTGTGGGTCTCGCCATCGGCGCCGCCCAAATTGGCGACCGTAAGGCTGACCAGATAGTCACCCGCCGCGGCATAGGTGTGAGACGGGTTCTGGTCAGTGGAGGTGGCGCCGTCGCCGAAGTCCCAACTCCAACTGTCAATCGATCCGGTAGACGTGTCACTGAAGGCCACGTCGAGCGTGTTGACGGCTTGGCTCGATGTGAAACTGGCTACGGGCGTTGTGGGCGCCGGGTACTTCGCAACAAAGTCGTCGAAACCAAACGTGACCGGGGCGGTAGTGGCGGCGGAACCGACAAAGCTCCTTAGCCCAAGAGCGCCAGGCACCTGGAGGCTGGCTGTAGAGTCGGTCCCGGTATAGTTCCAGGCTGCCGGCTCGGCGGTGCCGTCCGCCCAAGCCTTGACCCGGATTGTCGTGGGGTTCTGACCAGTCACCTGGGCACGCACACGGATGTACGTGTTCGCTATCTGCGCCAGACCGGGCACGGTGACGGTCGAGCCGATCGCGGTTTCGACACCGTTGACTTCCGCACTGGCATGCGCCTGAACGGTTCCGGTCTGAGTGAGCAGGATCCGGGGACGATACTCGTTGCTGCCGTTGCGCCGGACAACTGCATACACGAGATAGCTGCCGCCGGCTGCGATCTTGTCGACCTTGACTCGGAAACTGATATCGACGTCGTCCTCGGAAATGCCATCGAGGATTGCCGAGCGCGTGTTGCCTGCCGCGGGCACAATCATGTCGCCCACGCCCTGGCTCGTGTTGTAGTTGCCGGCGGTCACCTGCAGCGAATACGCGCCGCCCACGTCGGCATCGCCCCAACCACTGCCAAGGCTGCGGCTGAACGAGTCGGCCGCGAACAGGCCGCCCGGCGGTAGCGGTGGCGGCACCGACACGCTTATCTGCTTGGCCTCGGAATCCGAGCCGCCCTGGTTGGTGGCTGTAAGCGTCACGGTGTACGTGCCGGCTGCGGCGTAAGTGTGGGCGGGGTTTTGCTGCGAAGACGTGGGCGTGCCGTCACCAAAGTTCCAGCTCCGCGAAGTCACGACAGCGGTCGAGGCGTCGGTGAAGTCGACTATCGTGCTGTAGGCCCGCTGTCCCCATGCGAAGTCCGCCACGGGCGGTTGTGGCGGTGACGCAGCAGAAACCAGAACGTTCTGGGTCAGCTCTGACGTGTTGTCGTTAGTAGCGATCTGAAGGGCCGTGACACGATCACCGGCCGCGAGCGCGGAGACGGGCAGCTGCCATGCACCGCCGGAGACGACCGCCGAACCGAGATATTCGGTCGGCAAGCCTACGAGCCCGGCAGCGCGATCGGCGCGGTATACCTCAACCGTGGCGCCCTCGATGCCGGTGCCGCTGATCCAGACCGTCGTTGCCGAGGCGATGACCGGACGGGCCAACAGCACATTGGCGCCAGTGGTTGGATCGTTGGCGTATGGCTGTAGGTGGATCGGTTTGGCCGATGAGTTGGTGATGATGTTGTGCGTAATTCGCACCCAACGCACGTTAGGTTCGATCAGGCCGATGCCATAGGAGGTCGTGTTGCGGATCGCGTTCCCCTCAATCACGTTACTTTTCGTCGCATTTCTCACGACTATGCCGTAGCGCCCTACCGGTGCCGCCTGGCCCAACGGCGACTGGCCAACAATGTTGCCCCGAACGACGTTGCCTGTCGAATTGCCTGACAGAATCTGGATGCCGTCCCAGACCGAGGACACATAGTTGCCTTCGATTAGGTTGTAGCTCGAACCGTCGTAGCAGTTGATTCCGTTGCCGTTGTCGCCCGAACCGGGACTACTCTGGGCCGAGCGGAAGGCGGCATCGTACGCGCCGTCGTGTCGGAAGCCGACCCAGTTGCCGAGCAGTTCGTTGTGGCTTACGGCCCAAGTATCGTCAGTCTGCCCCGGGGAGCCAGCCGGATTCCAGCCGTGTGACAGCTCGATACCATTGAGCGTGGTCCGTCCGATGATATTTCCTTCGTTCGGTCCCAAACCGCCCGTAATGTTGTATTGCGGTCCGGAGTTGTGGTCCACAGCCGTGCTGCACAGCGCATTGTTATCTGCAACCCCGTCGGGTCGCATGCAGAAGAGGTTGTTCTGGATGACGTTGTACTGCGTCCCAGCACCGTATAAATGGACGCCCTGACCGGCGCGGCCGATCACATTCCGGTCGGCCAGCGCGGGTGTGCCAATTATGTTGTGATTCGAACCTGTATTCAGCAAGATATCGTACGCGGCACTGTTAGTCGCTGTCGTACCGTTCGGACTGAATCCAAACCAGTTGCCGATTATTTGGTTGTTCTGGGCATCGGTGCCATCGATGATGATCGGTCGGTAGAAAGTCCTGAAAGCAAGCCCGCGGATGACGTTGTTTGCGCTCGTGATGCGGAACGGATTGTTGACTGACTTGGTGGTCCCGGGACCTACCACGGCGATATTCAGGACCGCGTTCGAGCCGTAAGCCGCAGTGTTTACCGAACTGCCAGGCTGCGTGTAACCATCGATCTGGATGCCGCCGTTGCGATTCTGGACGATCGGCAGGGGTGAGGTGCCAACAGTGATGGTCTGCAGGCCACCCGGCGCGATCTGGAATTCGATTCGCGCCGGACCATGAACCCAGTTGGCCTCGGTGATTGCCGCACGCAAGGTACAACGACCTTGGCTGTCGGCGCAGATTCCGTTACCCGGGCTGGTATCGGCCGTGTCCGCCGTGTTGTTCACGGTAAAAATCGGACCGGCGAAGGCAGCGGGGGCGTTTAGGCTCGAGGGGCGCTCAACGGCACCTGTGGTCGCGGCCGGGATGAGATGTTGCGCCGAGCTGACTCGGGCTCCTTGAGCGGCCACGAGAGCCTGGATGTCGACGATGTCGACGCATCCGTCGCCGTTCGCGTCAGCATACGCGGCGAGGTCAGCGCCACACGCCTCGTCACGCTCACGGGCCAGCTCCCAGCCCGCGCGCACGATGTCCAGATCCTTCGGGCTAATCCGGTTCTCGCCGAACAACCCACGCGTTTCTACCGCCGCGCGAAGTGGGACGGGTCGCGGGGTCGCTTGTGCTGCAGGGACGAACCTTGTATCGCCCGCGACATTCAGGTTGGCCACGGCGGCCAGCGACCTTGTCGTCAGGCGGCGGCCATTCGTGTCGGACGCCGAATCAATGACCATGCGCACTTCCACCGCGCCGGCGACGTGCGGCGTCATCAGCACGCGCAGCACGGTCTGGCCCGCAGACGACTTCAGCCCATAAGCACCGAAGGCTGCGCCGCCAGGGATCTCGACCGGCGTGAGCGAAGTGCCGCCGTCTTTGGGCGCGACGGCGAGCAGCTCAGCCGCGCCGGAGTCGAATAGGATCCGGCCGTCCACCGCGGCGGCGTTCTTGGGCAACCGGAACTCCAGAGCGGTACTCGTATCCAACTCGACACGAGTTGGAGCCGCGACGGTGAGCGTCCTCGTCTGGGTGTTCTCAGCTGCCAGGCTCCCCATCGGAAACAGTGCGGTCAACGCGACCGTGACCGAGGCGATGACAAATCGGGACATTTGGTAAACCCCTGATACCGTGGGTGATCCGCGCAGCAGCGCCGCAAGACGGCTGGAGGGACCCCCTCCTCGACTAGAGGCATCGTCTGCCCCGCCCGAACGAAAGTCAAGGCAGGCAGGGGTACTTTGGCACTACTGAAAGGTTTGGCGTTGGCTGGCGGCAACGGTTACCGCTCCGAACCCGGCCTAACCTCACACTAGGGCTTAGGCGGCGGGAAAGATGCCGAAGACCGCACTCAACCCGTAGGGCTCTAGCAGGATCTGTGCGACCAATTGCCGCGTCCTAAGGTCATAGCAGCCAACGTGGGTCCCGAAGTCGCGCTTCAGGCCGCGCAGGACCCAGCCCACGTTCTCACGGAACTTGGTTGGCCGTATGCGTGAAAACCCAACCCACGCGTGGTCGCCGTCGATCAGCAGGCCGCGCGCCCAACCGAGCAGCATGTCAGGAGGATGCGCGCTGGTAAGATCGATGACCTCGACGACCTTGAGGCTCACGATGTCGGCGATTACCAACTGTCCGTTGACCGTCGTGAAATAGGCGCGTCCGTCCGCAACGATACCGTCGTGCAATCGCTCCAGGCCGATGTCGATCCGCCTCGATGGATCGACGAGCGAAATAGCGTCTCGTTGCTCAAAGCGCGTGGCCCATGGCTCGTTGCCGATGTAGAAAACGTGGTTGGGGTGGGCATAGTGTGGCTTCGTGGTCTTCACTCGCCGATAGTCGACGTCGCGCGAGAATCGTGCCCAGGGATCCTCGCCCAGTACATTCCAGTTATGTACGACTTCGCCGGCCCGGGTTACCTCGACAACACTGTCCAGACCGGTATTGGCAACCAGCAGGTTTCCCTCTGGCGTGGGCCGGACGTGGTGAACGTCATTGAACATCGGCAGCGAAACATAGGCCAGTCTCTCGAACGAGGGCAGCCTATAGACCATCACTTCTGTCTGGGTACATATATAGAGACGATCGCCGTCGAGTGTGCCCGACTTGAATAGGATCGCGGGCTGCTCCTCCGCGGTAGCCTCGGGTGGTGACACATACTCCACGGCCGTTCTCGCCTGGCCCGTTGTCGTGTCCAGTTCGAGAATGATCGCCTTCTGGTATTCATACCAGCCGCCACCCATGCCTACTGACATTGGACGCAGCGTTCTTTGCTGGCCGCCGGCAACATAAAGTCGGCGAGCGGGGGGATGCTCAAGCTCGGCCGGAAGTTGGGTAGAAGCCGCGGCAGCTTGCCCTACCGGCGTCGTTTCTAGGGCCATGGTCTTCTAAGCTCGGTTAATTCAAGGCTGGTCTGTAGTTGCCGCAAGCAGCCCGCTGAAAGCGAACTCGTAGGGCGAACCGACGGTCCTGAGACCCGCGAGGGCGGAGAGGCCCACCGATCCGCTGCCCTGCAGGCTGCCGGTCCAGTCGATCACCGCGAAGTGCCAATAACTCGGCTCCTCCTGACCATCCTCCCACGTTCGCACGCGAACCAAGGTGGGATCGCTTCCAGTTGCCTGGGCTCTCAGCCAGATCAGCTTACCCGGGGTGACCCTCACGTCAGGGGCAAGCACCTCCCTGCCTAGCGACTGTGATCCGCCTGCCAACAGCAAGCCCACGTGGGCAAATACGGCGCCACCGGCATCGATGCGGATCCTGGGCCGGTAAGCCAGTCCCGCGACGGTCGACCTCAGCAGTGCGTACACAAACAAAGATCCTTCGCCCTGTGGCAGCTCATCGACTCTGACCCCGAACTTGATGTCGACGTCGCGCGCCGACACGGTGGGCAAGACGACGCTCCCCGTAGCGCCGGCGATCGGCAAGGTAACTAGCCCGTTGCCCGTTTCAACCCCGAAGCGTTCTACGCCGACGCTGGTCGAGTACTCTCCGCCAACCTCAGCCGCACCCCAACCATCATCAACGGCTCGCGAGAAAGTATCGCTCGCGATGACGACAGACGGCCCCACAACGATGGGCGACCCCTGTGGGTGTGTGTCGGGCGTCCGCGCCGCCGGTGACACCGGTCCCGGGGCGGGCGTCCGCGGTGCGGCAAACGTCGCAGGATCCAGCCAAGCGGGCGCGAGAGCAGAGACAACGAGCAGGGTTACCAGCACGATCGACTTGTCTGACCAGGGCAGCGTTCTGACGCGCCGCATGGGAGCCGCACTATGACGGCGGGCGCGCATTAACAGGTCCGGCCCGTGGGATGGCGGCTGCTCCGAGTCTCCTGACGTACCCAAGGCCAGCTAGAGTCCTTTCCTGCCGTGGCGAATCGCCATGCTACGGGAGCGGACGTGGGCCGTCGATGGGACTATGCGCGGGTAGCAGCCGCCCTGTGTAACAAAGCAACGCGGACGCCCGCAAAATCACGGCGTCGTCACGACGAAATCGTCGAAGCTGACCGTAATCGGCCAGTTGGCGATGCTGTCCACATAAGCACGCACGCCGACCGCGCCGGCAGTCTGGAGCACAGCAACCGAGTTGGTTGCGGTGAACTGCCACGCGCTCGGCTCGGTCTGACCGTCCGCCCAAACGCGGAGCCTAATCGTGGTCGGGCTGGCGCCGGTGATCTCAGCGCGTAGCCACAGCCAGGAATTGGCGCTGTAGGTCAGGCCGGGCACGACGACCGCTGGCGCGATTGACGACTCTGACCCATTGACTACGGCGCCGGCATGGACCATTACGCTGCCGTTGGAGTTGATGATCAGCTTGGGCCGGTAGGCGCTGTTAGCGTTGCCCCGCACCTCGCCGTAGACGTACAGCTGGTGACCAGTGCTGGGCAGCTTGTTGGCGCGCACTCGGAAGAGCACCTTGACGTCCCTGGCGCTGGCGTTGTTGAGCCGCGTGGCTCGGGTTGTCCCGCCGCTGGGTAGCACGATGTTGCCCACCCCCGCGCCAACGCTGAAGTTGGTTGCCGTGCCGTCAAGTGTGTAGGCGCCGCCCAGAGTGGCTGAACCCCATCCGTTGGAGACGGTGCGCGTGAAGGAGTCGTTCGCAATGGCGGCGGACGACGGCTGCTGCACACCGACGGTCTTGGTGACGCTGTTCGAGCCACCGCCGTTGCCTGCCGTAAGGGTGACGCCGTATGTTCCCGGAGCAGCGTACGAATGCGACGGATTCCGAGTCGTTGAGGAGGCGCCGTCGCCGAAATCCCAGTTCCACGAGGTCGGCGAATTGGTCGAGGCGTCATCGAAGTTGACGCTCAGCGTGCCCTGCTGCTGGCTGAACGCAAAGTCGGCCACCGGCGGCGGTGGTGACCCACTACTGGCCGTTGCCCAGACCGGCGCCGAGGGTATCGATTCGTTCCCAGCACCGTCGAGGGCGGTTACAACATAGCGATATTCGGTCCCGTTCAGCGCCGTGGTGTCGACGAAGCTCGGCTGACCCAGCAGAGCACCGTTGAGTGGACCGGTCGTGGTGACTGCCCCGCGCGAGTCGTGGCACGCTTTGCTGCCCGTGTCGGTGAACGTCTTGCCCGCCTGGGGCATCCACTGCCAGTCATATGCAGCAGATCGCAGCGTCAACTTGAGCACGCCATAGGAATCGTCGTTTCGAACCTCGCTGTTGGCAGTCGGCGTGCCCATTGAAGCGTGGCTCTCGCCACCCGTGCCCACGACGAATTGGCGGATACCTCGGACGGTATCAAGCGCGCCGAGATAAGTCTGCGGCGCGAAGCGTTCGTAATTGTGTGTATGGCCTGTGAGCACCAGGTCCGCGCTGCCCTCGTAGAGCGCCTTGAACAGCGGCCGCACATACTCGCTCGGCGTGTGGGACGTCCCCGAAGTGAAGAGGGGCTCGTGCCAGATGGCCAAGGTGCAGGTATTGGTATGACTTGCAAGCTGGACTCTCAGCCACTGTTCCTGTGCCGATCCGGCATAGCAGCCGCCAACGTACGAGCACTCGCTGTTGAGTACCAAGACGAGCCACGAGCCCAACTGAAAGCTGTAGTAGCCCTTGTCACGGTCGCCGGCAATCGCGCCGAAGTAGTCGAAGTAACCGGCGGCCCCTGGGGTGTTGTACTCGTGATTGCCGATCGTCGGAAACGTGCGCGCCCAGTGGCGCCCCCAGGATGGCTGATAACACTGCCGGAACTCGTTGAGCGCGCCGTTGTCATAGACGTTGTCGCCGCTTGTCCACACCCAACCGGTGACATTGTCGAGCAGCTGCGCAGTGGCCTCATCGCCCGCTGTGCCGCAGCCCGCGATGTCTCCCGCGCCAGTGAAGGTCTGCGGGGAGACGCTGGGCACCCCATCTCGATAGACTCGGTATCCGGCCGCGCCGGCAACCGGTTGCCATGACAGTTGGATCTGACCGTCCCCAGGAGTCGCCGTAAGCCCAAGCGGGCTCCCCGGCGGCGCCAACGGTGGGTCGACTGTCATCGTCCGCGTCACCTCGTCCGAGCCGGCGCCGTTCGACGCGACCAGCGTGACGAGGTAAGTCCCCGATGTGGCGTACGTATGCGTGGCGTTCTGAGAGCTCGAAGCCTGGCCATCGCCGAAGTCCCACGACCACGATGTGGGTCCGCCGGTGGAGGTGTCGGCAAACCGAAGCTCGCGCGACCAGGGCAGCTGCGCATGGTCGAAGTCCGCCGTCGGCGCAACTGGAGGACTTGATTGCGGTGGCGTTGCCAGGTAGTCGTCGAAGCCGAAAGTGACTGGCGCGTTGGTGGCACTGCTGCTGTTGTAGGCGCGAAGTCCGACGCTGCCCGACGACTGCAGCGCCGCGGACGAGTCGGCGGCGACGAACGTCCAGCCAACCGGTTCAGGTTGTCCATCGGGCCACACCCGACTGCGAATCGTGGTCGGATTGGTGCCCTCGAACTGTGCGCGGAACCAGTACCACGTGTTGGCGCTGTGGGACAACCCTGGGATTTGCGTCCAGTTGCCAAATCCGGTGCCTGCACCGTTCAGCACGCGCTGCGCACGCAAGCTGATACTGCGGTCCGACGCAAAGAGGATCTGAGCGCTGTATTCGGAATTGCTGGCCAGGTGTCGCCGAGCAACCACGTATCCGATCTGCCCGGCTCCCGTAGCGATCTTGGACGTTCGGACACGTACGACCACATCCACGTCCAGGGCTGACACGGCTTCCAACGTTGCCGCCCTCGCGGCTCCGGCTGTCGGCAGAGCGACCAGGCCTGTCGACCCATCGGCCGAAAAGCTCGACGATCCGGCGTGGGTGTAGCTGCCGCCGACGTCGGCGGTACCCCAACCGCCGCTCGCGACCCGCGAGTAACTGTCAGCAGCGAATGTGACACCGGTGGACGCCTGGCCGCCAGTGGCCGGCGGCCCGGTTACCAAGGCCTGCGCGGCGGTCGCCGGCAAGCCAAGACCCAGAACGACTGCGATCGCTATGGCCTGAAAGACCCGGGTCGTCCGGATTGCCTGGCTCCTCAACCCCGTCTCCCTATCAACCTGGCGTGGGGATGCCGATGGTATCTCCTCCGATGGCAAATCCGTCCTATGCGGACCCCCGCTTGCGCAAGTTGGGGTGATTGATGGCTAAGGGCCGCACGAGCACCCGCTGAAGGGTTGACAGTTGGCAACGGCGACCGCTGGGCGTGAAGAATGGCGGGGCCTCTCGCCTCGACAGTGCCACCCAATGGCGCTAGCCTCCCGGCTCGTTGGGACTACCCTGCGCCGTAAGTCAACCAACCAGGGACCGACATGACCACTCTCATCCGAGCCAAGGCGCCTCTACGCATCAGCTTTGCCGGCGGCGGCACGGATGTTTCACCTTTTCCCCAGATGGAAGGCGGCTGTGTGCTCAGCTCCACCATCGATCGTTACGCATGGGGCACTCTCCGGCCACGCAGCGACGGTCAGATCCGCATCGAATCGCTCGACTTTGGCGTCTCCCTCAGTTATGGCTCGCGCGAGGCGCTGACCTACGACGGCCAGATGGATCTGCCCAAGGCAGCAATCAAGCGCCTCGCGGGCGATCACCAGGGCGGTTACGACCTGTTTCTTCATACGGACGCGCCGCCTGGATCGGGCCTCGGCTCATCGTCGGCGATGATGGTCGCTTTGGTTGGCCTACTCAAGGATTTCCACGGACTCCCGTTGACCGACTATGAAGTCGCCGAACTGGCGTACGCCATCGAGCGGGTCGACCTGGGGATCCAAGGCGGTATGCAGGATCAGTACGCGGCGGCGTTCGGCGGCTTCAATTTCATCGAGTTCCTGAGCGACCGCGTCGTCGTCAATTCGCTCAAGATCAGTCCCGACATCGCCAACGAGCTCGAGTACAACATGTTGCTCTGTGACACGGGGCGGGTGCGACTGTCCGCGCACATCATCGAGGATCAGGTGCGTCGCTACGAGGACCGCGACGCTGACACCATCTCCGCGTTGCGCGACCTTAAGGCGCTGACGACAGAGATGAAGAACGCGCTGCTGCGCCGGAATCTGGACGAATTCGGGGCACTACTAGACCTTGAGTGGCAGCACAAGAAGCGGATGTCGAACCGAATCTCGAGCCCGGAGCTGGACGAGCTGTATGACATCGCCCGACGCGAGGGTGCGCTGGGCGGCAAAATCACCGGCGCTGGCGGCGGGGGCTACATGCTCCTGTATTGCCGCTTCGACCGCAAGCACGCCGTGGCGCAGAGGCTACGCAGCCTGGGCTGCGAGATCCAGAAGGTGGCGCTCGAACCCCTGGGACTCCAGACATGGCGCGTCAACGGAGCCGATGGCGACTGACAAGCCCGGCCGGCGGGCGGTCTTCCTCGACCGCGATGGGGTCATAAACCACAAGCCGCCCGATGGTGCATACGTTCGCTCGTGGTCCGAGTTCAGATTCCTGCCCGGTGCCCTCACGGCGCTGGCGGAGCTCCACGCCAGCGGGGCTACTCTGCTGCTGGTGACAAATCAGCGCGGAGTCGCGCGCGGCCTGATCCGGCCTACCGATCTTGCGAAAATCCATGCCCAACTGGTCGCCGAACTGGCCGCCGTGGAGGTGCAGCTGGGCGGCATCTACGTCTGTCCCCACGATGCCGGCGAATGCGACTGCCGCAAGCCGGACGTGGGCCTCTTCCTGCGCGCCCAGCGCGAGCATCCCTGGATCTCTTTTCCGAACTCCGACCTGATCGGCGACTCGTTGACGGACCTAGAGGCCGGGCGGCGACTGGGCATGCGCTTATGGCTTGTGGGCGACAACGAGCATGCCGCTGCTACCGAACGCGACGCGCAAGCACGGGCCTACATCCTGGAGGGACGCGCACCGTCGCTGCTCGAGCTCGTTCGCCACGGCGGCCTGCTGTATGGCGCGGAAGGCAGCGGCCGATGATCGGCAGGGACGGACGCAGGCGCAGCGTTGTCGTCGTCGGCTCGGGTACGCATTTCCTAAGCGGCATCAGCATCTACTCCGTGCGCCTGGCAAACGCCCTTGTCGAGCGCAACCGAGTGGGCCTGATCACCATGCGTCGCCTCATCCCGGCCAGGCTGTATCCGGGTTGGAAGCGGGTCGGGGCCGACCTGACCAAGTTGGACCGCGACCAGCGCGTGGCTGTCTTCGACGGCATCGATTGGTACTGGCTGCCGAGCATGCTGCGGGGGGCCTGGTTTCTGCTGGGTAGGCGACCGGACGTTGTCATCTTCGAGTGGTGGACCGGCACCGTCCTGCACAGCTATGTCGCGCTGGCCCTGCTGGCCAGGCTGTGGCGCGCCAAGGTCATTGTCGAGTTCCACGAGATCATTGCGACAGAGGAGCTGCGCATCGCGCCAGCTCGGCGCTACGTGCGGGCGGTGACGCCCATCATGATGCGTCTGGCTCATGCCTTCGCCGTCCACTCGGACTTTGACCGGCAGCTCGCCATCGATACATGGTCGGTGGGCAACCGTCCGCTGGCTGTGCTGCCCCACGGCCCGCACGACCACTACCAGAGCGATGCCACGCGTCTGGAACGTTTGCGTGAAGCGCCCGACGAGACATTCAACTTGCTCTTCTTCGGCGTCATCCGCCCCTACAAAGGCCTGGAGGACCTGGTGCGGGCCTTCGAGGCCATTCCGGAAGGTGAGATCGGGCGTTACTGGCTCACGGTTGTCGGCGAGACATGGGAGGGCTGGGCACTGCCCTCGGAGTTGATCGCGCGTAGTCCTCGACGAGACCGCATCACGCTGATCAACCGCTACGTGACCGACGCCGAGCTGCACGGTTATCTCAGGGGCTCAGACGCGGTCGTGCTGCCGTATCTGCGTTCCTCGCTCAGTGGGCCGCTCCACGTGGCCATGGGCTATGGGCTGCCAATCGTCATGACGGACGTTGGCGGCAATGCCGAGGCTGCCAATGGCTACGAGGGGATCACGCTCGTTCCACCTGGCCAGCCCATGGCGCTCATGGAAGCCATCAAGCGAGTGCCTGCGCTCGCTGGCAGGCGATTCGCACATCCCCACACGTGGGCACAGACGGCGGACGCGTATGAACGGCTGATTGAGCAGCTCGACTAAGGGTCAGTACACTTCGAGAGTGAGCAAGACCGAACGGATCACGGTTGGCACTGGCGAGAAAAGGGCGTCGGTAACGGCCGGGTGACGTCGACGAGCGGCGAAGCCAGAGCTGACCTCGCCGAACACTTCCGCCGGCAGATCGAGGCAAGCGTCCAGGCGAAGAGTGCCCTGCTCGAGGACCTGGGCGAATGTGTCGCCGTCGCCAGCGAACTGATCGACGCTTACCGCAGCGGACACGCCTTGCTCCTATTCGGCAACGGCGGCAGCGCCGCGGATGCACAGCACATCGCCGCCGAGTTCCTGGGTCACTTCTACCTCGAACGCCCGGGGGTGGCGGCCCACGCCCTGACGGTCAACACTTCGGCGCTAACTGCGATCTCGAATGACTACTCCTTCGATGCCGTTTTCGCACGTCAGCTGGTGGCGATTGGCCGCGCCGGTGACGTGGCTGTAGGCATCTCGACCAGCGGCAACGCGGCCAACGTCATCGAGGGGCTGCGCGCAGCTCGCCGAGCGCGCATGGTCACTGTCGCGATGACCGGTGCTGACGGCGGCCGGGCGAAGGAAGAGGCGGACCACTGGGTGCGAGTTCCGTCGAACGACGTGGCCCGCATCCAGGAGAGCCACATCATGATCGGCCACATCTGGAGCGAGTTGGTCGAGGCCGCACTCTTCGGTCCCGAAAAAAGACGCTCCGGCTAGCTCCGGGCTGCGACGCGCAGCAGTGGGCCGGGCGAGCGGTGAAGGCGCAGGTAGTCCTCTGGTACTCCGATGTCGACGAAAGCACCTTGGAAGGCCACCCCGTGAAGCCCGTGGCCGACCAGGGAGGGGAAAATCTCACGCTCGAGCGAAACCGGTCGATCGGGAGCGATGAGATCAAGGATCGTCCGTTCGAGCACGTATATCCCGCCGTTTATCATCGACCCTGCGTCTGCGTCGGCGGTCTTTTCGGAGAATTCCTCGATTCGCTCCCCTTCTCCCAGCCTTACGGTCCCGTAGCGCCTGGCGTTATCGACGCGAGCGAGAGCGATGGTCGCCATCGCCCCGCTGCCAACGTGGGAATGCACAGCCAGCCCTATGTCGATGTCAAAGAACGAATCGCCGTTCATAACCAACCAGCGATCACCGCTCAGGAGCGGCTCGGCGAACTTGATCGCCCCTGCGGTACCGCGCGCCTCCGGTTCCTGCGAGTAGCGCAGCTCCAGGCCCATTGATTCACCGCGTCCGAAGTGGGTCATCACGAGTTCTCCCAAATGCCCGGTGCAGAGCACGACCTTGCGATACCCCTGGCCTCGGAGTTGGATGAGCAGGTACTCGAGGAATGGGCGGCCCGCAATCTCGACCATGGGCTTGGGCAGGTCGCGTACCAAAGGGCCAAGGCGAGTGCCCAGGCCTCCGGCTAGGATGACCGCGTGCACTGCTGTCCTCCCAATGGTCCAACTCCGGCCAATGATTCTCCGTCCGCTGGCGTCATTGTGGCGCTCGTCGCGATGCGCCGCGGCGAGCCGAGGGCAGGCGTGTCAGGGCGCTGACGGCGGACTGGCCGAATGAACACATGATCATGCCTACAGGGGTGCGGCTCCTCTTGGTCGCGCCCAACGCATTTCCGGTGATGGGCGGCCTGGAAACGCACCTCAACGAGGTGGCGCCGCGTATAGCGAGGGCCGGATTCGAAGTCACCATCCTGACCACCGATCGGACCGGCCTGCTCCCAACGGCGGAGCTCCGCGATGGAGTCCGCATTGAGCGTGTGCGGGCCTACCCGTCGCGAAGTGACTACTACTTCGCCCCGGCCATTTACCGTCGAATAAGGCAGGGAAAATGGGACCTTCTCCACTGCCATGCATATCAGACGCTGGTCCCGCCACTGGCCATGCTCGCAGCAGCGCGGTCTGGCATTCCTTTCGTGGTGACGTTTCACAGTGGTGGTCACGGCTCACGACTTCGCAACCGCTTTCGTTCCACCCAGCTTCGACTGTTGAGCCCACTCCTCAGGCACGCCCGTCGTCTAATCGCGGTATCTGAGTTCGAAGCCTCGACCCTGCCTGCGAGACTGGGGGTCCCGGCGAGCAGATTCGTGATCATTCCCAACGGCGCAGAGATCGAGTTGCCGGCCGATCAGCCGGCGCCTGCGGAGGATCCGGGCCTCGTCTTGTCGGTCGGTCGACTGGAACGGTACAAGGGCCATCATCTGGTCATTGCCGCGTTACCGCACGTCCTCGCAGACATCCCGGACATTCATCTCCTGATCGTCGGCAGCGGGCCGTACGAGGCCGAGCTGCGGCGCTTGGCCGAATCGTATGAGGTGGCCGACCGCGTTGAGATACGCAGCATTCCACCCACAGATAGATCGGGCATGGCGTCAACGGTGGCACGCGCGGGTTTGGTCACGTTGCTCAGCGCCTACGAAGGAAACCCCGTCTCGGTTATGGAGGCGCTCGCCCTGCGTCGTCGAGTTCTGGTCGCTGACACCTCAGGGTTGAGCGAGCTAGGCAGGCGTGGACTGGCTCACGTGATACCGCTTGACAGCTCGCCGACGGCAATCGCTCGCGCCATCGTGGAGCAACTGCGCTCGCCCGCTCCGGCAGATTTCAGATTGCCGACCTGGGATGGTTGCGCCGCGAAGCTCGTCGAACTGTACAGGGACGTATTGACGGGCTGATGCGCATCCTGATGCTCTCAGACATGTACCCGCCGTATATCGGTGGAGTGGAGCAGCACGTGCGCAACCTCAGCCGAGGCCTGACCCAGCGTGGTCATGCCGTGACAGTGGTTTCGATGCATCACCCGGAGCGCGCCGAGGTCGCGGACGAGGACGGGGTCCGCGTTCACCGTCTGCGCAGCACGGCATGGCGGGCCACCTCGCTGCTCGGCATGGGTGGTCGTCCCTATTCCCCTCCCTTGCCGGATCCGGCGGTCATGCGGTCGCTGCGCCGCATCATCAAAGCCGATCGGCCAGAGATCATCCACGCCCATAACTGGATGGTGGATTCGGTCGTGCCGCTGAAGGCTTGGAGCAAAGCAAGGTTGGTCTTGACGCTTCATGGCTACGACATGACCTGCGCGAAACGAAGCCTGATGTACTACTCCCGCGAATGCACGGGGCCGGGGTTTTCGAAGTGCCTCAGGTGCGCCGCTTCAAACTACGGTGCGGCCAAGGGGATGACGATCACTATCGGGAACTGGCTGACGCGCGGCGGACGACGGTCGGCCGTTGACATGTTCCTCCCCGTTAGCCATGCGGTTGCGGTCGGCAATGATCTTGAACGCCTCCGCCTCCCATTTCAGGTCCTGCCCAACTTCGTACCCGACGACGTGGCACAGGCCAGCGCGCCGTCGGATTACGGGTCGCTGCTTCCGGAGGGGCCTTTCTGCCTGTTTGTCGGAGCGTTGCGACCTCACAAGGGGATCAACGTCCTGCTCCAAGCCTACAACCGGCTCGAGGGCGCCCCGCCACTCGTGGTGATTGGAACCAAATGGTCAGATACGCCACGTCGATTTCCGCCAAAGGTGATTGTCCAGGAGGATGTGCCGCACGCAGCAGTGATGGCGGCATGGCGACGGGCCACGATTGGAATCGTGCCCTCGGTGGCGCCAGATCCCTGCCCCACGGTCGCCCTTGAGGCAATGGCATCTGGCGTGCCACTCGTCGCGTCACGCAACGGCGGCCTTTCCGAGATGGTCGATGACGGAGCAACTGGCCTGCTTGTCGAGCCGGGCGACGCCGACCAGCTTCGCCGTGCCCTCATCACGCTGCTTGACGACGAGGCGATGAGGCGGCGCATGGGAGAGGCGGCGCAACGGCGGGCAGTCTCGTTCATGGCGACAACAGTCATCGATCGCCTGGAAGGGATCTACCGGCAGCTGGCCACGGGAGCAGCGTGACCCGGGTCCGGCGCATGCCTCCGGCGGCTGCACATGAGGGTCTACCCTCGCGACTCGAGAGCTCGCCTCCATCCCCTCAGGGCACTCCTCCGAACCGAGTATTCATTGTCGGCGGGTCAGGCAGCGGCAAGTCCACGGTGGCGCAGCGCCTCGCCATTCGACTTGGCGTTCCCGTATACCACCTGGACGAAGTGGCCCGCGAGGGAGGCGGAACCGGGCCAGAACGCACCCCTGCCGAACGGATGGCGGACATCCGCGCGATTCTGACCCAATCTCGATGGATCGCCGAAGGAATTCATCTTGACTGGACGAGCGACCTGGCCCTGGCCGCTGACATTGTGCTATGGCTTGACCACGTGTCCTGGCGACGGTCGAGCGGCAACATCGTCAAGCGCTTCGTCAGGGACGCGATCGCCGAGGCACGCCGTCAAAAGGGCCGCCGCAAGTTCACTCGCTGGCGCGACTACGCGCGACGTGTGTCGGAATTGGCACGGGCAATCCCCGAGTCGCGTACGTACCATCGCACGACGGATGGCGTGGGCGCGATGGCCGTTAGCCGGGCCGCGACCGAGAGATTCTTGGCTCCCTACCGAGACAAGGTGGTCCACTGCCGCAGCGAAGCTGATCTAACGAGGTTCCTCGGCTATCTCCCGACCACAGCGTGATTTGCCCGTCGAATCAGCGGCGATACGGCCAATTGATCTAGCCAGGCGGGCCTTCTTTTCGAACCATCAAGCAGCTCACGAGGTAATGGCGACGGAGCCAGAAGGGGCGCCAATAGGCTAGGCCGCCGGTATCCCGGATAACCCTTGGCAGACGAACCAAGTCGGCGAGCAGCCGCAGCGGACGCTCATGGACTTCGTCGGCGTAGGTCTTGTCCACGACGCATTCCTGGGCCACGACCTCGGTGCCCTCGTGGAGCGCCCTAAGAGAGGCAAGATCGGGACGGAAGAGGGAATCAATAGGGTCCCGATGGTACGGAAAGCTATATGGGACTGTGACGGCTGCGTAACCGCCCGCCGGGAGGAGGCTCATATACCTGCGGGTCAGTGCGGCAGGATCCCGGACGTGTTCGTGCATGTTGCTGCATATGAGGGCACGGGCCGACACGGCGGCAAGTCGAGTTAGGTGCTTATCGTCGAAGATGTCGCCGGCTACATCTATGCCGGGTCCCGCGTTGATGTCACTATGCACGACTGTTACGCCGCGGCGCAGCTGCGGTTGGAACACCAATTCCTCGATGTACGGCTGGACCTCTTCGCGCAGCCGGCGGGGACCGCTGCCAATGTTGAGCAGCGGAGACAACGCCTCCACGGGCAGCGCGGAGAGCTGGGCGCCGAGCCAGGCCGCCTCCGATTTCAACATCGCACGTCATGTTAGCGACGGCTGCCGCGCGCAGTCATCCCCGGCCAACAGCCATCGCGATGCGCCCCACGTCAGCGCCAGCGGTCACCGGCCTTGAGCAGCTCGGCCAGGTCCACACTGCCGCGGTCAGCCACCTTGTGTACCGTATTCTGTCGGTGGCCCGTAGAGCTGCCTCCGGCCGTTGGGGTGGCCGAACCACGCGCAAGATGGAACATCCGCGGTAACCAAGGTCAAAGTGCCGTTCGTCGAGCACTCAGAGAAAACCTACGCTGCCACCATGGCGGAGCGGCGTAGCCGTCAGGAGCAAACGATGGCCGCCCGGCAGTCGAGTTCCAGGGACCTTTCGCATCGGATGTTTTCCGGTGCCTTGGGCATCGGCGACCGGCTCTTGCGTGTAGCTCCTTACGGAGTGGTGCGCGCATTCGAGCTCTACCTGACGCTGCGCAACGATCCATTGTTGAAGGTGATCGATGCCCATGTGAGCCGTGGCCAGGTTGCGGTGGACATCGGCGCTCATCGCGGCTGGTACAGCCGTCGGCTCGCCGCACGGGTGGGCCCTGCGGGACGAGTTCACGCCATCGAGCCGAACGAGGAAGCAGTTCGTGTCCTCAAGGCTGTTGCGCGGCGCAATCCAAATATCACGATCCATTCCTTGGCCGTGTCCAGCACCTCAGGCGTCGGACACCTGCGTCGCCCGTATCTCGACGCCCGCAGAACAGACGCAATGGGCAGCTTGTCGAACCCAGTCATCGACTCCGTCCCTCACGACTCGGTCGACGTTCCTCTCGCTACCCTCGACAGCGTGCTCGACGCGGAGGCAAGGCCTGTGAATTTCATCAAATGCGACGTCGAGGGGCACGAGCATGAGGTGCTGATGGGTGCCGAGGGGACGATCCGCGCCTACCACCCTGTGATCATGGTTGAGATCGAGCAGAGACACCGGCCGCGGCCCGTCGCCGAGACCTTTGATTGGCTCCTTGCACGGGGATACGAGGGGTACTGCATCACAAGTCGCGGAACAAAGGTCCTGGCGCAGTTCGACGTTGAACGCGACCAACTACGTTATACGCGCACAGAGTTGCGCCCCGAGCGGCCCGATCCGCGATACGTGAGCGACTTTCTTTTCGTGCCAAAGGGCAAGGGCGCATGACATTCGGCATATTGGTCAGGCGGCTCGCGCCATACAACGACCTTATGTTCGCTGTGATCATCGCCTTGGCTGCCGTCGAGGCAGTGGTTCTAAACGCGCCACCTTTCGTGCGCGTGTTCCCAACTGCGCCCCTGGTGCTATTTCTGCCGGGCTACCTGCTTCTCCGCATTCTGTTCCCGACGGCGCACATGGCCGGCCTTGAGAGGGTGCTCATCTCCGTAGGTTCCAGCATCGCTCTGACCGTGTTGGCTGGACTAGGACTCGCGTTCGCGGCAATACCCATGGGCAGCCTGTCGTGGACTGTGGTCATGGCGGCGATAACCGTGCTTTTCACGCCCGCCGCCGCGGTGCGCAGGGCACCTGCAGGTCACATTGGGGCGGGGCGCGCGATCGCCTTCAGACGTTGGGATGCGGCGCTGCTTGGTGTGGCGGCCGTGGCATTTGTTGGCATCGTGGCCTGGGACACCATGGCGACGGCACAAATGCAGGGCCCTCCCCCCGCCCAGCTCTGGATGCTGCCGGCCGCAAACGGAGCTGCCGATGCAAGCCTGGGTATGCGCGCCGGGATCCCCGGGGGCGACTATGTCATCAGGCTGACCTCGGCTGGTGTCGTTATCCACGAGTACGACCTCACCATTGCCGATTCGCAAGCATGGGAAACGACGATCAACTTCACCCCGGAGCAACGTGCTCGACCCATCGTCGCTCGTCTCTACGAGGAGCCGGGCGAGAACGAGATCCGGTTCGTCGTCCTGCAACCGCTCGACGGCTGAGTCATGGCCCTACGGCCGGAGGGCCATGGTGGCCTCGGTGTGACTATTTCCAGATCGCGGCCACGTCGCGGCCGATGAGCTCGCCGAGCCGCACCATATCGGGATAGAGATCTCGTCTCAACTTGTCGGCGACGGCGCCGTCCAGAGGCGGTCGTCGCGTGCCGCGCGTATTGATTGCGTCCCATGCTCGGCCGACAAGCGGACGGGCCCTCTGAGGCAACGCCCATCGGGCCGTCCTGATCACGAGGGGTGACAGGAGAAGCCTCTGGATCCGCCGACTACGCCGCGCAACTCCCTCGTTGACAACGCGAAATTGAGGCTCGAATGTCGCATCGACATCCAGGAACTCCAACACGCCGCGATATGCCGCCGCCGGGTCAGCGCGGAAATCCTCGAAGATAACGATGTGAACGCGCTGTTTGCCAAAGATGTCGAGGTATCGCTTCACTTGGTCGGAATATCGACCCACCTCGCGGTAGAACAGCGCTTTGACGTTCCTAGCTCTGGGAGGAATAAGTCGTCCAAGCTTACGCTCTGCTTCGGCGGCCAGGGCATCCTCAAAACGAGTGAGGTCCTCTGAGCCGCCGTAGAGGCGCCGACCATGCAGCGAGTAGAGCATTTCGACAGGGTCGCGCAGCATGATGATGATGTGCGCATGCGGGTTTGCCGCCTTGATATTCCGCGCCGCATCCTTCGAGTACAGATACCACGTCGACGCTTCACCAGTTAACTGACCCGGCCGGGCGCCGCTGAAAAGGTCGAGGTACTCGTCCCGGTCGCGCATGAAACTGAGGGAGTCGAGATAGCTGCCGGAGTCGAGATCGGTCGCAAAGTACTGCGGCTCCTTCCTCGGCGACGTGTAGATATCCGGATGCCGGCTCAAGTACTCGAACATGAACGTGGTGCCGCAGCGTGGCGCCCCCACGATGAAGAAATCGGGGTAGCGCAAGGATCCTCCCCGGCGCTCTGGCCGCCGCGACTCGTCGCTTGGCATCTCTGCCTGAGTATAGGTTGAAGACCCAGTGCCCCTAGATGGTACGGCGCCGTTCGGCTAACTCGTATGAAAAACTGACGAGGCCTAGGGCCTTTCTATGGCTCCTCTGTCCGGTGCCGCTCCGCTGTAGCTGTCGGTCACGCCAGGCACATTGCGGCCGCTATCCAGAGCCGGAGATCCAGCGGTTAGGTGATAGTCGTGCGCTGCGGCATTGACGAAGCCGGGCGAGACCACGATACCGTGCACCTCAAAACCGGTCCACGAGGAGAACGTGTCGAGGCTCGTTGTGCCGCCGATGCCAACCACGGTGGCGACATAGCCCGAGCCACTGTTGTAGACCAGGTTGTAGTCGATCACGACTGAGGCAGGCAGCGGCCAGGTCTCGATGCCATAGGCCTTGCCGCTCGTGACCCAGATGATGTTGTTGACGATCTGCAGGCCATCGATCGAGGCGCCCCAGCCGCCCTTGTTATGGGAGATGTCGAAGACGAAGACCTGCAGGTCGTGGAAGGTGTTGTTGGCCACGATGGTGTTCGAGGCACAGCGCAGGATCATGCCCTTCGAGACATCGACGGTCGTCGCACCATAGATGACGTTGCGCGTGAAGCGGCCGTTGTTGCACGGCGTCTTGTTGGCGTCCGTGCCTGATTCGAGCACGGTGCGGTTGTCCCAGATCGTGTTGTCGGTGATGGTCCAGTTGCTGGCACCAAAGACGCTGAAGGCGCCGCCGTCGTAGCCGTAGTCGTAGCTGACCGCCCGGTTGCCCCAGATCGAGTTGCCGCGGACGGTCACGCTGCCGGTGGTCATGACCAGCGCGATGCCTTCGCCGCCGGCATCGTCGTCCGCGATGTCCGCGGTGTTGACGATCATCTTGTCGTTGTGGTGGACCAGGTTGTCGGTCACGAGCGTGCCCTGGCCGGCGCGACCGACGTAGATGCCGACCGCGTTGTGGGACACCTCGTTGCCATCGATGGTGACATAGGTCGAGCTGAACGAACGCACGCCCCAGACCTTGTTGGCGGTGATCAGGTTGTCGCTGATGTCGATGTATGAGCTGCTCTCGGCAGTGATGCCGGCGCTGTTGTAAGCCGGCCCTGAGCTGCCGCGGATGGTCAGGCCGGTGACGCGCACGTAGGCCGCGCCGACGATCTTGATCGTGTACTGCGCCACACCATAGCCGTCGACAACGGGCTTCTCGCTGCCGTACGCGGTGAAGGTGATCGGTGCCGCGGCGGTGCCTGAGCGGCGCATCACGAACGAGCCGTAGGTGCCCGCGCGCAGATAGACGGTCGCTCCGGCGGGCACCGTGTCAGCTGCCTTCTGGAGTGTCTTCCAGGGTGCCGCCAGGGTGCCCGGATTGGCGTCACTGCCAGTCGGCGCCACGTAATAGGGGTTGCTGCCTGGCGGCGCTGTTGGGTTCGGCGGAGACGTGGGCGATGGCGCGGGTGGCTGCGTGGGCGATGGCGTCGGCGCGGGTGGCTGCGTGGGCGCGGGGGAGCTGGTCGCGGCGGGGGAGCTGGTTCCCGAGGGCGTTGCCGTCGCCGTCGCGTTAGGGGTTGCGGTGCGTGCGGGAGCTTCCGTTGGCGCCAAACTGCCTGTGGGTGCGGCCGTCCGGGCGGGCGTCGAGGAAGGGGCTGGCGTGGCTGTCGGACCTGACGGGGGGTCGGCCGTCGTCACCGCGTAGTCATTCACGGCGACCGTGAACGGAGCATTGCTCGACGAACGGCTAACATACGTACGCAGACCGACGAACCCAGTTGACTGAAGTGCGGACTCGCTGTCCTGCCCCACGTACTGCCAAATGCCCGGGCCGGCTACCGATACGGGCCAAGCCATCATGGTGATCGCTGTGGGGGATGAGCCGCTGAGCTGGGCGCGAACTCTCCACGATGCCCCAGCTGCGTAGGGTGTCGCCAACGCGACTTCAGTCCCCACTCGTGTTTCCGGGCCGCCCGCGACGATCTTGCTGGCCCCGAGATAGACGACTCCGGTATCAGCCACTCGAACCTTCGCACGATATTCGCTGTCTCCGGTCCCCCGGCCGACGAGGTAGATCCAGTAGCTACCGCCGATCGGCACCTTGTTTAGGCTGAACGTGACACTGATGGCGATGTCTCGCGCCGAGAAGCCTGTCAGGAGCGCCGAGCGCGTGACCCCCGATACATGGCTGGTCATCACGCCGCTGGAATTCTGGACCGAGTAGTTGTCTGCCGTCCCTCTGACCGAATAACTCCCACCAACATCTGCGCTGCCCCAACCACTGTTTATCGTTCTATCAAAAGTGTCCGCCACTGATGAGTATGAAGCGGGGGAGGTATCGCCGGTGGTTGCGCCTTCGGCACCATTCGGAGCGTTGGCGACGAAATCCTCGAAGGTGAACCGCACCGGCGCGTTGACCGCGTTGAGCGGGAGGGACGAGCCAAGACCCACAGCGCCGGCCCCGCTCAGCGCAGCGGTCCTGTCGCTGACCGAATGCGACCACACGCTGGGCTCAGGCTCGCCTGCCTGCCAGACCTTGAGCTTGATCTCGGTGGGCGAGTTGCCGGCAATTCGCACCCGGACCCAAAGGAAGCTGTTCGCACGGTAGTTCAGACCGGCCACTGGCACGGCCGATCCCAGGAGGCGCCGTTCGCCGTTGACCAAGCTCAAGGCACTGAGCACGACGCTGCCGTTCGGTCGAAGGACGATCCGAGAGCGGTACTCGGTGCTATGGCTGACGCGACGGGTAGTCACGGTAAGCACCTGACCGTTGCCGGTGGCATTCTTGCTTGTCGCTACGCGGAAGCGCAGATCGATGTCACGGAGCGAAAGCGCGGAAAGAGTGGCAGTAGCCCAGGCCCCCCTCGCCCTCAGGGTCATCTTCCCTGCGGCGCGTTCCACGCTGAGCGCGTGGGCCTCTCCCGCCACGCTGTAGGCCCCACCGATTGGTGCCTGGCCCCAGCCGCCTGGGACCACGCGATCGAACTGGTCATCGACGGCCTGTACGCGGGCCACGGCGGCGTCGGCAGGCACAACCAACGGCCAGGCTGCCTGAGACAGCAGGAGCATGATTGCTAAGAATGCAACCCGCGTCGCGACGACTAGCGGCATCCTGCCGGGTGACCGTCTGTAGGTAGCCATCACCTCTCCAAACTGTTGCTCGACCCAGGCGGAGGGGTTTTGGGCATGAGCGTTAGCTCACGACAAACTCGCGACGGCGCCTCGCCTGGTCCAGCCATTTCGGTAGCCCGGCCGCCTGCCTGCGCAGGTCCTGGGCTTTGCGGCCCCGCCTCACGACGGGTGTGCCTTTTCGATCAGTCCGTGGACTTATGTGCAGCAAACCTAATCTGGGCACGAAGGCGGCACGAGGGCCCGATAGTCCGCGAAGCGAAGTACCGGAGGACGCCCGTTGATACGGTTAGGTGCAGTCAGCGGCCAAGCGTCTCAGTTGCCGCGATTGTGGCGCCGCTACATGCACCGCGGCTTATCTGCGGGTCCCGCGAGCTAGGCGGCAGAGAAGATCATGGCGCAGGCGCGGCGAGGGCCGAGATGTCGTAGATCTGGATATCGCCGCTGTCGAAAATCCGGTGCACCCCGGCCAGGCGATCGAACTTATCGAGGAACTCCGGGTCGAGCGCTGTGTCGTGGCTGATGAACGCCTCTTCGCCTCGGTCGATGTACACGCCCACTGCCGGCGGCGCCGTGGTCATGCGCCTGTCGACGAGCAGGTATTTGACCCTTCCTTCGGCGATGATCCGCCGATGGGCCGGGCCAATTTCTGGCTCGAGGTAGAGACGACGAATGGGAAAGCCTGTCTCATAGCTCGTGACCACAGTCTGGTGACCGTACGTAGCCATAAGGATCCTGTTTATGCGGTCGGCGGCAATCCTGTTGCCCGGGCCCAGTATGTCGTATGCCCACGTGGCAGCTGAGATTCCCTGAGGTTCTATGGATCGAAAATCGGCCGACACCAGATACGGGCCGGGCAGGCGTACCCAGGTTGGAACCCCCACGATAACGCTGCCCACGCCAATCACTGCGACAAACAGCGCTACCAGTCCCAACTGGACCGGCCTCTTGAAGCGGCCACGGTATGAGAAGCGGGCAAGACCAAGTGCAACCACCGCGCCGATCCCCAGGAACAGGAACTCGGGCGTCCGGGTTGCAACCTCGGCTCCCACGCTCGTGAACCGGGCCAGCAGTGACGCCGGGTAGGCTGCCGCGACGAGGGCCAGCGCCACCATGACTGAGCTATTCCGGAACCGGCTCCAAACGACCAGCAGGCCCAGTGGTAGGAAGGCGATGATGACCGCCGCCGATCCGCTGCCCACGAGTCTCTCCCACAGCGGCGCTACAGCACCGCTTCGTGCAACGAATAACTCTCTGGGCTCGAGTTGACCACCGATCAGTCGAATGAGCTCGGTCAGTGTCGAGGTTATCGCCGGACCCAGGTAACTAATCGTGGCTGTCGCCACCGTCAGCGTCCAGCCGGCGATCAAAGCAATCTCGAACAGCGCGATACGGCCCGGCTTTGGTTGGTGGCGATCGCGCCGCCGCATGATCAGTGCGACAAGGGCCCACAGCACTAGAAACGCGGCCAGCATCATCGAGGTGACGTGGTGGGTGACCACGACCGCGGGCAGGGTAACCATGATGATTACGGTCAACCCAAGCCATCGGGACGGTCCCGAGTGACCTCTTCGCGCGAGCAGGTAAAGCACTAGGGCAGCAAAGGGCAGCGCCAGGGACTCATAGGCGAACTGCGAATCGAAGTAGAGGAACTTGGGATTCAGCATATATATGAGCGCCGCCAAGCCAGCTACGCGCGCGTCGCCACTTGCGACCTCGAAAAAGAAGAACAGGGCGAGCATAAAGGTGAGCCTGGCCGCGGCAAGCGTAATGACCCCTGCCTCGAAGATGGGAATGCCGGCCATCTGCGAGAGCGCCGTGGTGACCAACTCCAGACCTGGGTAGTAGGGGCTGACGCCAAGCAGACTGTTGGGCGAGAACAGCGTTCCGCTTGACACGATGTCCTGGGCTGTGCGCCAGTGGAGGAACTCATCGTAGTCAGACACCCCGAGCGGACCCCGGAGGAGCTTCATGACGAAAAGGGCCAAGCCCAGGAGGCACACCAGAGCCGCACGCTCGGCGCGGGTCGGGCTCTCCGCCACCAGACGGAGGGCGATAGGCACCATCAAGAGGAGGAAACCACCGAACAGGGCGGCCTCGGCCCAAGGCTGGTTAGCGCGTCCGGCGAGGCTGGCGGTGGCGACCAGAGCCAGACCTGCCATGGTTGTGACCGCGAGCGCGGGTAGGAACCCGAGCGAAAACGTTCTCGGACGCGCTCCAGTCGCTTCCGGCTCATCGCGTCCGGACCATGATGCCAAGGTCATCGATGGCGTATTGCGCTGCGCCTCATCCATTGACGTGGCGGATCGTAGCAGGCGTCACCCAGCCGGGCGGACGCAGGGTCCAGTCAGGGCGACGGTCACCAGAGGGACACCGCGATCGTCTCAACGGAACCTGGCCGACAGCAAGCGCCTCGCTTGACCGACGCTCCGGCACGATGAAGGCGGGCATCACCGCACACGCAGAATTCACGCCCCCCCAGTGAAGGTCACACCACCTTCACAGTGTCGTTACAGCAGCCCTTACGGGCCGCCAAGGCTGGTCGCTCGGAAGTCATCGAAAGTGAGCAGGATCGGGGCGTTTGTCGTCGCACCGGACATGTAGCCACGCACACCGACGGCACCAGCAGCCTGCAGGGAGGCGACCGAGTTGGTGGCGTTGTACTGCCAAGTCACAGGCTCGGCTGAACCGTCGGCCCAAGCGCGGACGCGGATGGTCGTCGGACTGGTGCCGCTGAATTGGGCGCGCAGCCAGATGAAGTTGCCCGGGGTGTAGGTCAACCCTGGCACTTGGACCTCGCTGCCGATGGGCGTCTCGGTGTTGTTGACGACCGAGCTGGCCTGGATGTAGACGTTGCCGTTGACCGCCAGGCGCAGCTTGGCGCGGTACTCGGCAGTCGAGCTGACCCGACGGACGATGCCATAGATGAACTGTGCGCCACCGGCAGCCATCCTGTTCGTCGCCACGCGGAAGCTGAGATCGACGTCGAGGGCGGAGACGCTGCTGAGCACCGCTGAGCGGTTGATACCGGCGCCGAAAGTGATCGTACCGGCCGAGCCGGTCACGTCGTAGTCGGCGGCCGTGCCCTGCAGGGTGTAGGCCCCACCGGTCGACGCGCTGCTCCAGCTGTTGACCACTGTGCGGCCAAAGAGATCGCTCGCGTAGACGGTCACCGCGGACGGCTCGGTCACCGTCCAGGTGAACGAGTCGGTGTCGGTCAGCGAGCCGTCGGAGACGGTGATGACCGTGTTGTAGGTGCCCGAGCTGATGGTGCTGAGGGTGCCCGACACGATGCCCGTGGTGCTGTTGATGGTGATGCCGTTGGGCAGGTTGGTAGCCGAGTAGGTCAGCGTCGTGCCATCCGGATCAGAGGCGTCGGCGTCGAAGCTGATGAGCGCACCCTCGGCATCGGTCCGATCACCGAACTCGGTGCTGAAGACCGGCGCCTGGTTGGTGTTGGTCACCGTCCAGGTGAAGCTGTCGGTGTCGGTCAGTGAGCCGTCGGACACGGTGATGACCGTGTTGTAGGTGCCGGCACTCGCGAAGCTGAGCGTGCCGCCGAAGACGCCCGTGGTGCTGTTGATGGTGATCCCGTTGGGCAGCCCGGTGGCGGAATAGGTCAGGGCATCGAGATCGGGATCAGTGGCATTGGCGTCGAGTGAGATGACCGCGCCTTCGGCATCGGTTCGGTTGCCGAAGTTGGTGCTGAAGACCGGCGCCTGGTTGTTGTCCGTTACCGTCCAGGTGAAGCTGTCGGTGTCGGCCAGGGCGCCGTCGGACACGGTCAGCACGACGTTGTGGATGCCTGAGCTCAGGGTGCTGAGGGTGCCACCGAAGACGCCGGTCGAGCTGTTGATGGTGATCCCGTCGGGTAGTCCGGTGGCGCTGTAGACCAGGGTCGTGCCGGCATCCGGATCAGACGCGTTGGCATCGAGGCTGACGGCATCGCCCTCGGCATCGGTGCGGTCGCCGAACTCGGTGCTGAAGACGGGTGCCTGGTTTGGTGGCCCAAGCGACGTGACCCGGTAGTCGTCGAAGCCGAAGACGACCGGAGCGTTGGTGGTAGCAGAGGCGATGTAGGTGCGCAGGCCGAGCGCGCCTGCGCCTTGCAGGCTGGCGTTGCTGTTGGTTTGGACGTAGTTCCACGTGCTCGGCTCGACCGCTGCATCGGCCCAGGCGCGGATGCGGATGGTCGTTGGATTGCTGCCGCTGACCTGCGCGCGGAAACGGAGGAAGGCGTTGGCGGTGTGGGTCAGGCCGGGCACCTGGACCTCAGCGCCGATGCTCGTCTCGACGTTGTTGACGACGGTGCTGGCCTGGACGTAGACATTGCCGTTTACCGCAAGGCGCAGCTTGACGCGGTACTCATTGTTGCCATTGCGGCGAACGACGCCATAGATGAACTGCGCGCCACCGGCAGCGACCTTGTCGGCGCGGACGCGGAAGCTCACATCAACGTCGGTCGCACTCGGGGTGTTGAGCAGAGCTGAGCGGAGCACGCCTGCGCTGGGTGAGGTGATGGAGCCGACGCCGCCGCTGACCGCGAAGTTGGCCGCGGTACCGGTCAGTGTGTAGGTGCCGCCGGTCGGCGTGGCGCTGCCCCAACTGTTGGCGCTCGTGCGCGTGAACGTGTCATCGACGTAGATGACGAGCGCTTCGGTCACCGTCCACGTGAACGAGTCGGTGTCGGTCAGCGAGCCGTCGGAGACGGTGATGACCGTGTTGTAGGTGCCCGAGCTGATGGTGCTGAGGGTGCCCGACACGATGCCCGTGGTGCTGTTGATGGTGATGCCGTTGGGCAGGTTGGTAGCCGAGTAGGTCAGCGTCGTGCCATCCGGATCAGAGGCGTCGGCGTCGAAGCTGATGAGCGCACCCTCGGCATCGGTCCGATCACCGAACTCGGTGCTGAAGACCGGTGCCTGGTTGGCGTTGGTGACCGTCCAGGTGAAGCTATCGG
>JBDTUR010000002.1:0-59193 GCA_040007635.1 Chloroflexota bacterium
GCCGCTGGAAGCAGTACCCGGAGATGCACATCTACCACTACGCGCCGTACGAGCCCACGCACCTCAAGATGCTGGCCGGGCGACACGCGACGCGCGAGGAGGAGTTGGACCAGCTGCTGCGCGGCAGGGTGTTCGTGGACCTGTACCGGGTTGTGCGCCAGGGCGTGCGCGTGGGCGCTGAGAGCTACTCGATCAAGAAGCTCGAGCCGCTGTACGGGTACGCGCGAGAGATCGCGCTGCGCGACGCGAACTCATCGATCGTGGAGTTCGAGAGCGTGCTGGAGGAGGGCGACCCGAGTGGCGAGGTGCGCGCGCAGATCCAGCTCTACAACCGCGACGACTGCATCTCGACGGAGCGCCTGCGCGACTGGCTGGAGGAACGTCGGGTCGACGCCGCGCTGGAATTCGGGGTGGAGTTGCCGCGCCTCCCGCTGGGCCCAGAAGCCAAACCTGTGCAGCTGCTTTCCGAACAAGCGCAACGGACGGCCGACCTGATCGCCCGACTCACCGCCGACGAACCGACCAAGCTGCTGGCCAACCTGCTCGACTGGCACAGGCGGGAAGACAAGTCCACCTGGTGGCACTACTACGACCTGATCGAGAAGAGCGACGACGAGTTGCTCGACGAGAAGGCGGCCATTGCGCATCTGGAACTGATCGACCACTACGAGCCCGGCGGAAAGTCGCGCTCCTACGTATGGCGTTACCGGTTCCCGGCGCAGGAGCTCGGCATCGATCTGGGCTATGCCGATGATCCGCAACTGGGTCCGCACAAGTCGACTGGCGAGATCGTGTCGCTCGACGAGAAGGCCGGGATCGTCGAGATACGACGCGTCAAGGAATGGGCCGGACCCCATCCGCGATCAGTCGTCCAGGTCAACGTGATCGACGCAAAGGAGCAGAAGAAGGCCTTGCTGCGGCTTGGCGAGTGGGTCGCGGACAAGGGGATCGAGGCGGAAGGGACTGAGTGGCAGGCCGCGCGCGATCTGCTGATGTGCCAGCCGCCCAAGGTGGCCGGACAGGTCCGCGGGGAGACGCTGTCGCGCGAGGGAGAGTCGGGGTCCGTGGCAGCGCTGCGGATAGTCGGCCAGCTGGACGGGACGACCTTGGCCATCCAGGGGCCGCCCGGGTCGGGCAAGACGTACACGGGCGCGAGGATGATCCTGGGGTTGGTACGCGCCGGCAAGAAGGTCGGGATCACGTCAAATAGCCACAAGGTCATCGGCAACCTCATCGAGGCTGTCGTGGAAGCGGCGCGCGACGAAAACGTCGCGGTGCGGATAGTTCAGAAGGCCAAGGAACACGAGGCTGTCCGTCATGGCGCGGTACGCCGCGTCGATGACAACAGCGAGGTTGCCGACGCTCTGCGTGAGGACACCGCCGACATTGCCGCGGGCACGCCCTGGCTGTGGGCGCGCGAAGAGATGGCGGGATCGGTCGAGACGCTTTTCGTCGACGAGGCCGGCCAGGTGTCGCTGGCCAACGTCATTGCGCTGAGCGGCGCAGCGCGCAACGTCGTCCTGCTGGGCGACCCACAACAGCTCGACCAGCCGACGCAGGGCGTCCACCCGGACGGAGCGGGCGTGTCTGCGTTGACGCACCTTCTCGATGGCGCGAAGACGGTGTCGACCGACAAAGGGCTGTTCCTCGAGCGGACGTACCGCATGCATCCGCGGATCACCGAGTTCACGTCTGAGCTGTTCTACGAAGCCAAACTCAGGGCCGTCGACGGCTTGGACCGGCAAGCGGTGCTGGGTTCGGACTGGCTGGCCGGCTCCGGCCTGCGCTGGGTGCCGGTCGAGCATGAGGGCAACACGAACGCGTCCGAGGAAGAGGCGCGCAAAGTCGTTGAGATCGTGGCCACGCTCGCCGGCAGGGGCTGGATCAACGCCAAGGGCGAGCAACACCCCGTCACGCAAGGAGACCTGCGGGTCGTGTCACCTTTCAACGCCCACCGGCTGCTGATCGACGATCTGCTGCGGCGCGCCGGGATGCCTGACGTTCAGGTCGGAACGGTCGACAAGTTCCAGGGCCAGCAGGCACCGGTCTCGATCTACTCGATGGCCACGTCGCGGCCGGAGGACGCACCGCGCGGCCTTGACTTCCTCTACTCGCCTAACCGGTTGAACGTCGCCACGTCGCGCGCCAAGGCGCTCGCCATCGTGATCGCTTCCCCGCGCCTGCTCGAGGCACTCGCTCACTCGCCCGACCAGCTGCGCATGGTCAACGGGCTGTGCGCCTTTGTGGAGGAGGCGGGATAGGCCGGCTACGCCGGCTCCTCGCGACGGATGGTGCCGACACGGTCGATCTGCCTGTCAAACGATGCGACAACGCCCACGCCGCTGCGTTCCGCGCTGGCGATCAAGTAGGCCTCGGCGAAGTCGAGGCCGTTGACGTCATAGATCTCGACGGTGCGTTGGAGCAGCTCGGGGTCCGTGACTCGCATGGCCGGAAAACCCAGGATCGCGCGCAGGCAGAGAGCGACGTCGGTCCTCGCCGCCTTGTACACCGATTCGAGGACGTAGGCGACCTCGGCAACGATCAGGTCTTCGAGCAGCAACTCGTTTGCCGCCGCCAGGTAGCGCGTCGCCGCGGCGGCCTGCCCTGGCGGATCGCCCGTCAGATGACGGACGAAGACGTTCGTGTCGACGTAGGCGGTCAACGACCCTGACCAAAGCGCTTGCCGAAATAGCGACGGTGAGCCTCGCTCCTGACTTCGGCCCATGGTTTGCCGCGCACTGAGGCAGGGACGGACAGCGTTCCGGCAAGTGCCAACAGGTCAGGCGTCCGCGCCAGCACGGCTCGGTCGCCCTCGACCCGAAAGACAAGGGCGTCCCCGTCTTCGAGCGATAGGGCATCCCGCACTGATTTCGGAATTGTGACCTGGCCCTTCGACGTCATACGCGCTGACACTTCCACGCGCGGGTCTCCTTACTAATGCGGACGTGTAAGGATACCGCGCCAAGCCCGATTGTCGCGACCTCCACTTATCGCGGCCTTATCCCTTTTTGCTGGAGTTGCGGGCGATGATGGCGAGGATCTGGGCGCCGTATTGGTCGAGCTTGACCAGGCCCATGCCCTTGATGCGGCGGAGGGCGGCGATCGTGTCCGGCTTGCCGTCGGCGATGGCCGCGAGGGTCGCGTCGTGGGCGACGACGTAGGCCGGCACGGCGTCCTGCCTGGCGCGCTCGCGGCGCCAGAGCTGGAGCGCTTCGAGGAGCGCGCCATTCGATGACGTGGCTCGCGGGGTGCCGCCGACTGACGGGATGATGCGCACGGTCCGCGCCGAGGGCGGGCGGATCTCCGCCAGGAAGCGCGACGGCTTGCGCGACCAAGACAGCGCGAGGTGGGTCCGAGCGCGGGTGATGCCCACGTAGAGCAGCCGTCGCTCTTCGGCCACCTGCTCATCCGACTTGGCCTGGCGGATGGGCAGCACCCCCTCCTCTACCGCCGGCAGGAACACGGCGTCCCACTCGAGCCCCTTCGCCCGGTGGTAGGTCAGCAGGTTGACGCCAACGCCCTGGGCGGCCGCCTCCGCCGCGTCCCGCCGATCCAGCTCTGCCGTCAGGTCAGCCACGCCGGCGTCCGCGTTGGCCTCGGCCAGGTCCGCGGCAATCGCGAGCAGCAGTTCGAGCGAAGCCGCACGTTCGCGCGCCTCGTCGCCGACCGTCTCCGCACCGGGTTCGTAGCCGAGCCGCTCCACGAACAGGTCGCGCACGACGTCCACGAGCACCGCGCTCGTCTGCGGCGGTTGGGCCGCGCGGAGAAGCACCCGGGCCTCACGTACCTCCGACCGCTGGTAGAAGCGCTGCCCGCGCACGGTGTACTCGATCCCACTCCGAGTCAGCGCGTCCTCGATCGGCGGCAGCTGGGCGTTGATCCGCACGAGGACCGCGATCTCCGACTTGGACACGCCGCTGCCGATCAACCGGCGGATGCCCGCGACCAGGGCGTTGACCTCGACTTCGGGGCCTGCGTATTGGTCGATCATCGGCTGTGGGCCGGTTGGCTGGGATGTCGTCAGCGCGCCGCGTGGGCCGCCAGCGGTGAGTCGGTTGGCCAGGTGGAGGACCTGGGGGGTGGATCGGTAGTTCTGGGTCAGCGCGATGGTCTTGGCTGTGGGGTGTTTGTCGGCAAAGCGGAGCAGGTAGCTTGGCGTGGCGCCGGTGAAGGTGTAGATCGTCTGGTCGGGATCGCCCACGACCGCGAGGTGTGGCGATTCGCCCCGCCACAGCTCGAGCAGGCGCTCCTGCAGCGGGT
Source organism: Chloroflexota bacterium (assembly GCA_040007635.1). GTDB lineage: Bacteria > Chloroflexota > Limnocylindria > Limnocylindrales > CSP1-4 > JALYGJ01. Next base: position 4,261 of record JBDTUR010000002.1, read on the forward strand.
TCGTGTCCTGGTACTCGTCGACGCTGATCCAGGTCTTCTGCGTTTGCACGATCCGGGCGGCGTCGGCGTCCGACTCGAGCAGCTCGACCGTCAGCGCGAGCATGTCCTCGAAGTCGACCCGGTGGGCGCGCTCCTTGGCGCGCTCGTAGCCGGCGTAGATGCGCGCGAAGAGGTCGGCCGGGATGGGCGTCCGATCAGGGGCTTCCTGCTCCCAACGCTGGGGCGGGATGCGGCGCACCTTGGCCCACTCGATCGCGTCGGCAATGTCCCTGGATGGCGTGAAGCGGTAGTGGCCGGGCAATCGCTGGACGAGGGGGCGGACCAGGGGCAGCTTCGAGTCGAGGATCGCTGGTGGGTCAGCGCCGCCGTGGCGGCTGGGCCAGAAGTGCCGGAGTTGCCGGACGGCATGCGAATGGAACGTGCGCGCCATCACCCCCGCGTGGCCCAGGGCGGCCATCCGCTCGACCATCTCGTGGGCGGCCTTGTCGGTGAACGTCACGAGCAGGATCTGGCCGGCGCTGATCACGCCTGTCTCGATCGCATACGCGGCGCGGCGGCTGATGACCCGCGTCTTGCCCGTGCCCGCACCAGCGAGGATCACCAGCGGCCCGCTGGTCGCCTGAACGGCCTCGCGTTGGGCAGAGTTCAGGTCGGCGAGGAGGCGCTCAGGTGGCTCTCGGCTCACTCCCCTGCTGCCTCCAATGCCCAGGCGCGGAGCTCATCAGTGGTGCGGAAGCCGATCGACTCCAGTTGGGCGAGAGTCTCCGCCAGACTCCCGATCGTGCCGAGCTGCCTGAGCCTGACCAGGATGGCAACGGTGCCGGTGAGCGGCAACCCGCGCTGGTGAGCGACGCGTCTGGCATCCCGATCATCGAGTACCGCCACGCCGCCCACGGAGGCGGCGAGCTCGATCGTCGCAAGTTCGCCGGCGCCCAGGGCCAGGCTGCCCGGCTGAGCAGCCTGCTCACCCGGCGGGTCGACGACCTGGATGGTGTTCTCGTCGGCGCCCACCCGGATGGCGTCCGCCGCCGGACGCGACTCCCCCGTCGCCTCATCGAAAACCGCCCGCGGGACCAGAAGCCGCCCGAAATGCTCGCCCGCGGCCACCAGGAGGTCAAGCCGGGCGAGCGCGATCAACCCGGCCGTGTCGATCACCAGCGGGCGGCTCACTCGTCGAGTGCGCGCAGATCCCCTGCCAGCTCCTCCCGGCCCTGCCGGAAGATGGCGATGCCGCGGCTCCCCAGATGCATGATGAATGCCTCGACAGATATGCCGGCCAAACGGGCGGCGCGACCAAGCGACATTCCGGCCTGGTCGAACAGGATCGTGGCCAGGGTGAGGCGGACGTCGGGCTCGTGCTCGGCCAATCCGCGCAGCGACAGGAGCAACGCCTCCGGATCGTCACGATTGGTGATCAGCACGGGCTGCTCGCGCGCTGCTCGCAGGGCACGGGTGGGGTTGTCCTTGAGGTCCCGAATTCCGACTGAACGCATGTTCCTACATTAAGTGGGAACATCTCCACGGTCAACCAGCGCCGAAACACGAGCGGAGACTATGGACGCGCGCTTACTCCGGGCTTATCGAGGAACGCTGACAGGCGCGACGAGGCCGGCGGCGTTAAGGCCATAGGCGCGGTCGTGGTCCTGGCGCGTGCCGTAGCGGCGGAGCTCGATGACAGGGACGCCGATTGACAGCAGCCGGACCGGCCGGTCGACCAGGGCAGCCGTCACCGCGGCGGCGGAGGTGCCTTCGAGGTACGGCTCGGCGAGCACGACGTCCGTCCCGGTGACAAACTCGCGCAACCGTCCCGCGTCGAGCGGCCGGGGAGTGGCCGTGTACAAGATCGTGGCATCCAGCTTGTCCGTGGCAGAAAGCACCGGCTGGAGCATCGGGCCCACGGCCAGAATGGTCGGTGCCCCGGAGCCGCCCTGGCGAACGACAGCCAGCCCGGCGCAGCCGTCCAACACCGGCGCCTCGTTGTGGGCGTCGGACAGCCGGATGTAGACCTGTCCGTCGTCGGCAACCGCCGCCCGCAATAGGGTCTCGAGCTCGTCGGCGTGGCCGGGCACGCGGATCGTCCATTCGGGCAGAGTGCTGATAAGGGCCACGTCGCCCGGTGAATGGTGCGTTCGGCCGCCCTCGGCCCAGTCGTAGCTGGCACCGACGCTGACGAGGATGCCGCCCACGCCCTGGTGGCCGAAGTCGAGCTTGACCTGCTCGAAGCTGCGCTCAACGAGGAACGGCGCGTAGGAGTGGGCGATGGGCCGCAGGCCCTCGAGCGCCATACCCGCGGCGGTGCTGACCATGAGCGCCTCGCGGATGCCCACATTGATCGCCCGCCGCGGGTGGCGCTCGAACACCCCGAAACCCTCCAGGTAGCCCACGCCGATGTCTGCCAGCACGATCGCCACGCGCGCGTCCGTGTCGAGCAGCTCGGCGCTCACGCGGTAGAAGCGCTCGCGCATGGTCTCGGCGCTGGTCACGAACCCTCCTCCACCCTCGCCACCACGACGTGCGGCCGGCCGGGGTGCGGCTGGGTCAGCGCCCGCTCAATGGCGTCATGGTCGCGCCCGTCGCACACACAGGTGCTCCAACCCTCGACCGCGAAGCGCGCCTCGATGCCGCCCGGCCAGCCGTGTGAGGCCGACTGGTTGTCGATGGCGACGACCGTCAGCCGTTCCAATCCGGCGCGGCCGGCGTACGCAATCGCCTCGTGGTTGCTGCCCTCGTCCAGCTCCGCGTCACCCACGAGCACGAAAACTCGGGCGCCCGCCTGCCCGCGGTAGTCGAGCGCGAGCACCCTGCCGACTGCCAACGGCAGGCCGTGACCAAGCGAGCCAGCGGCGATCTCGACACCACGGATGTGGTTGCGATCGGGGTGATGGCCCAGGTCCGAATCGAAACTTCCGAAGCCGGGCAGGGCAGCCTCGGGGATGAAGCCCTTCACCGCCAGCACGGCATAGAAGGCCATCGGCCCGTGGCCCTTGGACAGCAGGAACCGATCGCGCGCCGGATCGTCCGCGGTGGCCGGCGAAACAGCCAGGACGCGGTCGTAGAGCACCCACAGCACGTCCAGCGTGGACGCCGCCGCGCCCGAATGCTTCTCGTCGCCGGTCAGCAGCCCGAGCAGTCGGGGCAGATCGTCAAAACCCATTCCGCCGAGCGTACAGCCTCGCTATTGGCTGCTGGACTCCGTCGCCCACTCGCCCGCCCAGTTGCGCATGGTCAGCGCTCTGTGCGCGTTCGAAGAGACTGCCCACTGATTGGCATGAGCGTCGACTGCGAACGGCGCGCCAGCCCCCCGCCGTTACTGGAGCTTACCGTTGGCTCCGGATGCGCAGGCTAGCAGCCGCGTCGAGAGCCAACGCGGTTGCCGCTTTGTTGTTCTTGCGACCGCAGCGCGTGAGCCAGATACGAAGTGCCGGCGAGTCGCATTCCGCAAGACCTGCCGATAGCCTCGGCTCGCCCGTTGGCGAGACGGGTATCCGCCGTAATAGGGCTTCGCCCACTAGGGTGGCATCTTGAACAGTTCAGGCGGCGTTAACGCGATAGGCTCATCGACGAGGAGGGCGATGAGCGAACAGGTAGGACGCTACGGCTGGGCTTCAGATTTCTCCAAGTTCCAGCAAACGCCGTCGGTCGTCGTTCGTGGGTCGCTGAGCGAGTTCGTTCGCGATGCATCTGTGGAGCAAGTGCGGGCTTGGGACGAGTCAATTCCACCGCTCCAGCGCGAAGTGCGCGAGGTCATCGCACACTACGCAGCAGCATCGGACTATTACGCCCTACTTGAGTACGAGCTACCGCTCGAGTCCCGGCGACCCGACGTGGTGTTCCTCTCATCCGGGTCGGTTTTCGTCCTCGAGCTGAAAGGCACCTCGAAGCCGACGCTCGCGGCGCTGGACCAGGCGTCGGCCTACGCGCGCGACCTGCGCGCCTACCACGCCGTGTGCCAGGACCGGCCCGTGCATCCAATCCTCGTGCTAACCCATGCGGCAGGCCGTCTCGGAAAGGACGCCGAGGTTGAAGTCACTGGCATCGACGCGGTCGACGAGGTAGTAGAGGCCCTGGACACGCCGGACCCTGAACACCCCATCGACTTACAGGACTTCCTCGCGCCAGAGGCATACGCTCCCCTACCAACGATCGTTGAAGCGGCCCGCGAGCTCTTCCAAAGCCGTCAATTGCGCCGGATCTGGCGGGCAGCGGTCGCGACCGAGCCCGCACTAGATGCGATTACGGCAATCACGCACGAGGCTGCCCAGACCAATTCGCGTCGGCTGGTGATCCTCACCGGGGTTCCCGGCGCAGGCAAGACACTCGTCGGCCTGCAGGTCGCGCATGCCCGGTTTCTTGACGACCTGGCCGTTGACCGCGGTGACGGCCGACTTCATCCGCCGGCGGTCTACCTATCCGGAAACGGTCCGCTCGTGGAGGTCCTTCAGTACGAGTTCCGCGGATCGGGCGGCGGGGGCAAAGCGTTCGTCCGCGACGTGAAGGCCTATGTCGAGCGCTACACCCAGAACCCGCGTCTAGTCCCAGATGAACACGTGCTTATCTACGACGAGGCGCAACGCGCCTGGGATGCCGAACGGGTTGCCGACAAGCACGGCAGCCGCGGCGACGGCCGGTCGGAGCCCGAGCACTTCATTGAGTTTGCCGAGCGAATCCCGGGCTGGTGCGTGGTGCTCGCCCTGGTCGGCCAGGGCCAGGAGATCCACATCGGCGAGGAAGCAGGTCTCGGCCAATGGCGATTGGCGATAGAACGTGCCAGGGGCGACTGGTCGGTCCACGCTCCGTCTCGTGTAGCGGACGCCTTCAGCGGTCTGTCGTCCGTCGCGATTTCGGACGATCTCCACCTCCACACGGAGATCCGGTTCCACCTAGCACACCAAGTCGACGCCTTTGTCGAGGCTCTACTCAGAGACAAAGAGGATCCTCAGATCGCTGAGCTGGCTCAGATGCTGGAGCGGAATGGCTACCACCTGCGCATCACCCGCGATCTCGAAGTGGCCAAGGCACACATGCGGGAGCGGTATAGCGGCGACCCGGAGGCGCGGTTCGGCATCCTCGTCTCAGCTCGCGACAAGGAGCTTGCACCGTTTGGGGTCATCGCATCCTCTGGTCGATTTTCACGGTTCGCCTACGGCCCCTGGTATGTCGAGGGTGACGACGACCCGCTCGGGCGGTCTTGTCGAGCCCTTCGTGAACCGGTAACCGAGTTCGGAGCTCAAGGTCTCGAGCTCGACAGTGCCCTTCTCGCATGGGGAACAGACTTCATCCGCGACGGCGGCCGATGGTCCAACCAGCTCGCCAAGCGATACCAGAATCCCAAGCGGATCCGCGATGCCTTCCAGCTGCGCAGGAACGCCTATCGCGTGCTCCTAACCCGCGGCCGTGACGGAACGGTCGTATTCATGCCTCCTTTGCCAGTCCTGGACGAGACGTACGCATACCTACTAAATGCCGGATTCCGAGCGATCGACCGCGAATGACCACCTCTGCGTTCGCCTGGCTTGACTACTCGGACGCCGAGCGGCGGCGCATGTTCGAGGTTATCGACCTCTTCCGCGAGAAGGGCACCGTCGACGACCTGGGCATCGGCTCCATACGAGACACGTTCGCCGATCGCTTCTTCCCGGCGATCAGCACGATCCAATCGCGGGGCCGCTACTTCCTCTTCATTCCGTGGCTCTACCAAATGCTGGAACGTGACCGCATTCCGAGCGCACGCGCCAACCACCACGCTCGGTGGCTTCAGGCCGGGCTCGTGGAGAGCCTCAAGGCTGGCGGAGAAGCGGAGGCCGCGGGCGTAATCGGAATCTCGTCAGGCGCCAACCTTCAGAGGCCCCCGAGCATCGCCTACTGGGCCGGTCTGCGTCGCCTCGGCATCCTCGCCTACCCAGGATCGGCTGATCGTTATCACTCGTCGCTCGACGCCCACTATCGAGAGAGCCGGCCAGTCCGCTCTGATGGAGAGGAGCTCGTCGAGAGAGCCAAGCACAACTGGAACCCGAGTCTCCCCCCGCCCCCAGACGATCTGCTGACTTCAGCGACCATGCGCCTGCGACTCGAGGACGCCGAGTTCCTGGCTGAACAGATCCGGCTCAATGCCGGTGACTCCATGCTCGCCGCATGCCTGTCGCCCAGTGTCCGTCGGGTGAAGACTGCGCCAATGATCTGGGACCTGGGTGGACTTGACACGCTTGACCCCGAGCTCCAGCTGGACATCGAGAACGCGAGATGCTTTGCCCTCGTTATGGAGGGGGCCGCCCTCACGTACAACCTGATGCTCGCCGATGCTGTCGAGGCATCTGGCGTCCGAGTCGACGACGCACTCAGTTCCAGGTACCGCGCCATGCTCGCTCCCTGGTCCGACGAGATGACGGCCAACCATGCCCAACTGAAGGCGTGGGACCGACCTGAAATGTGGGGACGCCTTCTCACAAGGAATCGTCGGCTCCCATCAGGCGCGCAGGCTTTCTCGGAGCATTGGATCACCGCGGCGATCTCCGGACCGCACAAGGTCATCGACAACCCGACGATGCGTCAGGTCATCACCAACCGGGAGCGTCGGATGAAAGGCGGACTTGCCAGGCTGAGCAACCCCCGCGCTCTGGAGCGCTGGGGCGGCGACTCCGGCCTCGGCCGGCTCAGCTACCGATGGCAGCCCGTTGGACGACAGACGGTCATGGACATCCTCGCCGGCCTCGCTCGGCCACCTGCGGACGACTGACCATGCTGGATCCGGATGGCCGCCACCTCCTACTCGACGCCCTTCGGCCACCGCCGGGCTACGAGCTGGACGTGGCTGTCGGCACGACTTACACCCTCGACCTCTACTCGCTGCTGACCGCGCCTGTCGCGTTCGCGATGTTCGACCGAGAGGCCGAGGATGGGTCGTCGCGGGTTGATCCGATCGCAGCACTCCAGGCACTCCGCCGCTACGCGGGCCGCATCACTTTGTTCTGCGATACAGCGGGCGTTTCAGTTCCGCGCGACTACCGAGCTCTCCTTGTCTATCTCGAGCAGAGCGTCGTGCCGGTCAGACCGCCAAACCCGCAAGCGATCTTCCATCCCAAGGTCTGGTTCATTCGATACCGACAGCCAAACGCCGAAACGACCACGTATCGGCTCCTCTGCATGAGCCGCAACCTCACCTTCGATCGCTCGTGGGACACCATCCTGCGACTCGAAGGCACGATTTCGGACACCGCTCACCATCCGGAGCTGCGCGAGTTCGCGGCGGCACTCCCCGGGCTAGCCGACCCTGTCAAGCCCATCTCCGCCGAGCGCCGAGCCGCAATCCTGGAGCTGGCTGCGGAACTGGAGCGCGTCGCATGGCAGGCCCCAGATGGGATGGCGATCGAGAGGTTCTGGCCAATCGGCCACGACGGTCGCGCCGCGTGGCCTTTCCAGGGGCGATCGGATCGCTACTTCGTGGCATCTCCGTTCGTGACGCAGGGTGCTCTGACCCGGCTGGCCGGCAAAGTACGGGGATCCGTCCTGTTGTCCCGGCCCGAGACCTTCGACCAGCTTGGCGGCAAAGCCACTAACTTTCTACGTGAGCGGTTGGTGCTCAGCGCGGATGTGCGCGAGACAACGCTTGACCAGGAGGTGGCTTCCGATGCCGACGCCGGCCACCCTACCTCCGACTCGGAGGCGCCAGGACTGGTCCTTGAGGGTCTGCACGCCAAGCTCGTCGTTGCGGATGTTCCATACGGCGGCCGGGTCTGGACTGGATCGGCCAATCTGACCGATGCCGCCTTTGGCGGAAACGTCGAATTCGTGACGGAGCTGCGCGGACCGAAGAAGGTGTGCGGCGTCGACGCCGTGATTGGCGACCAGAAGCAGCGTATGGGCCTGCGGAAACTGGTTGAGCCGTACACACCGGCGAGCGACGAAGGGCGCGATCTGACGGACGTTGAGCAGGCGGAGCGACGGCTTGACGCAGCGCGCCGGATGCTGGGTCGCCTGCGATACACGGCCACCTGCCACAAGGACGAGGCGGGCAGATTTGAGCTCGAGCTGACGGGAGTTCCACCAGAGAACGGTCCGTTCCAACCAGCTGGCTTGGACGGGCTGGTGTCCACGATTCGCCCAGTGACGCTTGGCGACGCTGTGGCGACCGTGATCGATGTCCAGCCCACAGGTCTCACGGTTCGCTTTGGCGTTTCATACGAGGCAATCACGCCGTTCTTTGCCGTCCGCATACGACCTGTTGAGGCGGTAATCCCACTGGACACGAGCTTCCTCATCAACGCGGAGCTTGTTGGCGCACCGGAGGATCGTGCCGAGAACGTGATGGTCGGGCTGCTCAGAAACCGGGCCGACCTGATCAGGTTCCTGCTCCTGCTGCTCGGCAACGTCGACGATGCAATGGCGGCGATCGCCAGCGACGAGCCGTCCACTTGGGACGGCGGCGGATCCTGGGGTTCAGGCGCTGCATCGGAGGCTCTGCTCGAGCCACTCGTGCGTGCGTATTCGCGCGACCGCACACGGCTTCACGAGATCCGTAGCGTCATGGAGGAGCTGGCCAAGACGGAGACGGGCCGCGAGATCCTCCCGGACGGCTGGGACGCGGTCTGGTTACCGATCCAGGCAGCCCTCGAGTCGGAGCCTCGCCCGTGACAGCAGTTGAGATCGACGGCACGGAGATCGTCGCCGATGTGATGGCGGGCCTCAAGGGCTTCCAGCGCAAGACCGTCGATCACGTGTTCCGCCGGATGTTCGAGAGCCATGAGCCGTCGACGCGCTTCCTAGTCGCCGACGAAGTGGGCCTGGGCAAGACCCTTGTGGCCAGAGGCCTTATCGCCAAGACCATTGAATGGCACCAGAAGCGCAAGACGAAGCGCATTGACGTTATCTACATCTGCTCCAACGCGGACATTGCGCGCCAGAACATCCGGCGCCTCAACGTCACGGACCAGTCGGACTTCTCCCTGGCTACGCGGATCACGCTGCTTCCTCTGCAGCTCCAGCAACTGAACGACAACGGCCTGAACTTCATCTCGTTCACCCCGGGGACCAGCTTCAACATGGCCTCCCGAGGCGGTATTGCTCAAGAGCGGGCCGTCATCTTCCACCTTCTGAAAAAGGCGCTCGGGCCCGATGCCGTCGACCACGACGGCACCTACCGACTGCTGAAGGGCGGCAAGGGTGAGCAGGGCTTCCGCAATCAAGTCGCCTGGGTCGGTACTCAGCCGCTGGACAAGGGACTGACCAAGGCATTCGTCACGGAGTTCCGCGCCCGCCCGGAGCTGCGAAAGCGGGTTCGTCAAACGATACGGAAGCTTCGCGAGTCCGAAGCGGCCGTCGACTGGAACACGAAATGGAACGTCATCAGCGAACTGCGCCAGACGCTGGCGAAGAGCTGCGTGGAGGCCCTCGAGCCTGATCTTGTGATCCTCGACGAGTTCCAGCGCTTCAAGGATCTGCTCGACGAGCCAAACCCGGACGATTCGGACGATATCCGCGCTCTGGCCCATCACCTGTTCGCCCAGAAGGACGTGCGCATTCTTCTGCTTTCGGCGACGCCGTACAAGATGTACACGTTGTCGGACGAGCCGGGCGACGACCACTACGCCGACTTCCTCCAGACGTGCCGTTTCCTGATGTCGAAGGAGGACGCCACCGAGTTCACCGGCGAGCTGCGCGACTTTCGACGAGCGCTGTTCAACTTCGAGACGGTCGGCGAAGAAGGCCTTCTGCGCCGTAAGCGCTCCGTGGAACGACGACTGCGCCACGTCATGGTCCGCACGGAGCGGCTCGCTGTGACCGAGGACCGCAGCGGCATGCTGGCAGACCGCAAGCTCACTGCCCGACTCGAGCCGAATGACGTCCGCAACTTCGCGATGGTGGACCGACTCAGCCGGGCGCTCTCCGCTGGCGATCCGACCGACTACTGGAAGTCTGCGCCGTACCTGCTCAACTTCATGGAGGGCTACCAGCTCAAGCGCAACCTGAAAGCAGCCCTCGCGACGGGGGACGGAGTTGATTTGGCCGCCGCCATCGACCCCGATCTGCTCATCCCTGCCGGTCGGCTGGGGCGATACGGAGCGTTGGACCCGGGAAACGCACGGCTTAGGGGGGTCGCCGACGATCTGCTCGACTCGGAGTCATGGCGACTGCTCTGGATGCCGCCGTCTCTGCCGTACTACGAGCCTGGCGGTCCGTTCGCACACCCACAGGCAGCATCTCTGACCAAGCGACTGATTTTCTCGAGCTGGGCGATGGTTCCTCCCGCCATATCTGCGGTGCTGAGTTACGACGCAGAACGGCAGATGATGCGCAGTCGCGACCGCCAGGCAAGAAACAATGCAGCGGCGCGGCGCCGGATCCGTGGTCTGCTGGCGCTCAACCGCGCGGAAGGCGAGCCCGCAGGAATGTCGACGTTCGCGTTGCTGTACCCGAGCCCTTCCCTCGCCGAGCTCGGCGACCCACTGGCTATCGCTCGCGACCTCGGCGCCGCGGACGGGCCGGTTTCACGTGATGCGCTTTCAGCAGAAGTAAAGCGGCGGATCGAAAAGGCACTCTCTCCTCTCGTCAAGCGGGCTCCGCAGGAAGGCCCGGAGGACGAACGCTGGTACTGGGCGGCCGCGCTCCTGCTGGATCGGAAACGCGACAGCGACTCAACCGAGAGGTGGCTGACGCAATCCACCGCCTTCAGGGGTCTTTCTCATGGCGCGTCGACCGAAGAAGGCGAAGATAGTTCGGGTTGGCTGACTCACGTCGACCGGGCTATCAGCGCCGTACGGGAGGAACTCGACCTCAGTCGCGTGCCCGCCGACCTTGCCAGCGCGCTGACAGCGCTTGCGATCGCCGGGCCAGGAGTGTGCGGCCTGCGAACGACCGCTCGAGTGCTCGCGCGCGTCCGAGCACAACGCATTGACTATCGAGCGGCCGAGTCACGCGACGCCGGCGCGCGGATCGCGTGGGGGCTGCGCTCGCTGTTCAACGTGCCTGAAGTGATGTCCCTCGTCCGCGGGCCGGTCGGAGATGAGTCTGTGTACTGGCGGGCAGTGCTCGACTACTCGATCGATGGAAATATCCAGGCGATGCTGGACGAATACGGCCACGTTCTGCCGGAGTGGCTGGGCCTCTTGGACCGCGACTCGCACGCGATTGCCCAGGCAATGAGCGAGGCCATTACAGAGACGGCATCTGTCCGGGCGGTCAACTACGGTGCAGACGACGTCCGGATCAACGACGGCAAGATCTCGCTGTCGCCAATGCGCTTGCGAGTCCGATTCGCGATGCGCTTCGGTGCCGACCAGAGCGATGAGGAGAAGGTCCTCCAACGTTCGGGCGCCGTGCGAGCCGCCTTCAACTCTCCCTTCTGGCCGTTTGTGCTGACGTCGACTTCAGTTGGACAGGAAGGTCTCGACTTTCACCAGTACTGCCACGCCGTCGTCCACTGGAACCTGCCCTCCAATCCGGTCGACCTGGAGCAGCGCGAGGGCCGCGTCCACCGCTACAAGGGCCACGCCATCCGCAAGAACGTGGCGACTCGTCACCGGTCAATGGCGTTCGGCCGCCGCGTGACTGATCCGTGGACAGCGATGTTCACCGAGGCGAGCCGCGGCGTCGCCCGACGCGACCACAAGGACATTGAGCCCTTCTGGGTCTACGACGGACCCGCGCAAATCGAGCGTCTCGTACCGCTCATCCCGCTCAGCCGCGAGGTCGAGCGATTGGAACGCCTCAAGCGATCATTGGCCGTCTACCGGATGGTTTTCGGGCAACCCCGGCAGGAGGACCTGATCGCCTTCCTCGGAAACAAGCTCACCCCAGCGGAGTTGACGGAGCTGAGCCAGGTGTTGCGAATCAATCTGGCGCCGTAGGCTCGTGAGCGGCGTCGACGTGAGGCAGGCAACCATAACGGCGTCCCTGTCCGTGGTCGTCCTACGAGGCCGGGAGGGGCTTGAGCAACTCGCGATCGATCAAGGCACGGAAATGACCGGACACACTCAACGCTAGGGCACGGTCACGCACGACCAGGCCCAGCTCGATGTTGCGGTCCAGGGCGGCCGCAGTCAGGTTGGCAGACGTGATGTACACGGACTCATCGTCGGTCACGACCGCCTTCGCATGTAGCACCCCTGCTGGACCGTCCAGCTCGATCGATCGCGGGTCGTAGTAGACCAACGGCCGGGATGTTCCGGGCCAGTCGCTGCCCCAGAAGCGGTCGGCGAAGCGGCGCACCAAATCATGGGCTGCTGTGGTGTCTCCCCACCGCCGCTGGATGTTCAGGAAGAGTGTCGCCTGGAGCTTGGGCACCGCATCCATGCGCCGCGACAGAACCTCAAAGGCTTTCGGGCCATCGAAGTAGGCAAAGCTCGAGACCCATACCGAGCGCTCGGCCGAGCTGAGGAGTTCCTCGTACACCTGACGCGTATCCCTTGCCTGGACGCCTGGGACGTCGGGACCGGACCACACGAGGTCGGGCCGTGGGGTCCGAGAGGCGACTTGGTCGACGCTGTGTATCCAGGCCGCAATTGCCCGGTCGGTGAGCTCGAGTCGTCGCAGATCCAAAAGCGCAGACGCCAGCTCATCGCCTCCCTCATCGATTCCGATTGCCGAGCGCAAGGAGGCGAGCGAAGCAGGGACGGTCAACTGGCCGGCCGACAGAGCATCCACAAGCCTGCGACGCAAGTGCGCCGGCATTGCGAAAAGCGCGTCGGTCACAATGCGGTCCCAAAGAACGAAGCCCCAGGCACGCCTATCACTGGCACAACCTGCGCGCGATCCAGGTAGTCGTTGTGCGTTTCACACGATGTCTCGGCGATCAGCGTGCAGCCGTGGCACGCCGCGCCATGGAGCCAGCGCCGCTCGATGCTTTCGCCCGGTTCGTGCTGAGCGCAGATTGGGTCGTTGGAACAGAGCGCTGCCATCTGCATCGCGAAGGTGACGTGCGCATCGATGTGCCGAGCCTGCTGGACGAGGCCCCCAAGCGTTCCGTCGGCGTCCGGGCTGCCGGTGTACAACAGGATTCCGTATCGCCCGGCCTGGCTATCCACGTAGATTCGTTCCCGGAGTGAGCTCGCAGGGTAGCCGCAACGCATCGACAGTGACTCGATGAGCAAATGGGAAAGCGTATGCAGGAGGACGTACGGTCCGCCCGGGAATGGCCGATCGGACTTCCCGTTCATCTGCGTGAGCCAGGCCTCATGACCGCGCATGAGCCGGTCGACACGATCAATGACTCCGGGGCGCGTGAGCCAGTCCGCAACATACCCTGCGTTTAACTGGATGAAGACTCCCTCGCCACGATTCTCAACCGCGGGGAACCAACTCGGGTCGAGGGCCAGCACTGCCCGTTCTACGTCCGATTCATACTCGCCATCAATGTCCGGCGAGACGGCTTCGAATCGCGTGAACCCGACCAGCGCGAGCACCTCGCGTAGGCGATGCAGTTGGATCACAGCCTCGATGCCAGGCAGGCGACCCAGTCGCCGCCACGCCCGGTCGGGCAGGCGTCGCGCATGGAAGTCGCGATCAATGGGGACGTCGTCTCCGTAGCCTTCTGGCGCCGCCAGCAAGGCGTCCAACTCAACCTGCTTGACCGGTCGCTCGCTGCCGGGGCCAGCCTTGTGCTCTTGAATGGCAGTAAGGATCTCGTCGCTCCCATATGGGGCGAGCTCTTCTGCGATCCGCGGCTTCCTTTTGATGAGCGCGAGGTCGTCTGCGTCACCGACGATCTGCAAGTCGTCCCACAGCTTCGTGACTGTCTGTTGAATGGCGCTCCCGCGATCAGGCAGCGACAAGACGCTCATCACCTGTGGGAAATACGCGTTCGAAGCCGTGCGGATAAGCAACCGGCTCGGCAGGTCGCAGTCTTCTGCAGCCTTGGGACCCAACCATGGACGTTTGCCTCGACACGACCCGAGAGGGTTGTCTTCGAGCACAGTCGTCTCATACATACTGCGTCGCTTGCCACACTCGCAACGGACTGCGAGATCACCAAGGTCGCCACCACTTCCTTGCTCATCGAGCCAGAGCGGACGGCGGCAGGGATCTTCGAGACCATGGACAAACCGGTACCAGTCGAGATCGTCCACATGTCCCTTCGGGCAGGCACGAACGAATCGGATCGGCACGACTGGATGGCCATCCATCCTGCTCCGGCCGTCTAGGGCCGTGCGATGCACGAGGCGTCGTGAGCGCTCACGGTCCTCGCTGCCCCTGTCCTCCTGGACGAGGAACCATTCCGGGAAGCGGTACGCCCCGATCCCCTTTTGGCGAGCCCCAGGACTGTCCGACTCGACGGGCGGCGCGAAGAGCCTTGGGACCGGGATCCCGGTAATCGTCTGCAGCTTGCCCGACAGACGCTGCTCGATAATCTCCTCGAGATCGCTCGTCCTCGGCCAGGTCTCCAGGCCGCCGACGATCGCCGCGTACTTAGGGAGGTCCAGGAGCGCACCCGGACCCCAGGTCGTGATGATCTGTCCACGGCGAACCTGGCCATGCGCCTTGTGGCTCATGAAGGTTCGTCCACATCTCGGCCGTTGAGCTCCTTGAGGAAGATGTCGACCTGCGGCTCCACATCGCGAAGTGACCGATTCACCCGGAACTTCTGCTGGTCCGGAGATTCAATCGACGTGTCGAGCATCTCGTGCAGCAATGGTTTCGGTCCATCCGACTCATATCGCTGGAATTGCACCTGCACCCCTGCAGCCGCGTAGTCCTCGACCACCGCGCGCCAAGAGTCGAGCAGATCCCCTACGCGATTCTGGACGCTACGCAGGCGCTCGTTGCGTTCGTCCTCGTCGTCTATGGGCTGCCGCCGCACGCGGTCAAGAAACGCGTCCTGAAGTGCGCGTTCCAGCGAGGCCCGCACCGCCGCGATCTCCGCGGCACCCCGCGCTGGCGTGAGCCTAGGCTCACCGTGGCGCGCGAGGCTGACCAGCGCGCCTGCGAAGCCACGGTCAAGCGCACCTGCGGAGAATGGCGTGACGCTCGTGACCTCGACCGAGCGGTAGAAGGTCTCGTGATAGTGTCGGAACCGTTCGTAGTGGGACCGGTCGCGCGGTTTGTGCATGTTGAGCAGCGTGACGACGAGGCCTGGTCGCTGGTCGTCACGGCCGACGCGGCTCGTGGCCTGGATGTACTCGGCATGCGTCTTCGGCTGGCCGAGTACGACCATCAGGCCGAGCCGCTGGATGTCCAGACCGACTGAGATCATGTTTGTGGCGATCGCACAGTCCACCCGATCGCGCTCGAAGAACCGAGCCTCGAGCCGGCGTCGCGCTTCTGCCACCTTGTCGGTCGTCACGCGCGACGTGAGCTCCAGGACCTCCGAAAACGTTCGGCGATCACGGAAAAGCCCGCGATCCTCGCCTACCCGCTTGCGGATCCCATAACTCTTGATGGTGTTCTGAACCTGTTCCTCAAGGATGCGACGTGCCCCACCGAGCTCCCGCAGGCTATTGAAGTAACCGATCGTGGTCATGTAAGGATCCGAGGGGTTGTCCTTGTTCTCGTGGCCACCTGCGTCGCGATAGGCTTGTTCAGCTGCCCCCATGAGCGCCAGCCAGGCCCTCCGCATGAACTCCTTGGGGTTGCGGCCCTGGGAGGCGATTCCCATGTATAGACGCGCCGGCGTCTCACTCGCGGGTACGGTCCGAGCGAAGAAGGAGTCCCGCCGGTCGGTGCCGGGTGGCGGGAACACTTGCGTCAACGACCGCCCGAAGAGTGCCTGGATCTGGTCCCGAGCCCTCCGCACCGTTGCGGTCGATGCGACGATCTTGGGCCGCACGATCCGGCCGTTGATCTCCCTGACACACAGCGCCTCGATGGCCGTCTCATATAGGCCGACCATCGTGCCCAGCGGCCCGGCGATGAGATGCAGCTCGTCCTGGATCACCATGTCAGGCGGTGGCAGCGGCACTACAAGGCGTGCGCCCCTGCCTGGCTCCGAGGCCCCGTAAAAGCCGGCGCCGTCATGCCGCTCGGCTCCGCCGAGCAATGCACCTGACGGACCGACCCACGGCAGCGAAGCGAACTTGTCGACTGTGGCGATGAGGAAGGCCGGCAGCCGCCGATAGATGGGCTCATCCACGGCTACGATCGGGAGGGCACGGTCGCGCGTGAAGTCGCACACCGGGTTGATGCAAACGATTCGCAGTTCTCGCGGCGCATCGTCGTTAGGCTGCAGCGCAAAGGAGTCCGGCCCGAACGACGTGCCGCACCACGGACACTCCTCCAGCGGGATGGGCGACGGTTTTCCCTTAGGGTCGTTCTTGTACTGGCGGACCTTCGTGCGCGCCGTGTCCTGCCGGTTATCGCCCTTCCGGCCGAGCACGTTAGGGGTGGCGGTTTTGCCAACCCACAGTCCAATCTCGAATGGCCATGTGCCGTATCGGGCAGGTGCCTGTCCACGTTCGAGCTCCAGCGCGCAGACGAGGCCCGCGGCGCGGCTCAGCTGGTCCAGGGTAAGGAGCCGCAGGGTGTAGCGCATGACGACGCATACCCCGGCACCTTCGAGCCCGCTCTCGCCAGGATGACGCAGTCGGCGCAGCACCATCGTGAAAGCCGCGAGCCCGAGGTATGCCTCTGTCTTGCCGCCACCGGTCGGGAAGAAGAGAAGGTCCACAATCTCGCGCTCGCCATCGGTCGGGTCTGCGAGCCCAGGCAGGTTCAGAAGGATGAACGCGAGCTGGAACGCTCGCCATCGCGGCGTCTCGATGTCGAGCCTCTTCCGGAGCGCCCGAGCCATCGCGCGGTTGGCAACGCGAAACGCATCTAGGGCATCTTTATCATGCGTCAGGACCGTGATGCCGTGGTCGATCCGCGAGGCTGCTAGGTCGGCCAGGCGCAGCAGCTCCGTTGCTGTCTCCGCGCGAGTCCCACTGAGAGCCGCGACATCCGCTGCGGACGCGACGATCCAGTCCCTGTAGTGAGCCGCGAGCGGTCGCAGCGCAGCCTCGACGGCGGTGCCATCGCTTAGCGCCCCGAGGGTCTCCATCGTGAGCTCGACATCCGGGACGTCCACGGTGATCGTCTTCTCCACCTCAGCCGTGGGTATCCAGGCGGTGCGCAGGACCCGACACACTCCGTCGAGGACGTCCCATTCGGCAGAGACGCCGTGCCCGGTCGCGTACTCGGGGGAGTCCGCATAGTGCAGGTCGGCGACCTGCTCGTCCCAGCCCATGGCGTGGGTGCCACGGAGATCCGGCCGTGCCACAAAGGGCTCATCGCCGCGCACCTCGATCTGCGGCTGGAATGCGTGGCCGAGATCAGACGCTCCTGAGTCGACCGGTGGCGGTGGCCGGTGGTTGACGAGGAACACCGAGACGGAGCGCGTGCCCGCTGGCAGGTAACCATCCAGATCGTGTTCTGGAACCAGCCGGTCCAGGACCTGCAGCTGCAGTCCACCCGACGCAGGGACCTCGTGGACGGCCGCGGCGCCGTCCGAGGTGCCGAGTGGGACGTCGACGACCTCGGTGCGCGGCGTGCGGCGCCACACCTTGAGCGGTTCGCCATCAGCAACCGGCATCACATCAGGTGTGTATTCACCCCAATCCACCGTGACTGCCAGTAAACGCGTGTCGTTCGCGACCAGGAAGCTGAGGCCCATCGAGGAGGAGAAGAAGCCCTTCCTGGCCGCTCGACGCTCCTCGCTCGACTCCTCGGCCAGACCCGCAGTGACCGGAACCTCACCGATGTCGTCGTCCTCGTCAGCGTCAGCGCGGTGTTCCGGTGGCGTGGCCGAGGGGATCAAGAAACCGGTCAGGTACCAGTTCGATGGGCGCACCCAGCCCGGCAATCGTTCCTCGGCGAGTTCATGGCCTGGCCACGGTCCCACGAGGTCCAGCCGCAGGGCGTCGACCAGCCGTCGTCGGACGTCCAGGGAGTTTTCGGGTGCGGGAGGCGTGACAGGCATCTTCATGAAAAGAGACGCCCCGTATCAGCTTCCTCGATCAGGTGCGCGGTGTTCACCTTTCCGAGCCTTTTTGACGGAGCTGCGGCACCAGAACGAGCCTCTTCCCGGGCAAGATCGGCGTTGAGCTCCAGGAGCCGTGCTAGCACCTCGTCCCCGACCTCGTCAGGCCAGCGGAGGCGGTAGGGCTTCTTCTTGGAGCCCCACTCGGCCTCATCGATCTCGTAGTCCAGGAGAAACTCGCAGTCAGTCGAGATGTCATTCCAACCGTACGCATCAAGCACTGAGCGGTCCATGGCGGCATGCAGCTCGCGAAGCTTCAGGATCTCCGGCATGCGCTCGTCGGGGTCGTGGAACCGGTTATATGTCTTGGTGAGCCCGTCGTTATTGCTAACCATCAGCGCAGCGCGGAACTCGTAATAGGCGTTGCCTGCGATCTCGAGGTCGGCCCGCGTCTCCCAGCCGAGCGGGAAGGGGAATGTCTCGAAGCAGTCGGATGGGGTGTAGCGGAGTCGATCCTCCAGCGACGAACCGAAGAATCGCGCCCAGATCTCGTGCGGACGAGCCTGGAGAGTGGCAAAGGCCGCATAGGTCGACTCTGCAAAGACGGCCAACGAGTTGGCGAAAACCATTCGCGCCGGGAGGAACACAAACCCAAGATGCTGTGTCGCTCCGCAGTTAACGACCAGTACGCGATCCATCCCGGCGATTGCGGAATAGAGTTCTCTCGCATGGTGGTAGTGCTGCCACCAGATGCCAGCCCGCAGGCCGTGGGCCGACTTGCTTCGCTGAGCCGAGAGAAGTCGCTCTGGGCGGACGTTGGCTTCAACGATGGCCATTAGGTCTGGCCAGCGTTGCCGACATTCGTCCTCGGGTCGATCGCCGAAGTTGATCACGTAGCGACGATGGATATTGGTCGGGCTGGTGTTCACTTCCTCGCCGCCGATGTACGGAAAGATTACTTCTTGGTTGTGCACGTCCTTGAGGATGAGCCGCCGCATCTCGGCTAATGGGCTGGCGACACCTGTCCCTCAGTGTCATCAAACGTGAATCCCATCCCGAGGATGATGCAGCCCTGGAAGCTCAGGCCGGTGCTGGCTGCGAGGCGGATCGGGTCGGTGTCCCCTCCTCGATGAAAGAGAAACGCCGTGATTGTCTCGACATCCCGATCATCAAGCCGCTTGGGACCAGGCAACTGGCCCTTGATGAGATGGACCACGCTGACGATTACTGCAGCTTGGCCCGGCCACTTCACCCGTTTGCGCGTCCTATAAATCTCGCCGCCGTTCTGGCAAATCCAACTGAGACCACTCGCTCTGGTGTCACCCTGGGCGATCGTGTTCGTCGCGATGAGGCCCATCGTCCCGCCGTGTCGGAGGAGATCAAACGAACGACGGAAGAAATGAGCGACGATGTCGCACTTGCCTGCGCTACTTTCGTGCAGATCACGGAGCCAGTCGGTATAGCCATCGGCGTTACCAGCGACCACTGACACGTGACCGGCGAACGGTGGATTGCCGACGATCGCGTCGAAGCCCGAGTCCTGCCGCTCGAAGACCTCCGGGAACTCGATCTCCCAATGGAACGGGGCGAGCGGCCGCTCGGCGTGTCGCCACTCCGTGAGTCGCGCGCTCTCGCTGCTGGCGCGGCCGCTGAGCACATCCAGCGCGTATCCCTTCCGCTTGGCCTCTCGCTCTTTCGGCCTCTCGCCCTCGAAGAACGCCGCAATTACGAGGTCCCCAAATAGCCGCGCCGCGCGCAACTCAGAGTCCACTGCGGCCCACATCTCGCGTAGGTCCTGGTCTGAGACCTTCTCGTCAGCCTCGCGGATGGCACGACGCAATACGACGACCTTGGCAACCTGCTCGCGCACCTGCATCGTCTCGAAGCCGGCCTGGAACCGGGGCGCGTCTGGAGCCCAATGGAACGCCTCGATTTGGCTCTGGGACAGCCCTACCAGCGAGTCCCCGTGCCGGAGTGCGTGGTCCACGAAGGTGAGGGCGTGATTCTTGGCCAGCGTCACGAGCCATAACGAGACCTTGGCGAGGTCCACCGCAACTGGATTGCGGTCGACACCGTAGAGGCAGCGCTGGGCGATGAGCCGCCTCGCGAAGATCACCTCGTCCTCGTCTGGTGGAATCGCGGGCAGCCCATCATGGGCATGCCAGGCCTCGACCAACGCGTCACCCAGCTGGCGGCATGCTTCGACCAGGAACGCGCCAGAGCCCATCGCGGGGTCGCAGACCTTGAGGTCCAATAGCTGCGCCGGTGTTGGTGACATCCCACCTGAGTCACGCAGCCTCGTGAGGACGGGTCCGAGTGTCGTGCGAACGATCGGCTCGGTAAGTTCACGGGGTGTGTAATGCGAGCCTGATCGCCGCCGCTCTTGGCTCGGCTGGAGGATCATCGCGCCCCCCTGCACCAGGTCGGGTGTGGCCGCGTTATCGATGACCGGCTGGAGCGCAGCGTGCAGATCTTCAATCGTGCTTGCCAAGGTGACGACCCTCTTGAGCTTGTCGCTAAGCTTCCGGTCGGCTTTCTCCTGAAGCCACCTCTCGCGCTTCGCTGACGGCTCAGCGAGCAGCGTTTCGAGGTCGACGGTGGTGGGTGCGCCGTGCGGCTTCGGAGCTTTTATGGCCACCGAGCGACCTGTGGCGGTCTCGAGCCGAAACCCCATCATCGTCTCGTAGACGGAGCCAATCTGCTCCACATCGAGTGCCCGGTAGGAGATGCGCTCGCCGTCCAGGATGAGGAGCTTGTCCAGTGCCCTGTAGATCGTTCCGTCGGGTACTAGCGGCGACTCGATACGACCGGAGGCCTGCATCGAGTCGCTGGCACGGCGGCCCTCAAGGAATGAGTAGCGGTCCGGATCGAACAGAACGCCATGGCGCGGAGGCAGGCTCATCGTGCCCGCCTGTGCGCCGTCATTGACCATTCGGAATAGCACGGTCAGCTGAGCCCACGCCCCATATCGCTGGTCCATGGTGTCCGGGAACAGCGCCGCGTCCTCTCGCAGACGTTCGAAGAGCCCGAGGAGCGAGTAGTAGCGCTGGAACGTCTCGTCGCCAGGCAGCATGTCCCGCTCTTCGGCGTAAAGCAGGAAGACGAGCCGCAGGAGCACGGTCAGGAGTCCGCGGTAGACCTCATCGGGACGCTCGGTGAGCGGCTCCCGCAGAACCTCGCCCTTCGAGGCATCGTGGGCAGCCTGGAAGCCCCGAAGCAGCTCGTAGAGAGCGTGGAGTACCTGTTCGGCCAGTCGCTCACTCACCTCGTTCTGGAACTGGCGGCTGTCCTCGAGCAGCGCGGCAAGGCGCTGCGAACGCGGCAGACTCAGCAGTCGCGTCTGGCTCAGGAGGAGTCGAATCGCGGTCGAGATCGGCCGCCCGGGAGTCTGGATCATGTCTTCGACACGGAAGTCCAGCCAGCCCGAGCTCTCGCCGCGCGGCGCGGATACCAATCGGAGCGTGCGGCCATTGAACAATAGCCCGGCCGAGACGCCGGTCTGGCGTAGCAGCCGCTCCATCCGGCTGTGCTCTGAAGCCTCGAGTTGCCCATGACCACGCACGATGTCGTCGAATCCCTCGCCCAGTTCGAGAGTACGTACGAGCATCTGCCAAGGGTTGGCGCCATCCTTAGGCTCGACCTCGCGCACCGCGAAGTCTGGTCGCAGCGTCTCGCCATACTCCGGCAGCGCCACCTCGAGCTCGGGCGGGATGGGGCTCTCGGGGGTGCCGGCGTAACCCGTCTGCGCGAAGCTCCAGCCGAGTACGGACTGCGCGAAGGCGCGGAAATCGGGCAGGTACTTGACCGGCCCATCCTTGGTGTCGAACGTCCGCTCCTGCACGCACGCGCTCAACAGCCGCTGGCCCTCGACGTCACGCCGATCGAGGATTGCCCCCGCTCGAACGAGGGCCGGAGCCGAGACTACGAGCCCTATCGGGCGAACGAACCCGAGCCACTCCAGGTGAGCCAGGATCTCAGGATCGAGTTTTGATCTGGCCATCAGTTCGTATCCGGCCACAGATACACGAGCCCGATGGGTTCGATGCGAGTGGCCCGCACTTCGTATGACTTACGGATGCGTACAGGCTCGCTCTCGAGCTCGCGGTCGAACTGATCGAGTCGTCGATGCCAGGACCGGATGTCCGATTCGAGCTGGCGCGTCTCCTCGTCCGAGAAGCGAAGGACGAGCTGCTGAGTCTGACCGTCGTGCCTCGCGAGCTCCTCGCGGACGCGGTCGCGCTGCCGCTCTAAGGTCTCACGCAGGTCTTTCTCCTCCCGCTCGCCCCGCTTCCGGAGTTTGTCGATCGCCAGGGCAGCAAGCTCCTCGGCGCGCGGCTCGAGTTGCGGCAACAGATCAACGATGTCACGGGGTGCGGACGCAAGGAGCCGTCGCTGTACCGGTTCCCCAGGCATATGGCGCTCCGCATCGGACAGTGAGCGTGCCAGAAGGTCGAGTGTCCTTACCTCTGCATCCCGCGCATACGCTTGGAGCGGACCCGTGCGTTGGGATGGCTCGAGCCAACGAGCCGCGAGCGGCACGAGCTCTTCATGGAGCCGTTCTGCTCCGCGTCCGTAGAGCGAGAGTCGCCCTAGGAGGAGCACGCGGGGGATCGAATCGGCAGCTTGAGCCAGGCATGCCCGCGACAGGTCGTGATAGATGAAGCCCTGAGAGCGGAATCGGGCTAGCAATCGTTGCGCCACCCGCTGCTCGAGGTGCAGGTGGACGGTGTCTTCGGTGAGGACGCCAGCATCTTCGAAGACGACCGGCCGGATGGGTGCCTCGCGGCGCCACTCCGCCACCTTCTGGTCCTGCTTCCGCGGCTCTCGCAGCGTATCGAGGGTCGTGGCCCAACTCGCATCCGACTGCCCTCGCCGGTCGAGCTGCGGAAAGGTCCAGACCCGCCGACCGTCATCGTCGGTGCTCTCCGTTAGGGGCGGTGCACCCAATAGCTCCAGGGAGCAGGAGAGAGCATCCCGAAACGGTGCCGGCTCGAAACCGACCCAAGCGCGCGAAGCCTCGAGCAGGGTCTGACAGCGCTCGATTTGTGCCTGTAGGTCCTCCCTGCGCTCCCGGGCGCCGCCTAGCTCCTCCTCGGTGACACGTTTCGTCTCGGCGTCGAGATCCGCCTTCTCGATCTGGCGTGCCAGCTGCGCGGCGTCACGGTGGCGGATGCCCTGGCCCAGTCGGCGTTCGATGTCGTCGTCGATGACCTTTGAGAGACTCCCCAGCTCCCGCTTGATCGTTTCGGTCTTCTTGACGAGCACTTCGAGCACGCGGTCCTCAATGCGCTGTGGGAGCACGAAGTAGTGGCAGCGGACTTCGTCGGCCGGCTGGAGCTTTCGGTCGATGCGGCCGTTGCGTTGCTCGATGCGTCCCGGGTTCCAGGGCAGGTCAAAGTGGAAGAGATCGGTGCAGTGCGCCTGAAAGTTGAGGCCCTCGCGTGCAGCGTCCGTGGCAAGCAGGATGCGCAAGGGTTCCTTGGCTGGATCGGTGTTGAATCGGCGCTGGATCTCCTTCCGTCGCTCGCCGGTCGTCAGGCCGTCGATGACCTCAATGCGCTCGTCGGCGAGGTCGGTGCCCTCGATGGCCTGCTCGAGGATTGTCTTGAGGAAGCGCTTGGTGCCTTCGCGGTTCTCCGTGAAGATGAGGACGCGGCGGTCGTTCCACTCCGGGGTCAGGCCCATGGGCTGCTTGCCGAACGGCGGCAAGTTTGCGCACAAGTTGTCGCGTATCCAGTCGATGAGTCGCCGTGCTTTGGCGTCAGGCAGGTACCGGGATCGCTCCGCAATCTCGCGCATCTGATCAAGCAACGCCAGCTCACGGCGCCACATCGCCGCCGCGGCAGCATCGCGTGGCGACGACGCTTCCGCGGTCGCGGTAACGGCGTCCATCTGGGCCGCCTCGTCGGCTTCCAGCTCGTCGGCGGACCATTCGCTGCGCTCGTCATCCGCGTCGGGTGTCGTGATGAGCAGTTGCATGTCCGTGTCGACCGCAGCTGCATTCTCGGCTGCGGCCGCTCGGCCTCTCTCCCATTGCCGTTCGACGGTCGCGCGATGAACCTTGAGGCTGCGAGCGAACGCCTCGATCGAAGACAGGAGGCGCTGCTGTAACCCGACTACGAGGAGCCCCGACGCCGACTGTGCTCGACGTGAAGTGCTCGCGAAGCGCTCCTCCCTGGCGGTCCGGTACTCGTCGAGGAGGCGAGACAGCACTAGCTCAGGAGCTCCGGCGGGCAAGCCATCGATGACCACGCGGTCGACGACCCGGCGAGGAAAGCCGCCCTGGACCTCGCGGATGTCCTCCTTGAGACGACGGACCATCACCTCGTCAAGAGCCTTCTTGCCACGTACCTTGACGCCGCGCGTGAAGCGATAGGGGTCGAGCAACTCGAGGAGCGTGGAAAAGCTATTCGAGTGGCCGTTGTGCGGGGTGGCCGATAGGAAGAGGCGGTGCTCGAACCGTCCACTCAGGTCACGCACGGCGCGCGTGAACTTGGTCTCGATGCCGTACTTGCCACCACTCGACGGCGCCGCATGGTGCGCTTCGTCGAGGATCAGAAGGCTCCCCGCCAGCATCTCGCCGAGCCACTCACGCAGCGGGTCCGTGTATGTCGTGTCGATGAGCAAGTTGTGCGAGACGAGGAAACGGCTATGCGTGCGCCAGGGGTTCACACCGAAGCCACGCTCCCGGCGCATGCGCGTTAGATATGCTCGGTCCAGGATCTCGAAGATGAGCCCGAAACGTTCCTCGAGTTCCGCCTTCCATTGCTCCAAGACCGAAGGTGGTGCCGCCACGACGATGGTCTTTACCTTCTTGCGGAGCAGCAGCTCGCGCGCGATGAGGCCCGCCTCAATGGTTTTGCCGAGCCCAGTGTCGTCAGCGATAAAGAGGTTGACGCGCGGCAAGCGGAGCGCTTTGCGGAGCGGCTCCATCTGGTAGGCGTCGATCTTGATGCCGGCGCGGAAAGGCGCCTGAAACAAGTTCGGATCCGTGGCCGTAACGCAGTTCCAGCGTAGCGTGTGCAGGAACGCGGCGAACTGGCGCGGAGCATCGAAGCCCTTCGTGGCCAGGTCCTGCCAGCCCTCCTCCTCAAGGATGCGGCGGTCTAGCTCATAGTCCCAGTAGACATCGAGTGTCTGGCCCTGGTTGTCGTCGTCAGCACAGGCCAGCCGCACCAATCGCGATTCGCCGGCTATCGCCGGCTCAACCACTTCCTCAACGAGCCATCGCCGCGAGCGCACCTGTACGAGCTCGCCCACCGCGGGCGGGCGCGAGGCCAGAATCTGTTGCGCCATCTCGCCCGTCAACGCGGAACGACCTGCACGTCGTCGCATCCGATGGTGTCGAAGCGCAGCGTCGCCTCGGGTTGCCAGGGTTTCGCCACGCACACAACGCTATCGGTAGGGCAGTTCGTCCCCATCACTTGCCCAAAACCACCCTCGCTATTTTGGATTCCTTGACGTGGGCCTCGAAGCGCAGCGAAAGCTGAACTAGTCCGCTCGGACTGGGCACATTCTCGCGTAGTCGCACCACCGGCATACGTCCCCTGGAGACGCTGCGAAGTCGCCCGTTCGCATGCGCGCTAATCGCGCCAGAATGTCGGCGCGGGCGAGGTCAAGCTGCTCGTCAGTTCGGGTCGTGGATATCCGCAACGCCGACTCGGTGAAGTAGAGGGTCACCTTCTGCGGCGTGCCCAGGTCGAGGGCGTCGCGGCAGGCGAGCGCGTAGATCGACAACTGGAGGCTCTCGTCGACGCCCTTCTGCGTTGACGCTCGACCAGTCTTGTAGTCGATGACCTCAATGCCACCCGAAGGCAGCCTATCGATCCGATCGATTTGCCCAGTGACGATCACCGCCGGAGATCCATCTTCGGGCTCAAGTGTCAGCTGGAAATCAAGCTCTTCGTGCAGCGCCTCACTCAGACTGCTGACCTCGCCCTGCCAGAAGTTGTCCAGCAGGGAGGCGACCCTTCGCTGGTACCCCTCCTCTGTGGTCTTGTCGCCGAACGCCACCGGCACCCAGCGTGATCGGAACTCGTGCTCGAGGTCCTCGCGCGAAGGCGGCGGGTCACCGCGCGCAGCGCGTTCGCGACGCTCTCTGGTGAAGGTTTCGAAGGCCTCATGCGCCGTCGAGCCGAACGTGAACGCCGGCGCCGGATCGTCTGGCCTGGGCATGCGGTACACATAGTTGAACGCGTACTGCAGCCCACACTTGTCGTAAGCGCTCAGCGACGTGTAGCTGTGCGTCCGCGGCAACGGGGCCACCCTGAGCAGGTTCGCGCCCGCGCCCGAGTCGAGCCCGATCGTGCGAAGGGTCAACGGATCAAGCCCCTGCGCCCGCGCGGCATCGGCGGTGGTCGCGGCTGTGCGAATGAGGATGCCCAACTCCGCCGCCAGATCATCACGGGCTCCAGCCATCTCTGGATCGTCCTTGTTCGTCGCCTCTATCAGCCCGACGATCTCGCTTGCGCGTAGCCGGAGGGCCAGCCGTCTCTCGCGGGCTGTGGGCAGCGGCATCACGCGCCTGACGGCGGCAATCTGGCGCTCGATGTCTATCTCGGCGTCCTCGTCCTCGTCGGGCCCATCCGGATGCTCGATCCCCGCGTCCTGCACTATTTCGGTCGCTGTCCGGTCGATCCGAACAAGCTCAACGCCAGCGCCATCGAGGATCTCGCCGACGAAGCGAGACGCTTGCTTGACGGCGGCCTGTCCGCCGTGCGTGGTGAGGATGAGGCGCTCCTGCGCACGTGTCAGGGCCACGTACAGCAGTCGGCGTTCCTCGTCTGTGTGTATGTCCCCGGCCGGTACGGCCCCGCGCAGCAGCTCGCGCGGGAAAAGGCCGCCGCCCTGCTCCTTCACGGGCCATTCCCCGTCAAGCAGACTCGGGACGATGACGATCGGAAACTCGAGCCCCTTCGCCTGGTAGAGCGTCATCAAGCGCACGCCATCTACGTCCTCAGACAGCTCAACACTCGTCGGGAGTTCGCCACCGGCGGCCTGATACGCGTCGAGGTAGGCCACAAAGCCGCCAAGTGTTCCGTTGGGGTTGGCCTGTTGCCAATCGGCGGCGAAACGCATGAAGCTGGCGACGTTCGTGACGGTGCGCTTGGACTCGAGCGTGTCGGCGGCGATCAGGTCCAGCACCTGGCTGGTCCGCTCCAGGTAACGCTCGAGGATCGTGTGCGGACCTTCGCGAAACGTCAGCGGATTCAGCTCATCCAGGGCATTTGTGAGCTGGCGTAGCTTGGCCCGAGTTCCGTCTGGAACCGGGACGACGGCGGCATCTGCGCGTGCGGTCGCAGGCGCCTCCGTCGAGCTGCCCCCGACTTGATCCACCTCCAGTTGACCTGAGGCCACGATCCGCTTGGCGGTGTCTAAGAGGTGCGCCCTGTCGAACCTGGCCATCCGACTGACACGCAGGATCTCGAGGGCGTCCAGCCGCCACGGCCCGGCGGTCATCGTCCGCACCAACGCAACATCGTCGTGCGGGTCTGCGATTGCCCGCAGCGCCTGCTCGAGGTCACGGATCTCGGGTGTGTCGAATAGGCTCAGCCCGCCGACGACGGTGTACGGAATGTCCTCGTCGCGCAGCCGCGCCACGATCGACTCGCGGTGCTTGTGCTTGCGGTACAGGACCGCGACATCCGTCCACTTACGATCACTGCCGTGGCCGACGAATGATTTGATCGCGTCCACGATCGCAACTGCCTCGTCCTCCGGTCCGGCGCAGACCAGGAGTTCGATCGGATCCCCGTCGCTCTTATCGGTGACGAGGCGCTTGTCCGGGTCGAAGCGCGTCTCGTTCCGCTGGATCAGCCGATTGGCGACCGCGAGAACGTGACCCACAGAGCGAAAGTTCTGCTCGATCCGAAGTCGTGCCGGTGGGCCTGGTGGACTGGCATCTGGAGAGTGTGTAGGCGGCCGCGAGAATCTGGTGTCGAACTCGGCGAAGGCAGCGAAGCTCGCGCCACGAAAGCGGTAGATCGACTGGTCGTCGTCACCGACGACCATGACGTTGTCTGGCCGGTCCGGCGTTCTGCCGAGCAATTCGATCAGCTCGATCTGGGCGATGTTGGCGTCCTGGAACTCGTCGACCAGGATGTAGCGGAACTGCCGTTGCCAGCGGCGAAGAACGTTGGTTCGGGTCTTGAACAGCTTGGTCACCGCGGCGATCTGTTCACCGAAGTCGAGAGCGCCACGGCGGGCGAGCTCGTCCTCGTAGGCTCGGTACACGGTCGCCAACTCGGTCAGCCGGAGGACCTCCAGGGCGGCGCCGTCGACAACGTAGCTGGCGGCCAAAGCATCGATGCGTGGCCGATCCTCCTCCGAGAACGAGTTCCGACCCTGGGCTCTACCAGTGCCGGCGATGGTGCGACGAGCTTCGCGATCGGCCGTTTTGTTGGCAGCCTCAGGGTCGTACGTGGGCTCCTCGCCGCGAGCCTCAGCCCGCTCGTTCGTGCGGATCCACGCATGGGCACTGCGAACGTCGCGTATGGGTTTGAGGTTGCCCTGGATATCGAGGCGAGCCGCCGCCGCCTCGAAGCTTTCGTATCTGTCTTCGAAGACCCTGCGCTCCTCGGCGACGAATGCGTCGAATTCGTCGGGGTGAACCAGCTCATCCTTCGCCCGGTTGATTAACTGGACGAAGCCGCCGAGCCACCAGTCCGAGTGGTAGACCAGGTGCAGGCTTGGGCGGATGTCCTTGAGAAGCAGCACCTGTGCGACGCCGTCGAGAACGTCTGGTCGCGGCGGCAGGCCTGCGTCGGCAGCGTTCTCGGTCAGGATCCGCTGGCAGAAGCTGTGGAAGTTGCTGACCGCGATTCGGGCACGCGTCTGTGGGCCCACCGCCTTATCCAGCTCGTCTTGGAGCTTGCGCGCCGCTTTGACGTTGTAGGTCAGGACGAGCACGTTCTCGGGGAGCAGGTCCGCTTGGTGTTCGAGCAGGTACTTGACCCGCTCGACGATGACCCGCGTCTTGCCAGTGCCGGCTCCAGCGATCACCACGACAGGGCCGTCACCCCATTCGACAATGCGCCGCTGATCGGGGGTGAGCTGGTCAGCGATTTTGTTCACTGGCCGAATCAGTGACGTTTGAGCCAGTCCACTTCTTCGTTTCTGCCTCAATACCAGATCGCGATTGGGCGGCCCCGCTCATCCTTGCCCGGCTTGTCCGGTAGCGTCTGCCCCATATCGCTTGCGAGCCGGCGGGCCGACCATGCGGCGGCGGCCGCGTCGAGGACGTCGTCGGGTGCCACGCCTCGCCAACCAAAGGCATCGCCTGGAAGCCAAACGCCGTTTCGCATGAGAAGTTTGTGTCGCTCGGCGAATCCGGCTGGAGTCTTCTTGGCATGGTGCAAGTCCGCCCCTCCGTTCATGGCCTTAAACGACACCTCGGGATGAACCTCGCGAACCCGATCGTCCGGCTTCACCAGCGCGTCAGCCTCAAGGATTTTCCTCCGCAACGCAAACGCTTGAGCCGATATCAACGGCAGGCCGTGCGCCTTGAGCCAAGCCAACGCCGCCTCATACGAAGGTGCCTCAAGCGCCGGCCGTAGCGGGGTCATGAAGACGCGTGCGGCGTTTCGACCGAGGAACGCCTTGGCCGCAAGGTCGGCTGCTCGTCTGGCCTCAGGCTCCAGCCCAATCGGGATGTCGACGGCGACGATCTCGGCGTCCGGAAACCTCGCCAATACCGTTGCGAGATGGCGGTTCGCCTCCACACGAATCCAGCAGTCATCGTGCAGCGCGACAGCGACCCAGCCCGCGGGCGCACCGTCAACGCCGACCACAGGCCGGCGCTCCGGCACGCGTCCAATCAATTGCTCCATCTCGCGGATGGTTTCGGCCAGTTCCCGGTGGAGCGCGAACGATCCCCGCTGACGGAACGCGCGCACCAGGCCGCGGTAGTACCACAGCAAGTCGATCGGGCCGGCGTTGAAGCGCGTCAGCATCGCAGGCCCATGAGTCTTCAGGTCGGCGACGATCTCCCGAGAGTTGTGGAGCTTGTCGGCAAGGGCCACCCGAAGGATCGACTCGTCGGTTTCGGCCGCGATGTGAGCGATCGCCGCGCCCTTGCGCTCGCACCAGTCCGGCTTGTCGTCCGGCCCTTGGCCGGGCTCCTGGATCCACTCGCTACAGCCAGCGACGATCTGCGCAACGCGCCATCCGAAACGATGCTCGACGTCGTCCAGTCGCCGACGACCACCCTGATCCTCCACCGTGTCGTGCAGCAGGGCTGCAACGGCCTCGGTCTCGGTACCGCCGTCGCGGAGGACAAGTTCGGCAACCGCGACCGGATGGGTGATGTAGGGCGTGTCGGTGCCCTTGCGAACCTGCGCCGCATGGGCGATCGTCGCGTACTCGAGCGCTGCCCGATATGCAGGCCCAAGCGCGCCGGTTGCGTCTGACAAGTACCCCTCCTGTTGCCAGCGTAGCAAGACACACCCCCAAGTACCTTCCTCAAATGCGATCGTCAGCTGAGGGTCAGGTGAGGGATCTAGACAACGGTCTGCTGATCATCGAGGTCAAGGGCGGTCAAATCCGCCGCGACGGAACAGGGCGTTGGTCGCCGGGCGAGCATCAGCTCAACCCTCCGCCGTTCGAGCAGGCGGAGCGGAGCAAGCACGCTCTCCGCGAGAAGCTCGCCTCCCTCCCTGACTGGCCCGGCAACCCCGACGACGTTCGCATAGGCCCTGCCGTCGCATTCCCCGATGTCAGCGTGCGGGGCGGGCCGCGGGCGATCGGTCTTGGTCCCGACGCCCCGCTCGAGCTGGTGATCGATCAGTCGGACCTGACGTCGGTGGAGGATGCGCGGCAGGCTGTCGATCGGGCGTACGACTACTGGCTGGGAGATCGCCGGCGCGGAAGCCCGCTCAGCCCACGCCATCTCGAGTCGCTCTACCTGATGCTCACCGACCCGAACGATGACGTCCTGTACGTCTTCCACGATCCGGAGCAGACGCTTTACCGCGACGACGTCGTCGACACGCTTGGGCTGCCTGGGTACTAGCTCGACCGGAACTGTCGCAACTCGGGGCCAATCCATCGCTTTGCCGGCCGCTACGCACCAGGGCTTGCGTCGGCGGAGGTGCTGCGCCCGGAAGGACGCGGGGTCGAGGAAATCGACGCCTCTGCCGAGGGCAGGGTGGTCGAGGCGATGCGGAAAGTCCTCCACCGGCTGGTCGTCGAGGAGCGTCTGGCGCCGTGGCAGATCTGCGTACTGACCGGCGTGCCGCTGTCGCGGAGCGAGGTCTGGAGGCATCGGCGGTTCGGCAACCAGGTGCTGTGGAACGGTTCGTACGACGACGAGGGCCACTCGTTGGGGTTGGCCGCAGACGTAGTGCCCGAACAGCCGACCGACACGATCCTCTGCGACTCGATCCGGCGCTTCAAAGGCCTCGAACGTGAGGTGATCGTCCTGGTCGAACTCGACGAGTCAGATCGCCGGTTCACTCAACAGATGTACGTGGGCGCCACCCGGGCGCGCCAGCACCTGGTGGTCGCGCACTAGGTGCGGGCCAGGCGGAGCAGCTGATCGACTCGCGCATAAGCCAGTGCCTGGATCTGATCGGCCGCAGGGCTGCCGAGTTGTACCCGACGGTAGAGCGCAACGCTGGTCGGCCCAAGCGCGTCGAGCGACCTGAACTTCTCGGCCAGGATCGCCAGAGCCTTCGCTACAGGCTCGATGCTTCCGAAATCCCTGATGCCGTCAGCGACTTCATCCATGCCAACGTGTCGCAATAGATAGTCGACGTCGTATGCATCCTTGAGCTTGTCCCGTTGGGACATCGCCAGGGATTTCAGGATCACGAGGGTGGCGGGCGTGGCAACTCGTACATCCACTCGGTTGTGGCGACCGTCCGGCAGCATGCCGGCAAGCTCACGGTCGACGTGTCCGGTCCGGACAAGCTCGGCGCCCTCCGTCCGCCGCGCAAGCGGTTCGCCCCCAATCCATTCGTGGCGATGTGTTCCGCCCGAGCGCGCAGTGATCGGCGCCAGCAGATCAACTTCGACATCAATCGACCGACCGTCGATCGTCACAGAGCGCAGCCAGCGAAATGGTTGGTCCATCTGCACGTAGCCGCGCCCCCGTAGCAGCTCGGCAATCGACCGGTACGTCTCTTCCGGGACGGAGAGCGGGTCGACCACTAGGTCCACGTCCAGCGTCCCGATGTAGGGATCGTCGGGACGATAGCCAGCAAGCAGGGGCGGAGCACTTCCGCCTACGATCGTCATGGCGTCCGCGAAGCCGGTCAGGATCGTCGCCAGCTCGAGCATCACGCGCTGGGCCGCCACTACTGACGCGGGATGGTCGCGTGGATCTAGCGTTTCCACAGCTTGCCTCGCTCCCGCAGAAAGGCAGCTGCTTCGGCCGCAGCGCCACCGCGGCGCATCAGGTCGACGACCAGCTGCGGTCGGCTGACGAGGCGCAGTCCTTCGCGCTCGAACAACCCGTCGAACACGCCCAGGTCGGCTGGCTTGATGAGGACGAGGTTGCCGCCCCGTGGCACCTCAGTGAGCCCCAGCACCCGGTCCCACGCCTTCACGTCGTCCGTATACATCTCAACGCGGCTGTACAGGGCGAACGGCGCGAGTCTGTCTGCGGCTGCTTCGGCCGTGACTGCATACAGACTGGGGACTGAGGTGGTCCGGAGGATCTCCAGCAACCGCTCTGCCTTGACAGTAGTCGCCACGCGCTCAAAGACGGTGTCGGCGGGGCGACGGGCCGATGCCCACGCGTCGAGCAGCGCATCTCGATCGCGGACTCGATTGTCCCCGCGTGCACGGTCCAGATAAGCATCGCGCGCCAGCGTCTTGAGGATCCGGCTCACGAAACCCAGGCTGAGGCTTGTTTTTGCCGCCAGGTCGTCCAGCGTCCATGGCCGTTCCGGCTCGATGAGCAGCCACCTAACAACTCGCAAGGGACCTCCCGAGAACAGGTCGGCCACGTACCTGGTATCGGGTGAGCCTTTGGGCCGGCGCGGCCGGTCCTTAGTCAGCCGTTCGATGAATAGGCTGCCCAGGCTCATTCGGCAGTCGCCATCCGGCTCGAACCAACTGATGCTGGCTTGGGAGAGGATTTCGCGTGTCCGAGCCCCCACGACTGGAGCAACAAGGATGGAGGGCCTGCAGCCCTGCAACCACGGAACGAGCCGTACGACCTCTGCCGGCTCTGCCCTGGATTTGAACTCGACACAGGCCTCGATCCGGTCACCGCTGGGCGAGGTCAGAACCAGATAAACGTCGCCTCTCAGGTCCTTGGCTACAGGCTCGGACTGCCACGCGATGCGCCAGCCCGTTGGCAGTATCCGTGCCAGCGCTGATCGGAAGGCTTCTTGCGGTTTGTTTTCAGACGCTGTTTGTACCATTGTTGGCCACTATACCACAGCGGTTCATCAGCCTGGTGTGGTACAGCATAAGCAACGGGAGCGCAGTCGCGGAGGCAGCCGTCATTGGTGCGAACAAGGCTCCGCGCTCAATCGTCTGCCGCACGAGGGCCCGGCGGCAGCGTCGTGATGTAGTCAACTGCGCCCGCGGCGTCCTGCGGGAGCACATAGGGCGGCCGCCAGGGCAACGACAGCCACGGGTTGCTTGACTCGTGCCGTTGGTCAGCGTTCATCAGTCGTCCTCGTCTTCGAGAGGCTCGAACTCGATGATGGCGCGCATGAATTCGTCGTCTTCGAACTCGCCAATCACGGGGAGGAGCCGTCGCCGCCGAAGTTCGATAGCAAGACCACCGGCTGGGCGGCAAGCTGGTACGCGGGTGCGCCGATGAGGTCGGGCATCGCGGCGTAGTCGATACCTGGCTTGCCCTCTTCGGCGCTTGGCAGCGCGTACGCAGGATCGCCAGGCGGCTGATCCCACGAACCGCGCGCGCCGAACCTGACTGCCGCAGCATCAACCGCGGGCCGGAACTCGTACGGCACGCCCAGCGCCTCACCAACAAGGTGTCCCCACACAGCCCCCGACAAACGGTCCTGCAGCGCGATCACACCAGTGCCCACGCTGGCCTCAGATCAGCTCGAGGCAGGGCAGATCGGCACAGCGGGGTTGGTCGGATATCCAAGCCGTCATCAGCAGCTCGAGCGCGCGGAAGCCATCCCGAACTGGTGGTCCGAAGAGGTGCGGGCACGGCGCTGTGCCAAGCGGCGACTCGCAGTGCTCGTGGACAACGACCCCGTAGCGCCCCAGGAAATCCTTCTCGTGGTGCCGATGGAATGCCCGGCGGAAACCACGCTCGTGGTCGACCAATTCATACAGGTACGCAGAACGCTCAAAGGCGTCCGTGTCGATGGGGCGCCAGATTTCCGAGACTTTGATGGCCGACCCGTTCGGCTGCGCGGCTGGCAACGTGCCGCTGACGGTGATCCGGCGCACGTCACGATTGTCAACCTCAACGATGGGCCACCGACCTTCCGCCAGCGCAAACTCAACGCCGTAGCGCTCGGCCAGCTCAGTCAGATCGAGCAGATAGTCGTCGATCTCGCGACCGCTGAGGCGCACTTCAGGTGACGCCCTCGTCCGCGCCGAAATCGTCGATCTGGTCGATGTTTTGGTACTCGACCCGGCGCCGATCCACCGGCCCGGCGATGAACCTGGCGAATGCTGGTGCGGGAATCCGGTACAGGCGCTCCGACACCCTTAGCGCAGGCAGCGTGCCACTCTGAATGAGGCGCAGCACCGTGTCAGTGCTGACGCGCAGCTCTGCAGCAACCTCCGTAGTTGTCAGGTACCGCTTATTAGTGGCTGTCATCTTCTCGTCTGCGTTTCGTGCGTCTAATGCGGTACGTCGTCCGATACCGCTTGTGCCGCATCATATCCCGCCGGCCACTTATCTACGAATCGGCCGGAGCGAACCGTCGCCAGCGTCTGGAAAGCTCCGACGCGGGGATCGGAGGCCACGACGGCAAGGTCGGCCGGTCCGCCCACTTCGAGCTTGCCTTCCAGCGGGACGACGAACGCGCCGTGCAGATCGATGAAGTGCGAGTCGCCGCGGGAGACGGCGCGGGCCTCCGCGTCTGTCCCCAGGAGCAGCACCGTGTCGTGCGCCCAGCAGATGGCCGAGCACACGGGCGCTTCGGCTCCCGCCAGCACTGTGCCGCCAAAGAGGATCGTGTACTCGTGCGTCACAGCCGTAGAAGGTAAACGGTGGTGATCGGTCGATAAGCCCGCGGTAAGCGACGACGGGTAATGTCAGAGGGTGCCTGCGCTAGAATCACCACAAATGGCAGACATGGTGAAAACTCCACGCGCTGAGCGGACGCGCCTGGACGGTCAAGGCCGCCTAGTCATTCCGGCGCGCATCCGTGCTGCAGCCGGGTGGACGCCGGGCAGCACGCTCGCGGTACGGGTGAGCCACGGCCGGGTCATTGTCGAGGCGCTCGACTCGATAGAGCGCAAGATGTGGCGCGCCGCCGGGCGGGGACCTCGAGGCGACGCCACGGCTGAACTCTTGGCCGACCGTAGGCGCGAGTCCCTATAACGACCGCTCGCGCTGAGCTGACCGGGCTGGGCGACCCGCGCGTCGTGCTCGATGCGTCGGCCCTCGTCGCGTATGCACGGCGCGAACCTGGGGCGAATGTCGTGGCGGCCCGTCTGCGCAGGGCCGATCGCGTCCTTGTATCCGCAGTGAACTGGGCAGAGGCCGCAGGAAAGCTGCGCGACTATCGCATGACGCCGCTCATCCTCCGCCAGGCGCTGGCCGCCGCTGATGCAGAGATCGTCCCCTTCTTGGAGGCCGATGCCGACCATGTGGCCCTGCTCACCCCGGAGTTGCGGCGACTGGGACTGTCCCTTGGCGATCGCGCGTGCATCAGCCTCGCGATCAGTCACGGTGCGGTGGCACTGACAGCGGAAAAGGCGTGGAGCAAGGTTGATATCAGCGGGCTAAGCGTCGAGTTGATCCGCTGATCGGTCGGCCGTTGGGCGGGTGGTAGGATCTCGGCGGGGAAGTAGGATCAGGTCTAAGTAGTAGGTATTGCTGATGCCAAGCAGAGTTGGCGAGCGTGGTCAGATCACGATTGACAAGCGGATCCGCGAGGAGCTGGGGGTTTACGCCGGAGATCGCGCAGTTCAGCACGTCGAGGACGGGCGCGTCATCGTCGAGTTTGTGCCCGCGCCGCATCGGCGTTCACTGGCAGGGGTTCTAGCGTCCAAGGTCACGCGCCAGCCCCAGAGCGAGGATTGGCCCAGCATTCGTCAGGAGGCTGAGAACGCGCCCGATCCTGACCGCCGCGCATGATCGCCGTCGACACGTCCGTCGTCGTCCGGTACCTGGTCGGCACGCCGGCAGAGCAGGCCGGCAGGGCCATGGCGCTGATGGAGGCAGACCAGGAAATCGGGCTGCCGCTCGTGGCGCTGGTCGAGACCGCGCATGTGCTGCGCGCGGTTTACGGCGTTGAGCGCGGCGCGGTCGTGACAACGCTCATCGACCTCCTGACCCGCGAAAACATTCGGCTCATTGGTCTCTCCTCGACCGATGCGCTTGCCGCACTTGCTTCTGCCCGGACCCTGGCCGACGGCCCTATCGCCGACGCCCTGATTGCCGGACAAGCCCAATCCGCGGGTGCATTGCCGGTCTACAGCTTCGACAAGGATTTCCATCGGATGGGCGTCCAGGTAAGGCAGCCGTAGCAACGTGGTCGACGCCGAGCCGATGTACTGCCTCATCTGCGGCAACGAGCTCGTCGGCCTGCCGGACGATCAACCCGACTGGCCAGGTGGCCCCATGTGCGGCGATTGCTACCAGGCGCGCGAAACCGACAACGACATCTGGGCAAGCGAGCTCGAGGACGACGAGAACGCGGATAACATGTAACTGCCGCGCGACGGAGAGCGCGGCACCTATCCAGAGCGGCCCGAGAGTCCTGGCTCGTTGACGGCCCGGCAACCAGCGACGTCCCTCAACGTCGCCGCGGTGCCACTGCCAGGTGCGATAGGAGACAGAGGGATGCATCCCTTCCCGCGCTCGATCAGCCATGGCGCGCCTCTCGACGAGGTCGCCCAAGCCATCGCGGCTACCAACGGCCTGATCCGTTTTATTTACGTCGAACGCCTGGGCGCCGACCTCTACCGCTGGAGTCCCGCCCACCGCGGCGGGCCCTACCCGCTGATGCGCGAAACGGCCAGGTACCTGGGCGTCAACCACCACGGCTTGGTCCTCCC
Source organism: Chloroflexota bacterium (assembly GCA_040007635.1). Classification (GTDB taxonomy): domain Bacteria; phylum Chloroflexota; class Limnocylindria; order Limnocylindrales; family CSP1-4; genus JALYGJ01. The sequence goes on from JBDTUR010000002.1 coordinate 41,306, forward strand.
CTTCCGATCACTGGCCGACACCGGGCTGACCGTGATCCCGGCCGACGCGTCAGAGCCGGCCAGACCTCCCGAGGAGTGGACAGTCCTGGAGTTCGAGTCGGCCGTGCCGGTCGAAACGGTGCGGCGACTCATCTTGAAGAACCAGGGCCCTGACTCGGACGATCGGCCGCTGACGCCAGACGAGATTCAGGCGCTCTATGACGAGATGGGCTCGGTCCTTCTGGATGACGACGCGGCCGAGATCCTGCCCGTCCCGAGGGCGCCCCGCTCCAGCTGATACGCGTGCATGCGCCGGCATGAGGCGCGCATCGGCTTCGCCGATCCCCCCTTGCCATGGCGGCACAACCTGTCTAACGAAACCAACTACCCGCCAGGGAGGCACCCACTCATGACCACTCAGCACACTGTCACGGCCGCCCGTGAGATGCCGTAACGGACGAATAAGTCGGTGGTAAGCGGATATGCCTAGAGTCGGCTGACCGCTAGCGTGTCAATCGGACGTATGGCAATATGTATGGTATGGAGAAGACGACGGTCTACCTTCCGAAACCCTTGAAGGAAGCGTTGGCCGCGGCTGCCAAGCGCCGGCAGATAAGCGAAGCCGAGCTGATCCGCGAGGGCATCGCGTTAGTCACGAGCGAGAAGCCACCTCGTCCCAAGTTGCCCCTGTTTGCGAGCGGGAAGCCGGATTTGGCTCGGCGGTTCGACGAACTTCTGGAGGGTTTTGGCGAGAATTGATCCTCGTTGACTCGAGCGGGCTGTTAGCGGCAATCGATTCAAGCGAAGAAGATCACGCGCGCGCACTTCGCGCCCTCGCAGCGGCAGAGGCGCCACTGCTGCTCTCTCCGTTCGTTCTCGCGGAATTGGACTACTTCCTCGCGAAACGCATCGGCAGCAGCGCCGGAATCGCGCTGCTGGAACAGGTGAGCGCGGGCGCTTACCAGCTGGAGCCCTTTGATAAGGACGATATCGCCACGGCCATCGAAGTCCTGGGCAGATACGGCGACCTTGGCATTGGACTGGCGGACGCGTCGATCGTCGTGCTCGCGGATCGCCACGATGTCTCCGATGTCCTAACGCTCGATGAACGTCATTTCCGCACCCTGCGTAGGCGCGGCGGCGAGCCGTTCCGGCTGCTTCCCTAGAATTACTTCGTCGCGCCCCGATGGCGCGGCGCCTATCCAGAGCGGTCGAAGCCGTCCGCGATCACATCCTCCGCGTGGCGGCTGAGCCTAGTAGTGCTCCGCGGCCGCACGGGCGAGCTCGATGTTCACAGCGTCCGTGTCCGGATTGAAGACGTCCACGTACTGCATGTCGATCAGCGTGTCACCCACCACCGCGGTTATGTTGATGCCGGGGTCAAGGACGGCTTCGTCGCCGACGCCGGCAACCGGCTGGAGGCCGGGCCAGGTCACCAGGTACTCGTCGTAGGCGGCGCGGCCGCCGGGTGACTGGACGTTGAGATAGATCTCCGCGAAGTTGTCCAGGCCGCCGGTTTCGAGCGTCCAGTAGCAACCCGCTGTGTAGGTGCCGCTGCTGGGAATCCCAGGCTGCCTGTTCAGCACCACCAAGCCGGTGATCACCAGGATCTGCTCGTCGCTCAGCGTCCCGCACGCGTCCTCGCCGGGCAGCGGCTCTGGCGTCGCCGGTGGCTCGAAGGCCTGCGGCCCAAGCGCCTGTTCGGTCTGCTCGTAAGCGCCCACGAACCCGTCATCACCGGTGACTGCTACGTCAAAGGCGCACTGCTCCAGCAGCGCTGGCGCCGTGATGCTGGCGCATGCCGAGCGACCGGCCTGCTGCTGCGCCGCAGGCAGCTCTCTGAAGCTGTGGGGCGAGCCCGGCTCGGGTATCGACGGGTCGCGGAACGTGACAGAACTCTCGCCCGCCTCGTAGTCGAAAAGCGATATCTGCGGCGTGACTTCCCACGCAGGCGCGAGCGTGCCGTAGACAGCAGCGGCATAGTCGGCACCAAGCTCCACGGCCGATCCATCGGGCATGGCCGGCAACGAACTTCCATCCGGCACCGGTCCCAGGAGGCCTGAACCGCTCGAGAGCAGGTCGTCAGCTGGATCGACGATCACGTTGAGACCCCACGGGCCGATGCCCATGATCCAGACGATCGCCCCGTCAATCGCCCGGAGCTCGAGGCCGTTGGGAATCGCCTTGATGGACAGCCCGCCCGCGGTTGTTGGCTCCGCCATGGGCACCTCGGCGCCGTTGACCAGCAGCCGCGTCCCGGTGGTCGTGACATAGACCGCCGCCCTGTCACCGCCCAGCCCAACGGCGACCGCGGAGTTGAACGACACTCTCTTCGAGCTGCGCCACGCTTTCTGCCGGACCTGGAGCTGGAAGTGTGAGTCGGCACTGCGCAACAGGGTGAACTCGCCCACCGCCTGGAAGTCGTAGGCGTGGCCGTCGACGGTGATCAGGTGCGGGTCGCCGTTGCTGGCGCCGCAGCCCTTCTTGCACCACTCGACCGGCTCCTCGTCGCAGAAGTTGCCCAGGTTGTAGCCGACGAGGGTCGCGCTGACGCTCGTGTCGTGTCCGGTCACACCAATCTGGAGCACGGTGTCGAACGACACGTTCCAGAAATCGCCGCTGTAGCCCGGGCAGACGCAGCCGCCGGGCACGGTGCAGAAGGGCCTGCTCGCAGCTACCTCCAGCGTTTGCTCGCCCACCTCTGAGAGCACGAGGCCGTAGCCACCGGCGGTCTCGATCTCCACCACGTCTGCACGCAGCGCCGAGCTCAGGTCATTCGCCGCGTAGGGATCTGCGGACACGTTCTCAGCTGTTCCCGGCGTGATCGGCACGAACGGGATCGAGAAGTACGGCGCGCTGACGTTCAGGCCCGCGCCGACGTAGCGCCAGTGCTCATGGGTCGCGAACGGATCCATGAAGTAGCGGCTGCCCCAGGTGTTCAGGAACCACTCCCCGCCCACGCCGCTCAGCACCTGGTACGCGGGCTCCGTGCCGCCGCGCGCGGCCTGCAGTATGTCGTCCATCGCTTCCCATGGGTCGACGCCCGTGTCCTGCAACAGGAAGAAGATCCCGAACGCGTCGTACGAGCGGGCGTAGAGCGGAAACGGTGGGTTCTTGAGCCACGATTGCCAGCGGGCCACGGCCCAGTGGGACTTGCCGTCCGACAGGACCGTCCCTGCCCACTCGGCGGCTCCCTCCTTCACCCAGGGCGGCATCTTGGCGCGGTCGGCGAGCGCGCTCAGGTCCTGGTCGAAGCAGTGGAACATCTCGTGCGCGATCACCTCGCGCGCGTCAGCACCCGTATACGAGAGCGCGTCGGGGTGGATGTAGATCGTGCACTTGACCGACTTGCCCTTGAACTCGCCGTTAGCGTCCTGGCCGGCCACCCAGGCATCTGCGTGCCACTCGTCCGCCCCCACTTCGATCAGCGATTCCAGCGGTGCGGTCTTGAGTTCCGCCTCCAGCTCGCGGCCCAGGTGCGCGCTGATGATCGAGCGCAATTCCGCGGCGAGCGACTTCCAATCCGTAGGCAGGGCCGCCGGCGGCGCGGGCCTCGCGGCCGGTGGCGCGGCAACGGCAGCAATTACCGCGGGAGCCCGGGCTGCCGTGGGCGGCTCACCGCGGATCAGCTTGTCGGCGAAGGCCTGCTGCTCGGCGGTCAGGGTGTCCCAGAAGTGGTGAATCCACATGACGGCGAGCGTCCCGTCGTGCAGCCTGGTGATCTCACCCGGCGGCGCGCTGGTGCCGGGCAGCGGCGTGAAGGCGATCGCGAAGGCATCGAGCGCGGCCTGCCGATCTGCCTCGCCGGCAGCGCCGACCCGGGCCATGAGCCGCTGCCAAGCGGTCGCGTCCGGGGGGAGCGCCGGCTCAGGGAAGAGTGGACCGGGCGGCTGGGTGGGCGTTGGTGACGGTGTCAGGGACGGGCTCGAACTACAGCCAGCCATGAGTAGTGTCGCGATGACGAGTGGCCACAGCCTGCGGCTTGATCCGTGGTGCCTGGGAGCACTCATGGGTGGACCTCAAACGAACGACAGCGACTCGATCTTAGTCCCCGGCGCCAAGCGGACTTCCCCAAGCTCTTGGGATCGAGCCCCGGGGCCGCTGAAGACGGTTCGCGCGCGCATACGTAGCGTGCGGTGGCCTACGGCCACAACTTGACAGTAGGACGCGACACTGTCATGATAGCGGCATGCCGGAGTACTCCCTCAATGAGCTCGCCGCCCTCGCTGATGTGACGCCGCGGACCATCCGCTTCTACATCGAGCAAGGGCTGTTGCCTGCCCCCGCGTCGCTCGGCCCCAAGAGCCGGTACACGGATGAGCACCTCGAGCGATTGCTGGCGATCAAGAAGTTCCAGGCCGGTCACCTGCCGCTCGCGGAGATCCGCGCGCAACTGCGCGGCATGCCAAACGAGGCCGTCGCAGAGCTGGCCGTCCAGAGTCCGCCTCCCCCGTCCCAGTCGGCCGTCGACTACATCCGCGGCGTGCTGGGCGACCGCGTCGCACCGGCACCAGCGGCCCAGTCGGTGCCTTCGCCAGCCGCTGCCGCGCCAGCCACTACCCCACCACAAATGCCACAGACCACGGAACCCGACCGCTCCCAGTGGGACCGGGTCCAGATCAATCCAGACATTGAGCTCCATGTCCGCCGTCCGCTGACGCGTGGTGACAACAAGCGTGTTTCCCGGCTCATCGAGTACGCGCGCCAACTCTTCGAGGAGGACCTGTAATGCCCTGTAGAACGATCAACCTGCGCGCCAAGTCCGATCGGCGCTTCATCCGCTCCGCCTACCGCAGCAACCGCTTCGTCCTGGCCGAGCTCACCGCGCCGCACATGCACACCGACGCCAACGCCCCCCAGCGCAAGCGTCCGCCCGTCAACCTCGCCTTCGTGCTCGATCGGTCGGGCTCCATGGCCGGTCAGAAGATCGCTTTGGCCAAGCAGGCGGTGGAGCAGTCGATCGCGCGGCTCCAGGCTGACGATAGGTTCGCGGTGGTGGTCTACGACGACCAGATCGACGTCGTCATCCGCTCCACCCTGGCCAGTTCGGAGGCCAAGCGCGATGCCCTGGCGCTCCTCTCGCGCATCGAAGCCCGCAACGCGACCAACCTGGGCGAAGGCTGGCTGCGCGGCGCCGAGCAGGTTGCCCAGGACCTGATGCCTGAGGGCATCAACCGCGTCCTGCTGCTTACGGACGGCCTGGCCAACAAGGGCATCACCAGCCGCGACGAGCTGGCCCGCCACGCTTCCGAGCTCCGGACGAGGGGCGTTCAGACCACCACCTTTGGCGTGGGCACCGACTTTGACGAGGTGCTCCTCACCGCCATGTCGAATGCCGGCGGTGGGAACTTCTACTACATCGCGGACGGTCGGCAGATCGTCGACTACATCACCAGCGAGGTGGGCGAGGCGCTTGATGTCGTCGCACGTGATGTGACGCTCAACGTGGTCACGCCGCGCGGTGTGACGGTGGAGTCGCTCTCGCCCTTCCCGTTCTCGTCGAGCGTCCCGGGGCGCACCGCCGTGTCGATCGGTTCGCTCGTCGCCGAGCAGGTGGTCCAGGTCGTGCTGCGGCTGAACTTCCCGCTGGGCGAATTGGGCCGCGACACGGGCGCGGTGCTGTCCGTGGGCGAGGACGCGTCGGCGTCGCTCTCTTGGACGTATGCCGACGACGATCTGAATGACGCCCAAGAGCGCGATGCGGAGGTCGACCGCGCGGTTGCTTCGCTCTTTGCAGGCCGCGCCAGGCAGGAGGCCACTGCGCTCAACCGCGCTGGCGACTACCGCGCGGCGCAGGCCGCGTTGGCGAGCGTCGCGAGGAGGATCGGCTCATACGCCGGCCGCGACAAGGAGATGCGCGCCCTCATCGCCCAGCTCGAGCAGGATTCGATGGTCCTCACCGCGCCAATGGCCGAGCTCAGCCGCAAGGAGATGTACTTCAGGCAATACGCCTCGATGAAGTCGCGCGACCTGGAGGGCAGGGCGCAGCGCCGGAAGCCGTAAGTTCACCGCGCTCGCGAATGCGTGGCGACCCATGCGGCGAGCTCACTCTCCGATAGGTCGCCGGCCGCTAGAGCGAGCATGACGCCAGCTGCTTCTGCATTGCTTGCCGTCAGAACGTGCCCGTTGCGCTCCAAGAAGGCAACCATGGCGATAAGAGCGATGCGCTTGTTGCCATCGATGTAGGGATGGTTTGCGCTGAGGCCGTAGGCATACGTCGAGGCTAGGTCCGTGACGCTCGCTGTCTCGTCGTAATGCCAGCGTTGCATCGGGCGGGCCAATGCGGACTCAAGCGCGTTTTCATCGCGCAGGCCATAGGCGCCACCGTGTTCGCGAATCTGGCGGAAGTGGGCCTCGTCGATGACCAACCGCCCGAGCCAGCGTGGCTCGGGCCGCTTCATTTGGAGAGTTCGCGCAGTGCCGCGCGATATTGCTTCGCGGCCGCGCGCGTCGCCGCGAGATCGGCCGCGAGTTCTTCGTCGTAGGGCGTGAGCAGGATGCCCTGTTCCGTTTCGATAGCCAGGACCTTGTCGCCGGCGGCCAGGTCAAGCCGATCGACCATCTCCTTGGGCAGCGTCGTCCCGACCGATCCGCCCACTTTCCGCAGCGTGATTGCTTTCGCCATGCGACGCACAGTAGCATAAATGTGCTACTCAGGGCGTCGTGGCGGTGAGTTGCCGACGGTCCTACAGTCGCTAGCGATGACTGACTTTGAAGAGGCCCAGCCGCTGTTCTGCCTTATCTGCGGCCGGGAGCTCGTCGGTGAGCCGGACGATCAGCCTGACTGGCCAGGTGGCAGCATGTGCGGCGACTGCTACCAGGCGCGCGAAACCGACAACGACATATGGGCCAGCGAGCTCACTGACGACGACGATGCCGACAATCTTTGAGTGTCGTGAGTCGATCTAGCGCCTGATGCCCAGGCGGGCGACCAGGTCTACCGCCAGCATCAGCAGCGCGCCTCGAGCCAGCGCCGGCCGGTGCGAGAACCCGGATCCGCCATCGGGAGCGGCGGCGCCAACAGCCTTCTCCGGTGCCACAGGGACTGCCACGAAATTCGGTGCATACGTTGGGCCGGTTAGTCGGAGCAATTTGGCCTGAGGTGACAAACCCCTCGGGCGCCTCCTGGCCTTGGTGGCCGAACGCTGGCGAGACGTGCTCGTCGGCTTCTGGGCGGCTGCTTTACGGTCGCGCGCCGTCTGCACCGACACGGCGATCGGCGCCTTGTCCGAGGGGGCAGCGGGCACGGACAGCGGCTCGGGCCACGGCAGCTGGGGCCGTGTCAGCTCGGGCCGACCGCCCCACACCGGCACCGTCACCATGGTCGGTGTGCCGGGCACTTCGATCGCTACGAATGCAACGGCCGACAGGCATGTCCGGCAGGGTGGGTTCAGCTCCGTGGGTGGAGCCAGGGGGACCGGTATTGAGCGTCGCCAACGAAACGGCCGGTACCTGCACAGCGCCATCGTGTCGTGGCCCAGGTAGTAGGCGTGCTGCGTAATGCCGCGATGGCGCCACGGGTCGTCCGCGTCGTAGCCCATCTTGCGTCGGACGCCCCAGAGAACGTCATACGGGCTGACCCACTGTTCAACCGGTCGTCCTTTGCGCCAAGCCGGGAGCCGAAATTGCACGATTCCGTCCTTCTAGTCGGCCCGCCCGCTCCATGTGGGGCGACCGCAACACGTACTTCAGTACTAGTACCTTTGCCGGCTTCGGCTCGCAACTACCGCAGACCGCACCTTGCCACCCACACCCGGCCCAAGGCGGGAGCCAACAACCGATTCCGGTGGGTCAGCGCACCGCGCGGCCCAGCGCGAGATTCCAAAAATGGCGCAGCCAGGATTGTCGGCCCGTACGCTTGGATGTATGCTTGGACGTACGATGAAGTCGATCGCTGTTACCGATCTCCGGCAGCGCACAGCGCAGGTGCTCGAGGAAGTCCGTGCGTCGGAGGAGCCGTACGTAATCCTGCAGCGCTCGCAAAAGGCCGCCTACCTGGTCGATGCGACGACCTACGACGCACAGATGGAAGAGCTGCGCCAGGCTCGCCGGCAACTATTCCTGCGCGAAGTCCGCGAGGCGGAGGCTGAGCTCGCGGCAGGTAAGGGGACCGAGTACGGGAATGTCGAGGACCTCATTGGGGCACTGGATCGACAAGCGGGCAAATGAAGCTCGTCACGTCGCCCCGATTTGAGCGGCGTGCCCGAAAACTCAAACCGCCAAAGGACCGCTTCCTGCGGGCCGCCCTGCGGCGCTTCGCGGTTGGTCCTCTCGACCCTTTGTTGCGGACGCACAAGCTGAAGGGCGACCTCGACGGCTACTGGGCGTTTTCAGTCGACGACGATCTTCGAGTGCTGTTCCGATGGGACGATGAGACCTTCACCCTCATCGGTCTTGGGTCCCACGACGAGATCTACTGAAAGGCGGTCAGGCACTTCTAGCCATCTAGATATCTGGATGGTATGGTGGGTCCCATGAAGGTGACCGTCGCATTCGCGAACGATGAGCTCTATCGGGCTGTGCAAATCCGTGCCGTCCAGTCGGGCCGGCCCATCCGCGACCTGATCGAGGAAGCGCTTGAAATGTGGCTCACGGCCCAAGAGGACAAAGAGGATGACCTGGCGGCGGTGGAGGCACTCGCGGAGCCGGGCGATGACATCGACGCCAAGGAGCTATTCCAAAAGTTGGTGGCTGAAGGTCGGGCGCGCTACGGCGACGATCGACAAGGCTGAAACCTATGACCTATCGGGTCACGTTGCGGCCTGCCGCTGCGCGCGATCTCAGCAGGCAACGGGCTTGGGCACAACTGGCATTGGAAGGCGCCATCCTGTCGCTCGGAGACGATCCTCGACCGCGTGGGGCCATCAAGCTGAGCGGTTCTTCGGGCGCCTGGCGAGTGCGCGTCACCATCGACGGGATCCAGTGGCGCCTCGTCTACGAAATCAATGATCCGCAGCAGTCCGTGAGGGTCTTGCGCATCACCCGACGCAACGAGAGCACATACCGAGGTATGTAGGATTGCCCTGCCGCACAACCAAGAGCGCAGCGCCTACTGTCCTTCTCACACCGATCGAGTTCTAATCGGCGCAAGGAGGGGCACCATGTTCGTCCGCAGTCTGCGAACGTTGGTTGTCGTCGCGATTGTCGGGGCCGCCGCGCTCGCGGCCACGCAGCCGGCCTTGGCCTACGAAACTGGCCACACCGGTACCGTGGGCGTCCATTCGGTGACAGATACGTCGAGCCATCCGGGTGCGATCGGTCGCTACAAGTACTACAGCTCCGACGGGTTCGGCTGGCTGAATCGGTTCTTCATCAACCCGCCGCATATGCGCGCGGTCGCGGGCAAGACCAGCCAGACGGTCGGTTGGCGGTACAAGGTCGAGCGCAGGGATTGTGGCATCAAGAGCTGCGGCCCCTGGATGCTCCGGTTCACCAGCGTGGAGATGACCGCGGTCACGGACGACGCGCATAACGCGTCATTCAGTCAGGCATCCGTCAGTGTCAATGTCCCGTGCGGACACGACTGCTACGGATCGGGATCGAAGTACCGCATCACCGTGAAGATGATCTGGCACCGACCCAATGGCAACGTTCAAGGCACCGTGAACAACCGGATCTACTGGTATGGCGCACAGATGACGACCGGGGAATACGGCGTCCAGGAGAAAGTTGCGTTCGACAGGTGGTCGGCTAACTGATAAGCCCGCGGCAAGGGTGGGTGGTTGAGCTCATCCGTTGACGGAGCTCAGGGTTACCATTCGTCGCAGTCCGATTGCCCGGTCAGGCCATCCCCATTGGCAGCGCTAGGCGCGAGGAGCACCCGTTGGCCGACGAAGGCCGCAGCCTAGCCATCCCCGCCCCCATCAGGCAGCGGCCCATGCTCGCGCTGGCGGTCGTACTCCTGCTCATCGTCGTTGTGGTGGGCGCGGGGATCGTGATCTTTGCCAACCCCTTCGGCGCGAAGGCGCCGACCGCGAGCGACCAGACGACCTGGCAGGCAATCACTGGCCAGATCCGCGACGGCAAGCCCTCCAAGGAAGTCGCGCTCCAGGCGTTCGCCTACGTCTACAAGATCAACATTCCGGGCGTCCAGGTGCCCAATGGCATGGACGGCAGCGACGTGCCGCAGAGTGGCACCGGCGTCTCGAGCTGGGTGCGTGGGATCTGGGACCAGCTGACGCCAGACCAGCAGGCTGCGATCAACCCATACCTCGAACCCGGACCCAACGACACGGTGCTCACCTTTGACCTGACCAAGCCCAGCGGTTCCAGCAGCAGCCAATTCCCCGGCACGCGGGCGTTCGCCGTAAGCGCCGCCCGGGACCAGATGCCCGCACGCCCGCGTCCCGTGGCCGCTCCCGCAGACGCGCCAAGTGACGCCTTGCAGAAGGCCTTCAACCTCGATCTGCTCGCGGACATTGCTCACATCGGTGAGCGACTGGGCTTGCCTCCCATAAGCGATGAGGTGGGCTTCCTTCCCTGGTCGCGCGTCACGCTGGACTTCAGCGAGGAGGACGGCGGCAACGCGGCCATGGAGACCTTCGGCATCAACTGGAACGGTATCTACACGCCCTGCAACATCACCATCTACCGCAACACCTGGCAGGGCCAGCAAGCGAACGGGGAAGCCTTGCCCGACGTGCTGCACGTCCAGCTGACCCATGAGGTAGTCCACTGCTACCAAAGGAGCATCTGGGGCAGCGTCGCCATCGCCAACTCCATCCCCGCGTGGATCAAGGAGGGAACTGCGATATGGCTGGCGGCAGATGACACAAAGCTGCTCGAGCCGCTGGTCGCCTCGCAGTGGCGCTACGGCTACTTCCGCTACCCGGAACGGGCACTCACCAACCGCACCTACGACGCGTACGGCTATTACGCGCTGCTCGACCACCAGGGCCGCGATCTGTGGAGCCTGATGGTGCCGGCCTGGCAAGCTGCCAAAGCCGCGGCAGCCACGGTGGGTGAAAACTCATCCGATGCGTTCATCGGCGTGCTGGACGGCGACGGAACCGACGTTCGCAACGCTTGGGCGCCGTCATACGTGCGCCAAGACGGGTGGGGTGATCCGTGGATCGCCTATGGGTTTGGCCTCCCGGACGACGCCCAGGTCCTCCGCCGTCCGATCGGGGCCTACCTGGAACCCGGCTACCTGGGGGAGCAGGACGGCAGGTCCAACGCCATCGACGAGGTGCAGGAATCGGCCGGCGAGATCGTGCTCGTCAACACCAGTGGGATAGCCAGTGCGCGGGACAACGCCGGCCACGGTGCGCTGGCGTTCGAGTCGGCCAAGTTCTGCGTCGAGGGCGACTGCATCTGTCCCGCCAACACCGCGCGCGCCGGACAGCACATGGCCGACGAGAAGATGACGCTGCCCTTCGTGCTGGCGCTCAACGCACCGTCCGGCGGGGCGAAGTACCAGGTGGTCGGGCGCAAGCTCGACGACGAGTGCGGCAAGCAGAAGCCAGACGAGCCGTGGGCGCCGCCGGGCAACCCCGGCGGTCGCGATCCCGTCTGCGGCGCGGGCTGCGCGGGCAGCAACGGCGACCCGCACATGCGCACCGTGAACAACGTCTATTACGAGTTCCAGGCGGCGGGCGAGTTCACCATGCTCCGCTCCGTTGACGGCAGCGTGGAGATCCAGGCCCGCCAGGAGCCGTACGAGGATTCCGACCACGTATCGATCAACACCGCCGTGGTCGTGCGCGACAACGGTCATAAGGTCGGGGTCTACTTCAACGGTGGCGCGCTCACCGCGCGCCTCGATGGCAGCGTCATCGACGCCAGCGTGCCAATCGATCTGGGCAACGGCGCGCAGATTTCGCATCACGAGCGCGGTTTCGAGATCGACTTCCCGGACGGGACTCAGCTCTGGGCGCTACAGGTGGGCTCGTATGGGATCAACGTCCAGGTTCGGCCGTCAGAGGGTCTGCGCGCGAGCGGTGTGGGACTCCTGGGTCAGGTCGTTCCCGGCGGCCTGCCACTGCCTAAGCTGCCCGACGGTACGCGCCTGCCGCGTCCCACCGATGAGCACCAGCGCTTCCAGCTGACCTACCAGAACTTCGCCAACGCCTGGCGGGTCACTGCCGCATCAAGCTTGTTTGATTACGACCCGGGCAATTCAACGACGACGTACACCAACCAGGCCTTCCCCACCGAAGCGTCCCAGCTCACGCCGGCCCAGTTGACCGACGCGCAACGCAGCCAGGCCGCCGGCGCATGCTCCGCTACGACCGACCTTGGCCTGCTCGAGCAGTGCCTGTTCGACGTCTCGGTCACCCGCGATGCTGGATTCGCGACCGTCTACAGCATGGTCGGACAGCTGATGGCACTCGGACCGGGCTCGCTCGACCAGCCGATTGGACCAGGCCCGTCACCGTCGCCTGGGCCCACCCCCGGCCAGTCGGGTAGTCCGGGACCAACCGGGACGCCGGGTCCGTTGCCGGCGGACGCGGTGCTGACCGGCCTCGACGGCCTCAAGGGCTCCGCCGTGGGTCCTGACGGGACGCTCTACCTGTCGATCCTCATCTCCTATCAAGACGATACGTACAAGCTCGTCGCCGTTGACCCGGCCACCGGGCAGATCCGCAACGAGATCGACGCGCAGGGCGGCGGGCAGGTGGCAGTCGCGGCGGGATCGGTCTGGGTGGGTGAGTTCACGGGCCGCGCCGATTGCTCGATCACCCGGCTCGACGCTTCCACCCTCGCCGTGCAGACGACCATCCCCACGCCGTGCGACTTCAACGGCACGACGCTGGCCTCGACCACAGACGCGGTGTGGTTCATCGACAACACGCTCGAGAGCTTCGCGAAAGACGGCGTGCGCCGAATTGACCCGCAGACGAACACCCCGGGCGACCCGGTGATCCTGCCGTTCTTCAATGGCTCTTTGTACGGGACGAGCACGGGCCTGATCTACGGCGCGGGGCTCGACCAGGGCTGGTTCCGGCTGCCGGTCGGCCAGACCCAGCTGCAGCCGCTTGGCGTCCATCGCGCACCCGTCTTTCCCGCGGGTCCCGGACTGTGGAATCAGAACGAGCAGGTCGCGCAGTTCTTCAACGCCGATGGACCGGCGACGCAGTCAATTCCGATCGATGGGTCGGTCGTTGGCGCCGATGACCAGGCGGTCTATGTCGAACAATCTTCGACGCTCGATTCATCCAGCCGGCTGTGGCGCTATCCGCTGGACGGCTCCGACGCGGTCCTCGTCGCTTCAACGCCGGAACCGTACGGCGACAAGACATTCAGCTACTTCGATAACGACCCGCTGCTGGTGAGCCCGGGCGGCCTGGTCAAGATCTGGCTCAGTCCGGCTACCGCCACGGCCGTGAGCGCGCTCTTCGCGCAGGCGATCCCAACCTCGCCCTGACATCGCCGTCCCGCCCGCTCCCTGAGAACCCCGATCGCGGGCGGGTATCGCCGAGTCCGGCGCGAGCCGCCATAATTGGCAGATGAAGACGCAATCCAAAGCAGGGCGCGAGCGGCGCAAGCGCCAGAACGACGACGTCACGCGGATCCAGTCGGCGTGGCAGGCCAGCGTGCCCGCGGCACGCGCCAAGGAATTCGAGGCGGCAGTGGCAGAGGCGCGGGCCCGCGGCCCCCTCAAGCCGCCGCCGGACCAGGAAAAGGGCACACTGCCCAATCCGCCGCGGCCGGGCCGGGAGCCCAAGCCCAAAAAGGATCCAACCCGCACCAAGAAGCGCTACTAGGTGACGCACAGTGCCTAAGCGCAGGAACAATGTCTCGATCAGCAAGGTCGGCCAGAAGCGCCTGCCACCCCAGGTGTCGGAAGACACGATCGAGCGCCCAAACCTCGCCCGGATCAACCTGTCCGCAACTGCGGGGAAGACTGGCCTGAAGGTGGGCGATCGGGTGCGTATCGGTTCGACCGGCGTCTATTCGGGCCAGATTGGGGTCATCGAGCGCCTCAGTAGCGGGGCGATCCCCTCAGCGCTGGTGCGCGTAGATGGCGGCGGCAGCCGCCAGGTCCGAACGATCGACCTGGCAGTGGTGACTGACCCGAAGGTGACCGACCCGAACTAGTCGCTGATCGCCCTGGCGAGGGCGCGCAACATGGTTCCACCTTTTGAGACCATTAGCAGTGTGCCGCACGCTAACGCCCCCGCAGCGAGGAGGGCTACCGCGGTGGCAGACTGCGGGTGTAGTGTTCGCCCGCGCGCGAGGGTTTTGAGCGCGACGGAGGGGGATATGCGGCTTCTGCCTGGCGTTCGGGGATTGGGGGCGTTCGTCGCTGCCTGCCTCGTAGCCACGCTCGCTCCCTATGTCGCCCTCGCGAACGCGCCTGGCGCACCGCACCTCTGGTCCCAAGACGCGCCCTTCACGCGCAACCAGAGCGTCTCGATCGACTTTATCCAGCCAACTGGCGACGCGATCGAGACCTACCTGCTGAACAACGACAGCGGCGAGCTCGACGACACCACGAGCCAGATCGCGGGCGCCACGACCGTGTCGAGCCACGTTCAATGGACGCTGCCCGACAGTGACGGTCCGCACACCGTTTACGGCCAAGTCAAATACACGAGCTTCGGCTGGACAGCGCCTTTCCATTTGGACTTCAACCTCGATCGCGACACGGTCGGCGCGCTGTACGTGGACTTCGATGTCGTCAATGCCGGCGGCCAGGACGGTCATGCCCTTTCGAGCTCGTCGGCCGCCACTTTCACGGCATGGAAGACGCCCGTGGATCAAAGCCCAGCCACGGGCTTCCAGGTCTCGGATGGAACCTGGATCGTGGGCTTCTACAACGGGGCCACGGACTTCTCGCCCGGCCCGTACACGATCGGCCCCACCATCAGCGCCACGATCATGCATGCGCCGCTGCACACGACCTGCACGGTTACGGGGGGCAGTTTCACCATCAACCAGGTAGCCCTCTATAACCAGGAGCAGGACGTCGATACGGCGGATGTCGATTTCCGGCTGCTGTGCGGCACCAATGTGATGGCTGGCTCCGTGCGCTACGGGTCGGCCGACGCGATTACCGCACTTGACCAGGACGTCAATTCGCTCTCCTTTGGCCAGGCGCACATCGGCGTGCCGGCGGCGACACAGACGGCCACAGTCACCAACCTCGGCAGCTCGGCCACGACTCTTGGCAATGCCGCAATCTCGGGCACTGATTCGGCCGACTTCAGCCTGGGCTCCGACTCCTGCTCGGGTGCCAGCCTAGGGTCGGCTACCAGTCTTCTGCCGGCTGACCACTGCCAGATGGGAGTCGTCTTTACCCCATCGGCGCGCGGCGTTCGCACCGCGGTCCTGACCCTTCCCGATGGCACGGCGCGCGGCGCGCGAACGTTCCGCTTGTCGGGTACGGGCGACCAGCCGACCACGACCGTGATCGAAATCCCCAATCTGACTGACACAGGGCAGCAGACGCTCGACGTGCTCGTGACGATCACGCCACCGGCACCAGGCAGTCCCACTCTTAAAGTTGACGACTCGCAGAAGTTTGGGCCGGACAAGCAGACCCTCGCCGAGCCCGCGCGCGATGTCTATACGTTCCACAACATCACACTGACCCCGGGCAACCGCAGCGTCACCGCGAGCTATGGCGGCCAGGACTACTACCTAGCTTCAACCGCCGACCCGTGGAACTTCACCATCGGCAACAACGGCGACACGACGCCACCGGTCGGCAACATCGTCATCGTGAGCACCCAGGCTCAAACGGGCTACACGAACGACCCATACCTCGTGATCCAGTACCCCGCTACGGACGACAAGAGTGCCGTCGCGGAGGTCGGCATCCGCTGGACGACACCGACCGACACCAGCGGATGGATCTACGTCCCCTACACCGCCGACCTCGATTCGAAGATGCTCCAAACCGATGTCCCGACGACGCTCGAGGTGAAGTGGCGTGACACCATGGGCAACTGGTCGGACGTCCAGTCAGCGGTGATCACTGTCGATCAGACGGCACCCACAGTGGACCAGCCCACGCAGGTCTTGGTTGCGGGCACGACTGTCAGCGGTGGCAAAGTCTCCGTGAACGTGCCCTGGTCGGGCGACGACGCACTGTCGGGTATCGCCGACTACACGCTCAACGAGAAGGTCGACGCGAAGGCGTGGAAGGACGTGCCTGTCGCTGCGCCGACGGTGAACGCGCTGCAGGACAACGCGTCCGTAGATCTGGCGCTGACCCCTGGCCATGCCTACACGTTCCGGGTCAAGGCAGACGATAACGCCACCAATGCGTGCAACTGGGTCGTCGGTCCGCGGCTATCGCTCAAGACGTACCAAGAGGCGAATTGGGCCGTCACCTACAAGGGCAAGTGGATCAAGAAGACGGGGCAGTCCTTCTGGGGCGGTGCCACCAAGGCGTCAGTCAAGTCGGGCGCAACTGCGTCGGTAACTTTCACAGGACGGTCGTTCGGTTGGGTGACGATGTACGGCCCGGATCGCGGCAAGGCCGAGGTTTACGTGAACGGCGTCCTCGCGGCAACGGTCGATCTGTACTCACCAACGGCCACGAGCAAGGTAGTGGCCTGGGCCGGCAGCTGGGACACGGCGTCGGCGCGGACAGTCACGATCAAGGTCCTGGGCACGTCGGGCAGACCGCGCGTCGATCTCGACGCGTTCCTGATCATCAAGTAGTCGCGGCCGGGTTGGCGCGGCGGCGCGGCCAGATAGCGACGGCGAGGCCCGCGAGGATGATGAGTCCCGCGGCCAACTCGATCAGCGTGAACCGCTCGCCTAGGAGCAGCGCGGCGCTGCTGATCCCCGCGAACGGCACGAGCAGCGCGAACGGGGTGACCGCCGCGGCCGTGTAGCGGCGCAGCATCTGGTTCCACGTCGCGAAACCCCACAGGGTGGCCCCGATCACGATGAAGGCGATGCTCGCCCACGCCAACCAGCCGGCAGTGGCCAGTTTGCCCAGCGGCGCGAGGCCGCCCTCGAGGAAGTAGGACATCAGCGCCAGCGGGATTGGTGACGCGAGACTCGACCACACCACCAGCGAGAAGCCGTCGACGTGGTAGGTCCGGCCAACGTGGCGGGCGATGATGTTGGCGACGCCCCAGAGTCCGGCCGCCACGACCACGATCAACAGCGGCAACAAGGGCGCAGAAGCTCCCTTCCCGAGCCGCTCCCAGATCAACAACGCGATGCCCACGCCGCCCAGCCCAGCGCCGACGACCTGCGCCATCCCCGACCTATCGCCCAGGAACCACGCCGCGAGCCCAATGGTGAAAAACACCTGGAGCTGCGTCAGCAGCGACGTCAGCCCGGTGCTCATTCCCAGGCTTATCGCGAGGAAGAGGAGGCCGAATTGGCCGACTCCGATGAACAGCCCGTAGGCCACCACCAGGCGCACTGGAGCCGCGGGCCGACGGACGAAGAAGACCATGGGGACGCTCGCCAGGAAGAAGCGCGTCGCGGCCAGCGCGAACGGCGGCACGGCGTCGAGCGCCCAGCGGATGGGGACGAAGTTGAAGCCCCAGATTGCCGCGACGGCGACGAGCAGAACTACGTCGCGCGGCCGCACCGCGGAAGGCTACGACACTTTCCGGGGCACCCTGCCACGCCAGGTGCATGTGCCGAGCCGACTAGTTATGCGCCAACATGGCTTGTCATGCAGCCGGCCACATATTCAGTCGGATCGGCACATATTCAGTCGGATCGGCACATCACGCCCGCGTTCGCGACGGACTACTCGCTGAGGGCGGCCTCGGCCTGGACGGACGCGGAACGAGGTGTGCGGGCGCTGGTCGCCCCAGCGGCGCCGGCGGCAGCAGCCGCCGCCTCAAGCCGATCGAGATATGGCTTGGCGCCCAGCCGCTCCAGGATTTCGCGGGACGCCCCGATAGCCGCGGCCACTTCCGGCTCGGAAGGGTCGAGCAGCAGCGCCATGTCGACGCCGGTCAAGGCCTCATCGAGGACCGAGTGGCTTG
>JBDTUR010000003.1:0-33868 GCA_040007635.1 Chloroflexota bacterium
ACTCGTCGATGAAGCAGTCATTCCTGGGAGTCCCGATTCCGGCGGGTGATCGGGTACTGGGCGTTCTGTCGGCGGTCCAGGAACCTCCCGATGCCTTCAGCGAATCACAGGAGAGGCTCCTCTCAACACTGGCTTCAGCCATGGGCGTTGCGCTCGAGAACGCCCGGCTCTTCGACGAGACGAAGCGTCTGCTCGCGGAGACCGAGCAGCGCAACGCCGAGCTCGCGGTCATCAATGAGATCGGCGCGGCACTGGGCAAGCAGCTCGACTTCCAAGGGATCATCGAGGCGGTGGGCGATCGACTCGTCTCGATCTTCAATACTAAGGACTTCTACATCGGTCTCTACGACCGTCCTTCAAACGTCATCAGCTTCCCATACGAGATAGACCGGGGAAACCGGATTCACGGCGAGCCTATTGAGTTCGGCGCGGGTCTCACGTCGGTCGTCATCCGCGAGCGCCGCGCCATCCGTTTCGGGCGGAGTGATGAGCAGACGAAAGCCGGCGGCTTCATCGGCAAGTACGCCGAGGGCGAGTCGGGAACGATGAACGAGTCGTGGCTCGGTGTTCCCATCCTTGCGGGGAACGAAGCGATTGGCGTGGTCGTGTTGGGCGATCCGGTCGTAGACAAGTACGGCGACGCCGAGGAGCGTCTCGTCACGACCATCGCAGCCGGACTCGGCGTAGCCCTCGAGAACGCGCGATTGTTCGACGAAACCAAGCGTCTGCTCGCGGAAACGGAGCAGCGCCACGCCGAGCTCGCGGTCATCAATGAGATCGGGGCAGCGCTCGCCAAGCAGCTCGACTTTCAGGGCATCATCGACGCCGTAGGCGACCGGATCCGCGCCATCTTTGGTGTCCCCTCGGGGCTCATCGCCCTCTACGACGAACCGACCAACAACATTGCCATCCCGTACCTGATCGATCAGGGCGAACGCTTCGAGGTCCCCGATAGGCCGCTGAGGGGCCTGATGGCGACAGTCATCGGATCGCGCAAATCGCTCCGGTTGAACACCGCGGACGAGGCCAAAGCGCTGGGGGCCGAACTCGTTGGCACAGACGATTCGGGCGAGTCGTGGCTGGGGGTTCCAATCCTCGCGGGTGACCGCGTGCTGGGCGCCATCAGTCTGGAGCGGAGCCCGGCATTCGCGTTCAGCGAGTCAGATGAACGCCTCCTTTCGACGATCGCCTCGAACCTGGGCGTTGCGCTCGAGAACGCGCGGCTCTTCGACGAGACCAAGCGGCTGCTGACTGAGACTGACGAGCGTGCCGCCCAGCTAGCCATCATCAACGCCGTTCAACAGGGCCTGGCCGAGAAGCTCGACATGCAGGCGATGTACGACCTGGTGGGCGAGAAGATCCGCCAGATCTTCGATTCGCAGGTGGTCGCCATCGCGAACTTCGATGTCGTCGCTGACACGTCGGACTATGTCTATGTGTACGAGATGGGCCAGCGGGTGCAGGCCGGTGTCGGCCCGCTGGGCAGGTTTGGTCGCGAGGTAGTCGCGACTCGCCGGCCGCTGTTGGTCAACGACGTGCCCGCACGCCAGGCGGAGTTGGAGATCGCCGCCGACATCGTGCCTGATACCCAACCATCGCTGGCGGTTCTCTTCGTGCCCCTGATGCGCGGCCAGGAGGTGTTCGGCGCGATCTCGCTGCAACAGATCGATCGCACCAACGCATTCAGTGACGCCGACGTTCGCCTGCTGACCACGCTCGCCTCGAGCCTCAGCGTCGCGCTCGAGAACGCGCGGCTGTTCGACGAGAC
Organism: Chloroflexota bacterium; assembly: GCA_040007635.1. Taxonomy (GTDB): domain Bacteria; phylum Chloroflexota; class Limnocylindria; order Limnocylindrales; family CSP1-4; genus JALYGJ01. The sequence continues at coordinate 1,769 of JBDTUR010000003.1, forward strand.
CAAGCGGCTGCTGACTGAAACCGACGAGCGCGCCGCGGAGCTGGCGATCATCAACTCCGTCCAGCAGGGCCTCGCGGCAAAACTCGACATGCAGTCGATGTACGACCTCGTAGGCGACAAGATTCAGGAGATCTTCGACGCGCAGATCGCCGATATCGGGCTCTACAACGCCGTCGACGAGTTGATGCACTTCCCGTACTCGATCGAGCGCGGCGTGCGGTTCCCCGATGAGCCCCATCGCTTAGGCGGCTTCAGCGAGGTCGTCTTTGCGACACGCACCTCGCTCATGGTCAAGGACGTGAACGCCTGGCACGCCGAACGCGGCCTCGAGTTGCCTGCGCCCGTGCAGGGCGAACCCGCACAGTCGGTGTTGTTCGTGCCGTTAATCGCTGGCGATCAAGTCATAGGTCGGATATCGCTCCAGAACATTGACCGCGTCAACGCCTTCACGGACGCCAACGAGCGGCTCTTGACCACCATTGCGGGCAGCCTCAGCGTCGCGCTCGAGAACGCACGGCTCTTCGATGAGACGCAGCGCCTTTTGACGGAGACGAATGAGCGGGCGGCCGAGCTGGCCATCATCAACAGCGTCCAGGAAAGCCTCGCGGCCAAGCTCGACATGCAGGCCATGTACGACCTGGTGGGCGACAAGATTCGCGAAATCTTCGACGCGCAGGTCCTCGACATTGGCATCTACGACTTCGAAAACCAGTTGACCCGCTACCCCTACACCATCGAAAAGGGCGAGAAGCTGCCCGACGACCCCACCCCATTTGGCACCAACGCGCGCTGGTTCATCGAGCATCAGAAGGCGAACCCGGCACCGGTTGTCATCAACAACGTCGAGGAATGGGTCGCCCAAACCGGGCTGCAGTTCTCGATCGTGGGCGAGCCCTCGAAGTCGATCGTCTTCGCGCCGCTGATTACCGGCGGCAAGCTCTTCGGTCGCATTTCGATTCAGAACCTCGACCGCTACGACGCGTTCAGCGATTCGGACGTCCGGCTGCTCACGACACTCGCCGGCAGCCTGAGCGTCGCCCTCGAAAACGCGCGGCTGTTCGATGAGACGCAGCGCCTGCTGACGGAGACCAACGAGCGCGCCGCCGAATTGGCGATCATCAACAGCGTCCAAGAGGGGCTGGCCGAGCACCTCGACATGCAATCGATGTATGACCTCGTCGGCGACAAGATCCAGGAGATCTTCGATGCCGACTCGGTCGACATTGGCCTCTATGACTTCGAGCACCAGGTCATCAACTATCCCTACACGGTCGAGCGCGGCGAGCGGCTGCCGGGGGCGTCGTTCCCATTCGGCCCGTTGACGCGCCGGGTCATTGACGAGGCCAAGCTTGTGGTCGTTGACGACGTCGACGCTTGGATAGCGGAAACCGGCGCGGAGCTCTCTGTCGAGGGCGAAACGCCCAAGTCGCTGGTGTTTGCTCCGCTGGTGACGGCGGGCAGGCCTTTTGGTCGGATCTCGCTCCAGAACCTGAGTCGGACACACGCGTTCAGCCCAGGCGAGCTGCGCCTGTTGGCGACACTCGCCAGCAGCCTCAGCGTCGCCCTCGAGAACGCGCGCCTCTTCAGCGAGACGCAGCGGCTGCTGAACGAGACCAACGAGCGCGCCGCCGAGCTGGCGATCATCAACAGTGTCCAGGAGGGCCTCGCGGCCAACCTCGACATGCAGTCGATGTACACCCTTGTCGGCGACAAGATCCAGGAAATCTTCGACGCGCAGGTCGTGACCATTGGCATCTACGACTTTGAGGCCGGCTTGACGCGCTATCCCTACTCCATCGAGATGGGCGACAAGTCGCTCGCCGACGATCCCACGCCCATAACCGACAACACGCGCCGCATGCTGGCCCTCTACGGCAGCGGCAAGCCGCTCGTGATCGACAACGTCGAGGACTTCACGCGAGAGACGGGCATTTCGTTCAGCGTGTCCGGCGAACCTGCGAAGTCGATTGTTTTCTCGCCCATGCTCAGCGGCGGCAAGGTCTTTGGGCGAATTTCCCTCCAGAACCTGGACCGTTATGCGGCGTTCAGCGAGTCGGACGTGCGCCTGTTGACCACGTTGGCGGCGAGCCTGAGCGTAGCGCTCGACAACGCGCGCCTCGTCGCTGAGACGCGCCAGCGCGCCGCCGAGCTGTCGACCATCAATGAGATCGGCCAAGCCACTGCCGCACAACTCGACCTCGAGAAGCTGATCGAGCTGGCCGGTGACCAGATGGCCCAGAACTTCAAGGCGGACGTCGCGTACGTGGCGCTGTTGGATCCCAACACGAATCTGATCGAGTTTCCGTACCACATCGAGAACGGGGTCAAGGAGCCGCAGGAGTCGCTGCCTCTGGGCGAGGGACTGACTTCGAAGATGATCCTTTCGCGTCAGCCACTGCTGATGAACAAAGAAGGCCAGTTCGACGAGCTCAACGCGACCGGGGTCGGCAAGAACGAAATCCGCTCGTACCTGGGCGTTCCAATCGTGGCTGGCGAGAACGCCATTGGTGCGTTGAGCGTCCAGAGCCAGACCGAGACTGGCCGGTTTGGTGAAGCCGACGTTCGGCTCCTCACGACACTGGCCGCAAACATCGGCAGCGCAATCCAGAACGCGCTGCTGTATGGCGAGTCGCAGCGGCGCGCGACGGAGATGTCAACGCTTGCCGAAGTCGGCCGCGAGATCTCCGCGACACTCGACTTGAACGCCGTGCTCCAGCGCATCGTTGAACGCGCCCAGGACCTGCTGGACGGCACATCGGCCGCGGTCTTCCTGCCTCAGCCAAACGGTCGGACCTTCCGCGCGACTGCCGCGGTGGGCAAGATCGCCGACCAGATCAAGGCGATGACCATCATCCACGGCCAGGGCATCATCGGCTCGCTCGCGGCCGAGGCCCGGCCCGAGCTGATTAACGACGTAACCAGCGACGCGCGTGCCATTCAGATAGATGGCACGCCGCGCAACGAGACGGAGCGGCTGATGGTGGCGCCGCTCATAGGCCGCTCCGGCGTGAACGGCATGATGGCCGTCTGGCGGACCGGGCCGTATCGAGCCTTCACGCCGCAAGATCTCGACTTCCTGATGGGCCTGTCGCAAAACGCCGCGATCGCCATCGACAACGCGCGCCTCTTCGGCGACCTGCGCGAAGCACGAGTCGTGGCCGACTCCGCCAACCAGGCCAAGAGCGCCTTCCTCGCAGCCATGAGCCATGAGATCCGGACACCGATGAACGCCATCATTGGCATGAGTGGCCTGCTCGCCGACACCGAGCTCAATGCCGAGCAGCGCGACTATGCGGACACCATCAAGTCCTCGGGCGACGCGCTCCTCACGATCATCAACGACATCCTCGACTTCTCCAAGATCGAGGCGGGCAAGGTTGACCTTGACGCCGAGCCCTTCAGCCCGGCCGAGTGCATCGAGGGTGCGCTGGACGTGATCGCCCCTACCGCAGCCGCCAAGGGCGTTGAGCTGGCGTACGAGGTCGAGGGTGATCTCCCGGCCGCGGTAGTCGGTGACATGGGTCGTCTCCGGCAGATCCTGCTCAACCTGCTGTCGAACGCGATCAAGTTCACCGAAAAGGGCGAGGTGCTGGTATCGGTCAGCAGCCAGCAGGGCGATCGCAGCGAGGTCGAGCTGGACGTCGCGGTGAAAGACAGCGGCATCGGCATCTCGAAGGACCAGATGGGCCGCCTCTTCCAGTCGTTCAGCCAGGCCGATTCGTCTATTGCTCGGCGTTACGGCGGCACCGGCCTGGGGCTCGCCATCAGTCGGCGCCTAGCTGAGGCGATGAACGGTTCGCTGACTGCCCAGAGCACGGGCAGCGCAGGACAAGGTTCGACCTTCCGACTGACCGTCAAGCTGCCCAATGCGCTGGCCTCGGCCCTGCCAGCTGTGCCGCTGCCCAGGTCGGTCGAGCTCGCCGGCAAGCGGGCGCTGATCGTGGATGACAACGCGACGAATCGGCGCATCCTGCGCGCACAGCTCGCCCGCTGGGACGTGGGTGTACGCGACACGGAGTCGCCCGAAGAGGCGCTCCGCTGGATCCGCGACGGTGAGACATTCGACGTGTGCATGCTCGACTTGTTCATGCCCGGCATGGACGGTCTCGCGCTGGCAGAGAAGATTCGCGCGGCGCTGCCGGTGAGTACGCCCAAACTGGTGCTCGTCTCATCCGCGGCAATGCGCGAGCACGGCGCCACGATGGACGCGCTGCTACCCAAGCCAGTCAAACCGTCGGCCCTGCACGACGCGCTGGTGACCGTCTTCTCCAGCGGTGAGGGCCGCGTCCAGTTGCAGCGGCCGCCTGACGCCGCCTCCGATCGCGAGCTGGCCACGCGCCACCCGCTGCACATCCTGTTGGCTGAGGACAACGCAGTCAATCAGAAGCTCGCGCTGCGTCTGCTGGCGAACATGGGCTACGTCGCCGATGTTGCCAACGACGGCGCCCAGGCCATCGCCGCCGTGGAGGCGACCGACTACAACGTCGTGCTGATGGACGTCCAGATGCCCGAGCTCGACGGACTGACGGCAACGCGGCGCATCCGCAGCCAGTGGCCGGATCGGCCGTTGCACATCGTGGCGATGACTGCCAACGCGATGTCCGGCGATCGCGAGGCGTGTCTGGCGGCTGGTATGAACGATTACGTCAGCAAGCCCATCAAGCCAGCCGAACTGGCTGCGGCGCTCAGGCGCGCCCCGTCGAGCGGGGCCGAATCAAACCCGGAGGGAGCGGCATGACCGACGATCTCGCGGTACTCGACAACAGCATCCTCGACGAGCTGCGGGCGTCCGTCGGCGGCGACGAAGAGTTCGTGCGCGACCTCGTCCAGACGTATCTCGATGAAGGGCCGCAGCACATGGAACAGATCGCAGCCGCCGCCGGCAGCGCGAACGCTGAGGCGATCGTCCGTCCCGCCCATACCTTGAAGTCGAGCAGCGCCGCCTTGGGCGCCGCGCGCATGTCAGCGATCAGCAAGGAGATCGAGTTTGCCGGGCGCGAGGGTCGCGTCATCGATCTGACGGCTCTGGCCGATAGGGCGCAGCAGGCCTGGACAGACACGGTCGCCGCGCTCAAGGAAGCCGGCCTGGCGTCGTGAGCGGGGTCGCGCTGGTCGTCGACGACAGCGCTGTCAACCGGATGCTCCTGTCGCGTCACCTCGCGTCGATCGGCATCTCGTCGCGCGAGGCAGACGATGGCGCCGCGGCGCTGAGCGCCCTGCGTGAGGGCGCCGGCGATGTTGCCGTGGTCCTGCTCGACGTGATGATGCCCGGCCTCGACGGCTACGAGACGCTTGCCGCGATCAAGAGCGACGACGCGTTGCGCCACGTGCCGGTGATCATGGTCAGCGGCGTCGACGAGCTCGACAGCGTCGCGCGCTGCATCGAATTGGGCGCTGCCGATTACCTGCCCAAGCCGTTCAACCCGGTGATCCTCGCGGCACGGGTGCGCGCCTCGCTCGCCGACAAGAGGTTGCGCGACGTCGAGCTGGAGAACGCAGCGGCACAGGCCGCGCTGCTTGAGACCATTGAGCGTCAAAAAGATGAGCTCAGCCGCTTCCTGTCGCCCCAGGTGGCGGCGCTGGTCTCGAGCCCGGAAGGGCAGCAGATGCTCGTAGGCCATCGGCGCGAGGCGACCGCCGTGTTCTGCGACCTGCGCGGCTTCACCGCGTTCTCCGATTCGGCCGAGCCGGAGGAGGTGCTGGGGCTGCTGCGCGACTACCACAAGCAGATGGGCGAATTGATCGTCGAACACGGCGGCACGCTCGAGCACTTCGCCGGCGACGGCATGATGGTGTTCTTCAATGACCCCGTGCTGCAGGCCGATCACGTGGCCCGCGCCGTTCGCATGGCGGTCGCAATGCGCGACCGATTTGCCATTCTGGCCGCGAAGTGGGCCAAGCTGGGCTTCGAGCTGGGCTTTGGCGTGGGCATCGCCAGCGGCTACGCCACCCTGGGCCGGATCGGCTTCGAGGGGCGCTACGACTACGGCATGGTTGGCACGGCCGTGATCGTCGCCGCCCGCTTGTCATCCAAGGCGGAAGCCGGCCAGATCCTGCTCAACCCGCGCGCGCATGCGGCGGTCGAGGAATTGGTCGTGGCCGAGGACGTGGGCGCGCTGGAGCTGAAGGGCTTCGCCCGGCCCATCCCCACGGTCAACATCGTGGGCTTGGTCGAGTTGAGCGCCGCCGCGCCGGCCTGATTACCTCAGCGGAACACTCCCAGATGCGCGACCTGCCCAGCGGCACCGTCACCTTCCTGTTCACCGACATCGAAGACTCGACCCAGCTGCTGCGCAGCCTGGGCGGTGAGGGTTACAGCGCAGCGCTGGCGACTCACCGACGCGCAGTGCGTGACGCCGTGGCGCGCCACGCTGGCGTGGAGGTCGACACCCAGGGTGATGCCTTCCTGATTGCCTTTCCGGAAGCACGGGGCGCCCTCGATGCGGCGGTGGACGCGCAGCGAGCCTTGAGCGCCGGGCCGATCCACGTTCGCATGGGCCTGCACACGGGAACGCCGCTGGTGGGCCCGGAGGGCTACGTCGGAGAGGACGTGCACCTTGGCGCGCGGATCGCGTCGGCAGGCCACGGCGGCCAGATCCTGATGTCGCGACAGACCCGCGAGGGGGCGGCCGCGAGAGCGGATGTCAAGCTCGTTGACCTGGGCGAACACCGCGTCAAGGGCTTCACTGAGCCGGTCTGGATCTTCCAGGTAGGCGACGCAAAGTTCCCACCGCTGCGGACGATCTCGAACACCAACCTGCCGCGTCCGGCGTCCAGCTTCGTGGGCCGGCGCGCGGAGGTCGAGCAGCTTACGGCCGCCATCCGCAAGGGCTCGCGCCTCGTGACGTTGACCGGTCCCGGTGGTACGGGCAAAACACGCTTGGCAATCGAGGCCGCGGCCAGCCTCGTGGCGGATTTCAAGAATGGCGTTTTCTGGGTGGGCCTCGCCAGCGTGAGCGATCCCGCGGTCGTGATGCAGACCGTTGCTGAGGTGCTCGGGGCCAAGGGTGAGCTCGCGGAACACATAGCCGATCGCCAGATGCTGCTCGTGCTCGACAACTTCGAGCAGATCATCGATGCCGCGGCGGAGGTATCGCAATTGCTCTCGCGCTGCCCATCGCTGCATTTGATCGTTACCAGCCGCGAGCTGCTGCGTGTGGCCGGCGAAGGTGACTATGCGGTGCCGGTGCTGGCCGACGCAGAGGCGATCGATCTCTTCTGCGAGCGATCGAATGTCACGCCGGACGCGACGATCGCCGAGCTGTGTAGGCGGCTGGACAACCTGCCGCTGGCCATCGAGCTGGCGGCCGCGCGAACGCGGGTGATGACCGTAGCCCAGATCCTGGAGCGGCTCGGCCAGCGCCTGGACATGCTCAAGGGTGGCCGCGACGTAGACCCCCGCCAAGAGACGCTACGAGCGACGATCCAGTGGAGCTACGACTTGCTGGCGCCCGCCGAGCAACAGCTCTTCGCGCGGTTGGCGATCTTCAGTGGGGGCTGCACGTTGGCCACTGCTGAGGGGGTAGTCGAGGCCGACATTGACGCGCTGCAATCGCTGCTTGAGAAGAGCCTCGTGCGCCGCGTGGGCGAGCGCTTCCGGATGCTCGAGACGATCCGCGAGTTTGCCGCGGAGCTACTCATCGGCACGGGCGACAAGGACGTGCTGGCGCGTCGCCACGCCGAGCACTTCCTCGATCTGGCCGGGCGGGCTGAGAAGGAGATCACCGGATCGGGCCAGAACCGGTGGTGGCAGATCCTCACGGACGAGACAGAGAACATTCGCGCGGCACTCACGTGGGCATGTAGCGGAGCGGATCCGGGGATCGCCCTGCGCCTGAGCAGCCTGATGTGGCGCTTCTGGTGGCAACGCGGCCACTATGCCGAGGGCCGCCGTTGGTACGAGGCCGCGCTGAAAGTTGGCGTTGATCAGCCCGACGCGCTACAGGCGACAGCATCGCAAGGTTTGGGCAGCATGCTCATGGGGATGGGCGAACACGCCGCGGCAATCGAGCTCTTCAATGCTTGCCTCAACGTCTATCTCCGGGACGGTGACTACGAACGGACGGTGGCGGCCCTGACCGACCTTGGTATCGCTCACTTCGATTGCGGCGATTCCGCGAAGGCGCGCGCCTATTTCGAACGAGCCCTGCAGATGAGCCAGGATGCGGACGACGTTCGGCGATCCGCCGTGTGTCTGATCAATCTCGGCGACATCGCGATGCTCGAGGACGAACTCGATCGCGCGAGCGACATCCTGGACCAGGCATACCGACTAATCCTTCAGGTAAATGACACCCAGGGCGCAGGCAACGCCCTGGGCAATCGTGCGCATGCCGAATTGCGTCGCGGCAACCCCGAAAGAGCTGCCCCGATGCTGGCCGAGGCAATTCGGCTTTCCCGGGAGACCGACGATAGGTACGCGATCCTGCACCACCTCGTCGTGGTCGCTGGGCTGCTCAACCAGCGCGGCAACGTGGATGTCGCCGCGACCGTCCTCGGCCGGGTGGAAGCGCTTCAGAGCGAGATGGGCATCGCCATCAATCCAACGGAGCTTCGCCTGATGGCCGAGACGATGTCAGACCTGCAAGTCCAACTTGGCGACGATCGCCTCCAACAAACGCTGGGCGCGGGCCGAGCCCTCGATCACGATGCAGGGTTGGACCTCGTGTTCTCTGCATTGGCGCCGTCATCTTCGTCGGCAGCGGTATCGGCATCGGCATCGAACCCAGGCTCGGGCGCGGGCTCAAGTAGTGGCGGCGCGGCGTAGCGCGGCAGATACGGGTAGGGCTTCGAGCCAGGTCGATGGTTGTACAGCAGCCAGGCGACGCCGATGACCACAATCGCGATGCCGATGATCTGCGCCGTGGGCAGGCCACCAACGGTCCAGTTCCAGCCGGCCCGGAAGAACTCGAGCAATCCGCGGACGGTGCCGTACCAGATGAGCCAGAACGCGGCCAGGTCACCCGGTCGCAGACGGGCCAGCAACCGGCTCGTGAGATACAGCGCTATCAGGCCGCCGATGATGTCGAGCGACGACTCGTAGAAGAAGAGCGGGTGAAAGCCCTGCAAGGGCACGTCAGTGGGCAGCGAGCCGGGTGCGCAGGCGTACTCGGATACGCGGTGGGCGCAATCAATCGTTATCCCCCACGGCAGGTCGGTCGGAGGCCCGTAAAGCTCCTGATTGAAAAAGTTGCCCCAGCGCGCAATGCCCTGAGCGAAAAGGGTGCCCGGGACGACGATATCGAGCGCCAGCCGAAACGGCAGATGCTGCCAGCGGATGTAGATGAGGATGCCCAGCATGGCTCCGGCCACACCGCCATATAAACCCAGTCCCGCGTAGGGCGGCAGGATTGCCTTGAGCGGATCCTGGCTGTAAAGGGGGCCCCACTGGTCGATCACGTGGTACAGGCGACCACCGATCAGCGCAAAGGCGGCGACGATCAGGAATGCGTTCCAGATGTGATTGGGCGACAAGCCACGCCGTTCCGCCTCGCGCTGCGCGAGGAGCAGCAGGACCGCCAGGCCGACTACGTAGGCGACGCCGTACCAGCCGATGAAGAAGCCCGGAATAACCTGCGATCCGGGAGTGATGTTGATCAGACCGAGCATCCGCGCAGCATACCTATACTCGGCTGAATGACTGAGCAGTACATCGGCTGGGCCCTTGTCGTGGGCCTTGTGATCGGCGGCGCACTTGTCTGGTTCGCGGTGGGCCGGCTACCGCGCAGCGGCGAAGAGGTGCCGGACTCCGAACGCCATGCAGAGGCGGAATGGATCAGCGGTACCATCGACACGCGCGGCGGCATGGCGCCAACGGATCTGGTCGAGGAGATCCTGGGCCTGCATGGCGACTACCTCGAACGCACGACCCGCGACAGCGACTAGCCGCGCGGTGACCGGCGTCCGCTAGAGCGGCGCGCTGACGGCAGCCGGCTGAGTGGGGCTGAGGGCAACGACCAGGACATCGCCCGGCTGCATCTCGATCCCCGCTTCCATCGCGCCGGCCCAAAACTGGACGCCGGGCGCCACGTACATCGTCCCGATCCACGTTCGCTGCCCGGCCCGCTCGACATAGCAGTGATATCCGGCATTTGGGTTCAGGGTTGTCGCGAAAACGGCCAGACGATGGCTCGCCGCGGATAGGACGGCAACGCCGGCGCCGTTGCCGGCCGCGTCGCGCAGAACGACTTCCGCCGCGCCGGGTTCGCCGGCAAGCGTTGACATCATCGCCACGGCGTCGGGCAGATGGTCCGCATCAGCGTCGGGGCGCGCGGCGCCGGCCCACCACGCACCGCCCACGGCGCCGATAACCGCCAGCGTGACCGCGGCCGCTGCGAGACGCCACCCCAGCGGACTGCGCCACCACGGCCGTCTGCCGGCGGGATCGGGCGCCAGCGTGCGTGCCGCGCCACTGCGACTCGCTGCCGCCATGAGCCGCGTCCGCACGTGGGGCGTTGGGCCACGCGCCAAATCAAGCTTCAGTGCGGCGCGCTGCGTCGCTTCGTCATACGCGGTGCATTCGGCGCACGCGGCGAGATGCGCCCGGGCCAGGCGGGCGGGGCCCTCCTGCGCGTCGCGCGCGCCGGGCGTAAAGAACGCCTCGTCGATCCACTCGCGAGTGGCTTCGTGATCCATCAGTTGATCCTGTGCTCGCCCAATGTCTCGCGCAACCGCGCGAGTGCCCGGCGGGTGCGAGTTTTGACCGTGCCCAGCGGCCACGATAGCCGCGCGGCAATCTCGGACTGGCTCAGCTGTTCGTAGTAGGCCAGCGTCAGGACCTGGCGCTCCTGGTCGGGAATGCCCGCCAGGGCCTGTTCGACTTCGCGGCGCAACTCGGCGACATCAACCTCGCGCTCAGGATCGGGCGCGGCAGTTACGCCCGAAATTGGCGTTGCCGCAGCAAGGATTGCGTCGCGCGCATCGTCGGCCGCGGCCGCATCCGCGCCCAACGGGACAAGGCCACTCAGGGCAAGGGGCGCAGGCCTGCGAGCTGACGAGCGCAGTCGATCAATCGCGCGGTTGCGCGCGATGGTCGACAACCAGCCGATGACCGAGCCCTGCGCGGCATCGAAGGTCTCAGCCCGATTCCAGAGTGCCATGTACGTGTCCTGCAAGACTTCCTCCGCCAGTCCACGGTCGCCCAGCCGAAGCAGTGCGGCCCGGAACAGGCTCTCGGCGTGGCGGTCGTACAACTCGCCCAACGCCGCCTCGTCGCCCTCAACCAGTCTGGCGACAAGCTCCAGATCGGAGCGTCCGCTCATGGGTACGTCCATCAGTCGGCCACCGGTTTTGTCACCAGTCGGTCGCGCTGCGGTGCTGGGGCAGCGCTGCGAGCGTGCCCGCGGGAAGGTGCGCTTCGAGACACGTCACCCCAGTCGCGCCCACGGTCGCGGCGTGCATTGTGCCGGCGGGCAGGTCGAGTCGCTCCCCGACTTCGAGCAGCACGTCCTGCGCCATGTCCACCAGGTGGAAGGTTATCGACCCGCCGGCAGCCACCAGCACCTTGTCGTAGCCGTGGCTGTGAGCGCCATATTGGTCACCCGCGCCGTTGGCCCACGCCGATGCTTCAAGACCTCGATCGCGCAACCGGGCAATAAGCTCGGCGTGCGTCACGCCACGTTGGCGCCGATCACGCTGCCCACACCGTACGTGACCGCGGCCGCGGCGGCGCCGATCAGCACCTGGCGGAGGCCGGAAAACAGCATGCTCTTGCCGGTGACGATGCTCACCGCGGCGCCCACGGCGAACAACGCCGCGAACGAGCCGCTCAGTGCCGCGACGAACGCGACGTCGCCGCGCGCCAGCAGGAACGGCACGAGCGGGATGACGGCGCCGATCGAGAAGGCGACGAACGAATAGATTGCTGCTCCCCACGAGGATCCCAGCTGGTCGGGATCCAGGCCCAGCTCCTCGCGCACCTTGGTGTCGAGCGCCTTCGCCGGATCTTCCATGAGTTGCGCGGCAATTCGCTTGGCGTCGGCGCTGGCGATGCCCTTGGCGCGGTATATCGCCACCAGCTCCTCCTGCTCGACCTCGGGCATTACGCGCATTTCTTCGCGCTCGATGGCGATCTGGTTTTCGAACATCTCGCGCTGGCTCTGCATGCTGATGTACTCACCGGCGGCCATTGAAAAGGCGCCCGCCAGCAGACCGGCGACGCCGGCGAGCACGATGAAATGGTTATCCGATACGGCCCCGGCAACGCCCATCACCAGCGACAGGTTGCTGACCAAACCATCGTTGGCACCGAACACGGCCGCGCGCAACGTGCCGCTTCGCCCGCCGCGGTGAATGGCCTCTTCGGCGACTGCCTTGCGCGCACCGTTGTTGGTGGCGAGGCGCTTGGCGCCGGTGATCTGGTCCCACATCGCGGCGTGCTCGCGCTCGTCGGCCGCAATCGCTTCTGTCTCGGGCGTCATCTGGCTGGTGTAAGCCGCCTCCTCGTCGCCTTCGAGGCCACGCACGAGGTCGGCGACACGTTCGGCCCCCAAGATCCGCGCCAGGAGGATGACGAGGCGGACGCGCGGGCGCGGGCCGCCGACCGGCGGGACGGTGGCGCCGGCCTTTTCCAGCCGTGACGCCCATATTTCGGCGTGGCGGCGCTCGTTGGCAGCGATGCGCTGGAAGACGCTCGCGCGCTCGGGGTTTTTCTCGATCGCAGCGAGGCTGTCGTAAAGCGTGATCGCGTCGCGCTCGAGCTTGAGGTTGGCCAGGCTGCGCGCGCGCTCTTCGGCCGTCAGCGTGAGAGTGGGGGTGGGCATCGCATGTTCAAGGTTAGCGACGCATCCTTCCCAGCGCCGCAGGGCCGATGGCTCGCGTGTGGCAGGCCGCACGGCCTAATCTGTGACGGTGATTGGCAAGTCTCTACCGGCGCTGCATTACCTGTCCGCGGACGACGTACGTGCGGCCATGCCCACCCTGGAAGAGCGGCTTGCCCTGGCGCGGCGCACGCTGGTCGCGCTCGTTGCCGATGCCGAGCTGCCGCCCAAGCTGGGGGTTCACCCGCGCCAGCTCGCCGCGCACGTCGCGGCCATGCCGGCACTGCTGCGCGGACCGGATGCAGCCGGGGCCGACGATCTGATGGGCGTCAAATGGGTGACCGCGTTCCCGGAGAACAGGGCGCGCGGCATTCCGGGCATTCACGCCACGGTGATCCTGAGCGACGCGACGACGGGCGTGCCACTGGCCGTCCTTGATGGCGCGCCCATCACCGCCGAGCGCACGGCCGCGGTGAGTGGCGTTGCCCTGCGCGAGTGGTGGCCGACCACGCCCGAGCCAGCGCGCGTAACGCTCGTTGGAGCCGGCGTCCAGGGGATGAGCCACGTGACTGTGTTGGCGCACGTCGGCCAGGGAAGCAGGCTGACGGTTGTCGATCGCCACCCAGAGCGCGCAGATGAGCTTGCCGCCCACGCCCGCACCACCGGCGGCTTCGCGCAGGTGAACGCGACGAGCGACGTCGAACCCGCAGTGGCTGCGGCTGACGTAGTGCTGACCATGGTGTCCTTTGGCGCACAACACCAGGGTGTCACCCCGGCATCCTTTGCCCGGGCACGCCTGATCGTGGCGGTCGACTACGACATGTGTGTGCCGGCCGCTGTCGTGGCGGGCGCCAGTCGCTTCTACGTTGACGACATAGGCCAATTCGAGGCGACACGGAGCGACACATCTTTCCGCGGCTATCCGCCGCCCGACGCCTCGCTCGGCCAGGCGCTGCTCGGCCGGGCGCCATCGCCGCGCAGTTCCGGGCCAGTCGTCGTCAACCACCTCGGGGTGGGCCTCGCGGACGTCGTCTTCGCCGATGCGATCGTGCACCGCGCTGAGCAGCTGGGCCTGGGCACGGAGCTGCCCCGATGACGTTCAGACCACCCGAGGGGCCGCTGCCCGAAGTCTCGACGACGCGCGTCGCCGGCGGCTCATCGGCGCGCCTGGTGGCCGTCGCCGTAGCCGGCCTGCTGATCGCCGTGGCCGGCTTCACCGTGGTCAATCGGCCGCCCGCGCCCGCCGCACCCTCCCCGACCGCCCCGGCGGTCGCCGCTGTGCCGACGCCGGTGCCCACCCCGTCGCCGCCGCGCAACCAGCTCGAGGGCGACGACGGCATCCTGGGCTGGCCGGTCGTGGCGCAGCTCCGCGCATACGGCCCCCCGGTGGGGTCGATCAACCAGCGCCCTGACTTTCGCTACACCGCCTTGATCCAGATCACGGGCGGCCTGATCCGCGCGGCAATGGCCCAGGAGGTGCCGGAGGACTACCGCTCAGAAGTGGTCATCGATACCGCCGACGTGGGCAACGTGCTGCCAATCGAAATCGGCCGCCAATGGACCGAAAGTGGGTTGCTCATCTACGAGTCGTTCGCGGCGTGGCAGATCAACCTGAAGCAACTGCTGAAATCGCGCGGTGGCCAGGTCGCTTTGCTGATCGAGCATGTGCCACCGGGCTTGACGCCTGGCCTGCCCGGCGCGCTGGCGAGCGGCTACACGTTCACCGTGATCGGCAGGAAGTCCGGCACCCGGCTGAATCTGTCGCTGGAGCTCGTGTGGCCGGCCAGCGCTCAATTGGCTGCTTACGGCGGGCCGAGAGGGCCCGGTCTTTTCAATCGCTGCCGTTGGGGTGACGGACCGCAGGGAGCGCCGCCGCGCAGCACGAGCGATGAGGCGGGCTGCCTGGGAGGCTGACCGGGAGGTCCGGTAGGCAGCCTTATTCGTTGACGGGGATGGGTCCCTCGGGCAGCTCGAGCACGATCTCACCGTTCTCGACGAATGCCGGGTAAACCTGGAGCGGTAATTCGGCCGGCGGATCGAGCGCGTCGCCGCTGAAGAGGTCGAAGCGCGACAAATGCAATGCGCAGGTCAGCGTGTCAGCGGTCAGGAAGCCCTTGTCCAACTCGAAATACTCGTGCGAGCACACGCCCTGCGTGGCACGGATCTCACCATGGAGGTTGACCAGCAGGATGTCTGTGCCGTCAACCTGGACCATGAGCATCGTCCCGGGGGCGAGGTCGTCGAGACGCGCGACCGGGACGCGCCGCACGGCGGGGATCACGCCGCTTCCTGGGCCTCTGCGGAAGGCCACTTCGCGTCGAGCAACCGACGCAGGCGCTCCTGCGCAGGCCCGAGGGGGATGCGCGCGACGACCGGCTCGAGGAAGCCCAGCACGATGAACTTGCGCGCAACCTCGCGCGGGATGCCGCGGCTCATGAGATAGAAGATCTCGTTCTCGTCGATCGGCCCGACGGAGCTCGAGTGGCTCGCCCGGCGCACGTCGGGCTGGTCGATTTCGAGGCTGGGAATTGTCACGCTGCGCGCTGCCTTGGCCAGCAGCATGGCGAACTCGCCCAGGAACGAGTCGGTGCCCTTGGCGCTCTTCTCGATCGTGATCATGCCTTTGAAGTAGCCGCGCGCCCGGTCGAGGAAGACACCCTTGCTGAGCAGATCGCCCGTCGTGTCCTCGCCCAGGTGGCGCGTATAGCTGGTCAGGTCGAACAACTGCCGACCATCACCAAAACCGATTTCGACCTGGCTCACCCCAGCGCCCCGACCAACCAAGCGGTTGTCGATGCGGCTCTTGTGCAGCTCAGCCCCCACGCTCGCGAGCGCCCACTTGAGCTGCGCGTCACGCTCCAGGGTCGCGTGGCGGTTCACGAGCGCGAGGGTGCTGGGCCCGAAGTCCTGCTGCCCGGCGAAGCTCAGATGCGCGCCTGCCGCGAGACGAACCTCCGTCGTACCCCACCACAGGCTCTGTTTCTCCGCGGCCGTCGGATGCGCTTCGCTCGCGACCTGCTCCTCGAGCACGCTCGCTTGGGCGTTCTCCCCCATCGAGATAACGCTGCGCGAGATCAGGCCGCGGCCCGGCTCGCCCATGCTCCAGCGCATGACGATGGGCTGCTCCAAAACGACGTTGCGCGGCACATGGACGAACAAGCCCAGCGCCGCGTGGGCGCGCGCGAACTGGGCGAGCTTGTCGTTATCAGGGAGGGTCGTGCCGCCATCAATGGCGTCGCGCAGCAACTGTGGCTGGTCGCGCAACACGTTAGCGAAGGTGTCGATGACGACCCCGCCATTACGCGCCGCGTCGGACAGTCCGCGCGCGACGACGCGATCCTCGGCAACTTCGATGAGCGCGGCCGCGCCCTCAGGGACGACGGTGCTTACCTCGGGGGCAGCGCCGGTCTGCTGGTACGGCGCGATATCGGCCCATTTGGCCGCGCGCAGGTCGACGTAGAGCGTGAAGAGCTGGTTGACCTCCAACGGGAGGTCGGAATAGGCCGCCAGGGCGGTGAGTCGGTCGTCCCGGAGCCAGTCCGGCTCGTCCTGGGCGAGGGCGCGAACGATCTCTTCGCCCGCGAAAGGCAGTTTGAATGCGCCGGCCATTCGCTAGCCGAGCGCTCCTTCCATCTCCATCTTCACCAGGCGGTTGAACTCGATGGCATATTCCATCGGCAGCTCCTTGGTGAAGACCTCGAGGAAGCCCTGCACAACCAGGTTCTGCGCCTCGTTTTCGGACAGGCCGCGACTCATCAGGTAGAAGATCTGATCCTGGCTGATCTTGCCCACGGTTGCCTCGTGGCTCATGGTCGTGTCGTCTTCGGCGATATCGATGTACGGGTAGGTATCGCTGCGGCTCTCGTCGTCGAGCATGAGTGCGTCGCAACGGACGCTCGCCACGACGCCGGTCGCGCCGGGCGCGACCTTGAGGTGACCGCGATAGGTCGCCCGGCCGCCGTCCTTGGACACGGACTTGGAAACGATGCGTGACTTGGTGTCCGGCGCAAGGTGGATTGCCTTCGCGCCCGTGTCCTGGTGCTGGCCGCGGCCGGCGACCGCGACGCTGATGATGTCTGCCGTGGCGCCGCGTCCGCGCAGGTAGATGCTGGGGTACTTGTAGGTCGTGCGTGCGCCGGTGTTGGCATCGATCCACTCGACGGTCGAGTTCTCGTACGCGTGGGCGCGCTTGGTGACCAGGTTGTAGACGTCGTTGCTCCAGTTCTGGATCGTCGTGTAACGCACCTTGCTGTTGGCCAGCGCGACGACTTCGACAACCGCGACGTGAAGTGACTCAGTGGCGTAAATCGGAGCAGTGCAGTTGTGAACTGCGAAACCCTTCGCCAAGTAGGCGTTCGGAGCGCTCGACATCTCCAGGTTGTAGACAAGGCCCTCATATGGCCGGCTTTCAATCTTGCGGATCGGCACCCAGAAGCAGTTCCGCACGGCATCGAACCAGACGTACTTGTTCCCGGGATTCTCGACGAAGTGGACCACGTAGGCCTCGTTGTGATGGATCAACCGTCCGTCCGGCATCGTTTCGTCAAACGGCTTTCTGACATTGATGCCGACGTATTGACCCAGTCGAGCGAAGATCTCCTGCAATTGGAACGCCAGGGTGTGGGACGTGGTCACTGCCCGGACCACCGAGCTGCCTCCCGGACGCTCGTAGCGGCTGCCGTCACCAAGCAGATAGGTGTCGATGAGCAGCTGTTGTCGCGACGGAGGGAGTTCCATGAGATGGGAACCTAGCCTCTTGGTGCTCGAACCCGTCCCGACCTGCTCTACGCAGAGTTTCATCAGCGCTCGCGAGTAGACGTAGACCTGTGCCTCGTGCTTCCCCGGCACCTCGTAGACGCTAGCCTTCTTGCCCGACAGGGCAGTCATGAGGGCACGGGCGTCGGCGACCTTGTCGGTTTCGGCGATGTTGAATGAGAGTCGGACCGTCGGAGCGCCGTTGACGCCGTTTTCGAACGCGCTTCCTTCTGCCACGTAATAGCCCAGGAAACGCAGCATCTCGTCCGATATCTCGGGATGGTCGACCTGCTTGGCGGCGACCGGGAAGCAGAGCAGGTCATCCTTAGCCAGCTCACCTGCCGGGATCCACTCTGGCTCGGAGGTGTGGAAGGACGCCTCGTCCATGATCCATTTGTTGCGTTGCCATACGGCGGCGCGCTGACGACGCAGAGCGAGGATCGGATGCTCCGGAGTGACCTCGAAGGCGTTGCCGACCGAAACCGGGACGATCTTGAGCATGTCGCCGACGTACGAACGACGGCGAACCGCCGAAACTTCGGCCTCAACGCCCGCACTGTTCATAACCTTCTGTCCTGGTGCAACCTCCGTGATTGGCACCATGGCATCACCGATGCTGACGAGCTCAGAATCGCTACAGCACCCCTCGATGTAATGCACCTTGGCGCCCTCATCGACGACGATGAGGGTCCGCTCGAACTGGCCGGTGTTCTCGCCGTTGATCCGGAAGTACGCCTGCAGCGGCAGCGGCACCTCGACGCCCTTGGGCACGTAGACGAATGAGCCGCCACTCCAGACCGCGGCGTTGAGCGCGGCGAACTTGTTGTCTTCCGCCGGCACGATCGTGCCGAAGTACTTCTTGAAGATGTCCGGGTATTCCTTGAGCGCCTGGTCCGTGCCCATGAAGACCACGCCCATCTTGGACAGCTCTTCGCGGACCGAGTGGTACACAACCTCAGAGTCGTACTGCGCGCCCACGCCCGCCAGGAACTTGCGCTCAGCCTCTGGGATGCCCAGGCGCTCGAAGGTGTTCTTGATCTTGTCGGGGACGTCCTCCCACGACTTCTCCTCGCGCTCGGACGGCTTGCGGTAATAGATGATGTTCTCGAAGTTGATCTTCTCAAGACCGCTCGTCCAGGTGGGCATGGGCCGCTTGAGGAAGTGCTCGTAGGCGCGCAGGCGGTAGTCGAGCATCCACTGCGGCTCGTCCTTGATCGCGCTGATCTCCTCGACCGTGTCGCGCGTCAGACCGCGCTTGGTCTCCGTGAGGTAGACGATCTCGTCCTTGAAGTCGAAGCGCGACCGGTCGTTGTCGACCATCTGGCGCTGATTGAGGGTAGTCATAATTCTGAGTCAGATTATCGGAATTCCGCCGCGACCGTCAACGGCACGCTGCCTGGCTTGCGGGACGGTGTCATAGTCTTTGCCCAGTTCCTCGCGTTGACACAGGTCGAGGAGTTGACGCCGGTGAGATGCTTGCCCTGTCGGATCGCGGATAGGAGTGGGCGCGACGTCACTATTGCGGACGATCGACAGAGGGCTTATCTCGGCGCTAGTTGCGTCGACACTTCTCATGGTCGCGCAAGTGCAACCGGTGCTGGCCGCATACGCCACTGACTGTTTGACCGGCGACCAAGACGAGCACAACTACGAGATCTTTGAGCGACCCTTCGTCATCACGGGCGTCGTTGGGATCGTCGATGTAGTGCCGCAACGTCCATGTACCGGTGCGGACGCAACGCACTTTGACCACCCGTTGGTCTTGACGACGATTCAATACAACGCTTACGAAGACTATCCGATCGTCCACCTCGGCTATGGGCAATGCGGCTATGTGCCAAATTGCACGGCATATGGCTCAGGCCTGCATTTCCTCTACACAGAATTCGATTCATACCAAGGTGAATTACATTTGGCGGACGGGTGGTATGGCGGTACACCAGTAGTTGGCCATCGCTACCGTTTCAAGATCACGTCGATCGTTGAAATGGGGAACCCGAAGTGGCGCTATTGCATACGAGACATGACAACTGGACAGGCATATGTCTGTCACAACAGACCGCGGACCTGGGGCAGAGACTACGGCACATATGTTTGGTGGGGAGCTGAGACGAAGAATGACCACTCCCAGATTGGTGGTGGCGGGGCCTTGGAGCTCACCGAATACCAAGCGCAATTCGAGTATCAGGGGGAGTGGTGGTGGGTCGACACCTGGGACCCCGTCGATCCGAGCCACGGCTGCCACAAGTACTCGTACCTAGCGGACGGTAGCCAAGGAACCTTCCCGAGTTCATACTATCGGTGCTATGTGGTGGATAAGACGGACACCAATGGCGATGGCCAGTTGAACGATGACGACGCTCTCAATATCTACACGATCTCGCACTGAGGCAACCAAATGACACTCGCGTGGCTCGCGCGCGCGGTCGCAGGCCCTGTTCTGTCAATTGTGGGTGCAAGCATATTGGTCGCCGCCGCCGTTGCAGTAGTTGCGTTAGGGCTCAACCTCCCGGGCGCTGGAATGGGCCCCGTCCCGCCCGCGGATGGCATTCCCAGTCCCCATCAAACACTCGCCAAGCAAAATAGCCCAGCGCCATTGAGTTCGGGCACCAATGGCGCCAGCAACGAGCCGATCCCTTCCGACGATAGCGAGCAGGCCGTGATGCCCAGTCAGCCTCCGGACGCGTCTTCCAGCCCCGGTTACACCGTTCCAGGCGGACTGCATCCATACGGATCCAAGCCACCTGTCGTACTGGATCCTTCGGCGAGCCCGGGGGGTAGCAAGTGTGATCCTGAGACGCAGGAGTGCGGCTGAGGGCTTGCTCCTCGCTCGCAAGCTCGGATCAAATCACGCCTTGCATTTTTGGCGCCTCGGCGTGAGCCGCGAAGCGGAGGAGCTGAACCGGCGCCTGCTGCGCGCCCGCGACGCGATGGACCGTGCCTACGCCCAGCCGCTCGACGTTGCCGCGGTAGCCGCGGTGGCGCACATGTCTAGCGCGCACTTCAGTCGCTCGTTCCGCGCCGTCTTTGGCGAAACGCCCCACCATTACCTGCAGCGGCGCCGGGTCGAGCGGTCGATGTTCATGTTGCGCGAAACGGACCGGGAGATCACCGACATCTGCGTGGACGTGGGGTTTTCCAGCCTGGGCACGTTCAGCCGAACTTTTCACGGGATCGTGGGCGAAACGCCGACCGACTACCGCGCCGGGCACGGCCCGATGGACGCGCCGCACTGCATGCAGATCCTGGCGATGCGCCCCTTGGGCGCCGCGCGTAGCCCGGCGGCCAAGCCCGGTCCCGCCAAATTGAGCAGTTTTGGAGAAGCCCGCGAGCCCGGCGCTGCCTAGCATCTGGCGATGATCAACAAGCTCAACGTTGCTACGATCTGGGTCCTCGACAAGCAGGAGGCGCTGGACTTCTACGTCGGCAAGCTCGGCATGGAAGTTGGCTCCGACGTGAAGCAAGGGCCCTATCGCTGGCTTACGGTCCGAGTCCCGGAAGACCCGGGATTCGAGATCTCTCTCGAGCAGCCTGGCCCACCCATTCATGACGAGGGCACTGCGGAGCAGTTGCGCGACCTCATCACCAAGGGTGCGCTGAGCGGCCTTGTGCTTCATACGGAAGATGTTCGCGCGCTCTATGAGACGCTCCAGGAGCGCGGCGTCACCGATTTCACACAGGAGCCGATGGATCACTTCTACGGCACCGACATGGGCGTGCGCGATCCGTTTGGCAACGCAATCCGAATCCTCGAGCGCAAGAAAGGACGCAAGCAATGAGCCCAGCTGCCAAGACCACCACCAAGACCGCCGCAAAGAAGGCCAACGTCTGGTCAGACGCCGAGAAGGCGGCAATGAAGGAAGGCGCGCAAGAGCGGAAGTCGTCGAGCAAGATGACGCCCGCCCAGGAACGCGCGCAGGGCGAGGCCGACATCCAGGCCAAGATCGCTGGCATGCCCGAGCCGGACAGGTCGCTCGCGCTGCGGATCCATGCGCTTGTGCTGAAGACCGCGCCCGACCTCATGCCGCGGACGTACTACGGCATGCCGGCGTATGCGCGCGACGGCAAGACCATCTGCTTCTTCAAGCCCGCGTCCAAGTTCAAGGAGCGCTATTCCACTTTCGGCTTCGAGCAGAACGCGCGTCTCGATGAGGGCACGATGTGGCCGACCTCCTACGCGATCACCACGCTCAGTGCAGCCGATGAGAAGAAGATCGCCGCGATGGTTGAGAAGGCAGTTGGCTAGCGCCAAGGCGGCCCAGTCGGAATGGGGCGCGATCAGCGTTCGCGGCGCGCGCGAGAACAACCTCAAGAACGTCAGCCTGGACATTCCCAAACGCCAGCTGACGGTTTTTTCGGGGGTGTCGGGATCGGGTAAGAGCTCGCTCGTTTTCGACACCATCGCCGCTGAATCGAAGCGGCTGATCAACGAGACCTACAGCTCGTTCGTCCAGAACTTCATGCCGACATTGGCTCGGCCCGACGTCGACAGCCTGGAAGGTCTGACGACGGCGATCATCGTCGACCAGGAACGGATGGGCGCGAACGCCCGATCAACCGTGGGCACAGTGACCGACGCAAGTGCCCTGCTGCGGGTGCTTTTCAGTCGGCTGGGCAAGCCGCACATCGGTGGGCCGCAGGCGTATTCGTTCAACATCCCAAGCGTCAAGGGCGCGGGCGCATTGGCGATTGAGCGCGGGCCGAAGAAGACGGTGAGCCGCACGTTCTCACTGCAGGGCGGCATGTGCCCGCGCTGCGAGGGCATGGGCAGCGTCAACGACATCGATCTCGCCCAGCTGTACGACGAGTCCAAGTCCCTCGCGCAGGGCGCGATCACGATCCCCGGCTACACCGCTGATGGTTGGTCCGTTCGCCGCTTCGCGGAGTCGGGCTTTCTCGACAAGAACAAGAAGATCCGCGATTACACCAAGAAGCAGCTGGACGACTTCCTGTACCGCGACGCGACCAAGGTGAAGATCAGCGGCATCAACCTCACCTACGAAGGGCTCGTTCCGAGCATCCAGAGGTCGATGCTCTCCAAGGATGTCGACACCTTGCAGCCGCACATCCGGGCGTTCGTCCAACGCGCGGTGACCTTCCAGACCTGCCCCGAGTGTGGCGGTTCGCGGCTCGCGGCCGCGACGCGCGGCTCGAAAATTGACGGCGTCAGCATCGCCGACGCATCCGCCATGCAGATCAGCGACCTCGCGGTCTGGGTGCGGAGCATCAACGACCCGTCCGTGGCGCCACTGGTGAGCGCGCTGCAGCACGCCTTGGATTCGTTCGTCGAGATCGGCCTGGGCTACCTGTCCCTCGACCGGCCGTCGGGCACCTTGTCAGGTGGTGAGGCGCAGCGGACGCGCATGGTGCGCAACGTCAGCTCGTCGCTCACCGACGTCACGTATGTCTTCGACGAGCCGACGATCGGCCTGCACGCGCACGACGTGCACCTGATGAACGACCTGCTGCGCCGGTTGCGCGACAAGGGCAACACGGTGCTCGTCGTCGAGCACGACCCAGAGGTGATCCGGATCGCCGACCACGTGGTCGACATGGGCCCGGGCGCGGGGCCCAACGGCGGCACGGTTGTGTTCGAGGGCGATATCGCGGGCCTCGTCACGTCAGGTACGTCGACCGGGCGGCACCTGGGCACCCGCCAGGATTTGAAGCGCGACACCCGGGAGCCACGCGGCGCCATCGCGATCCGTAATGCCAAGCTGCACAACCTCAAGGACGTGTCCGTAGATGTGCCATTGGGCCTGCTGGTGGCGGTGACCGGAGTGGCCGGGAGCGGCAAGAGCTCGTTGATTCACGGCTGCATGCCGCGGACTGATCCCGCGGTGACCGTTATCGACCAATCGGCCATCCAGGGTTCGCGCCGCTCCTCGCCGGCGACCTACACAGGCATCCTCGATCCCATCCGAGCGGCCTTCGCCAAGGCGAACGGCGTCAAACCGGCTCTGTTCAGCGCGAATTCGGAGGGGGCGTGCCCGGCGTGCAACGGCCTGGGCAAGATCTACACCAGCCTGGGCTTCATGGCCGAGGTTGAGAGCGTGTGCGAGGTATGCGAGGGGCGGCGCTTCACCGACGAAGTGCTCGAGTACCGGCTGCGCGGCAAGAACATCGTCGAGGTGCTGGCGACGCCGGTGGAGGAAGCGCGCCACTTCTTTACGGAGAAGCCGGTCAAGCAGATGCTCGATCGCCTCGCCGATGTTGGCCTGGGCTACATCGCGCTGGGCCAGGAGCTGGACACTTTGTCCGGTGGCGAGCGTCAGCGCCTGAAGCTCGCGATCGAGATGTCGACCGACACACCGGTCTACGTGCTCGATGAGCCCACCAGCGGCCTCCACCTACAGGACGTCGAAAACCTGATCGCGCTGCTCGATCGCCTGGTCGATGACGGCAAGACGGTGATCGTGATCGAGCACAACCTCGATGTCATCGCGCGCGCCGACTGGGTGATCGACATGGGGCCCGGCGCGGGCCATGACGGCGGCACGGTCATCTTCGAGGGCACGCCGCTCGCCCTGACCAAAGCAAAGGGCTCTCTGACCGGCGAATACCTGCGGCGCCGACTGGCCTGAATCGAAAGGCGGCGGCCCAAATGACCAGCGCCTCCGAGTTTCGCGTCGACGCTGATCGTCTCCGTCACGCGGAGTGCAGATCGCGCTCCATGACCAGCACGGCGATACTCGGCTCGAGCAATCCCAGGTCTGCCAGCAACGCTCGCGTCTCGTCGTCGCCGAGTGGCAGGAGCGCGGCGGTCAACGCCTGACGTGCCGTACGGCCGACTCCCGGCCCGGCACCGACACCAGCGACGTCGGCAACCCAGCCGAGCGACAACCGACGCAACGTCACGCTCAGCTCCGGGCAGCTACCTGCCCGGAGGCTGAACTCGATCGTCGACACGCCACGCTCCATGCACAGCAGCCTGAGGGCCCGCTGTGACAGCTTGCGTGTCACGCCATCTTGAGACTGACGATTTGCCTCCCGAAGTCGCGCGGAAGGGACCTCGCCCACGCCCCGCGCCGAGCGCTCACTATCGCGCCGAGCGCTCAATATCTGATGGCTCAAGACCCGCCCGCAACCCACTCACCGGGTCAACCGTCCGCGGAGGGACCCCGGGGATACAGATTTGTTGCTCCCGATGCACTTTGTGCCACTGTTTGACCCGCTCAGCGGGCGGTTCATCCGCCCAACGGCGGCCAATGCCACTTCGCCGGACGGTTGACCCGCTCAGCGGCTGGCAGTAAGCGATCGGGCCTAGCCCGCGCCGAACATGTCCCAGCAGCCCTCGAGGCCGGCAACCTCGACGCGCGGGCGTGGGCGCGAACGCCATTGCTCGACGTGCATCCGCCAGCGGACGAGCTCGCGCGGTTCGCCGCGCGGCGCCAGGATCTCCATCCCGTCCTCGAGATAGCCAACAGCGCGGGACACCGCCGCTGACGCCGGGTTCTCGCGGAACGAGCCCGACTTGGCCCAGACCGCGCCCAAGTGATCGAACGCAAACCCCAGCACTGCCTGGCGCATCTCCTTGCCTATGCCCTGGCCCTGGAACTCGCGCGCCAACCACGAGCCGGTCGAAACCGAGCGCAGCACGGCAAAGTTCTCAGCGTCTATGCCCTGCGTGCCGACCAGCTGCCCTTCGGACCACACACCCAGGTCGAGCGTCCACTTGCCCGGCGACCACGAACCACGCGTGCTCCAGTGGTATTGCATGAACGAGCGCTCGAATTGGGGGCTGGGCTGATCGGTCCAGGCGAAGCCAAAGGGCATGTCGTTGGGATCGTGGATGCCGCTGCGGGCCACATCGATTAACTGGTAGAGCTCGTCCTCGGTCGGCAGTCGCAGCTCCAGGCGCTCGGTCCAGATGCGCAGGTCATACAGCGCCCACGGGTTCCGGTCCACGTTGCGAGTGTAGGGATAGAGTCGGGCGTGTGAGCTTCGTCCGCCGCCTGAAGGGCGCGCGCATCCTTCAGCCGCTGCGCCAACGGGACTTCGCGCTCCTGACCAGCGGCAGCGCCATCTCGCTCATCGGCGATGGCTTCTTTCATGTCGCGCTCGCGTGGCAGGTCTACCAGATCAGCAACGTGCCAACGGCGCTGGCCGTGGTCGGCGTTGCCGCGACCCTGCCGCTCGTGGTCTTCCTGCTCATTGGCGGAGTTTTCTCCGACCGGTACGACCGCCGCCGGCTCATGATCGGTTCCGATCTGCTGCGCGGGCTGGCCATCGGCGTGATGGGGGCCCTGTCGATGGCCAACGTCTTGGAGCTGTGGCATGTGGCAGTGCTGATGGCTTTCGTGGGCATCGGCGACGCGTTCTTCAACCCGGCCTCGACCGCGATCGTGCCCGACCTGCTGCCGGAGAGCCTGCTGCCGCAAGCCAACGCCGTGTTGGGCATCCTGCGCCGGTTGATGATCAGCATCGTTGGCCCGGCCCTGGCAGGCTTCGTTATCGCTGCGGTGGGGCCGGGCCCGGCGTTCCTCGTAGATGGCGGCTCGTTCGTCTTTTCGGCGGTCGCGGTGTTCGCGATCCAGACGCGGCCGGAGCCCCGCGCGGCGCTCGAGCACGGCCTTCATCAGACACTGGTCCAGATCCGGCAGGGCTTGGGCTTCGTGCGCCGCACAACCTGGATCTGGGCGACCCTGGTGTCGGGCATGCTCACTTTGCTGGCCGTCTACGGCCCGATCAACGTGCTCATCCCGTACCTCGTGAAGAACCGCCTTGACCTAGGGGCGGACGCGCTGGGTTGGATCTTCGCGACCGGCGGCGTGGGCTCGATCGCCATGGCGCTGTTAATCGGCCATTTCGGGTTGCCGCGGCGGCGCGTGACAGTGATGTACGTCGCCTGGACGATCGGCATCGCGCTGATGGCGGTCTACGGCGTGATGGACGCGCTATGGCAGGCGCTGGTCGTATCGGTAGTCGTGAACGCGCTGTTCGAGCTGGGTCAGGTCACCTGGACGACGATGCTGCAGCAGCTCGTGCCGCGCCAGCTATTGGGCCGGGTCTCGAGCCTCGACTGGTTCGTGTCGGTTAGCCTGGTGCCGTTGTCGTACGCATTGACTGGTCCCGCCGCCGACATCTTCGGGGCGGGGCCGGTGATGGTCGTCGCGGCGATCGCGGGCGCGCTGGTGACGATCGCCCTTCTGTTCGTGCCGGGCGTTCGCGCCCCAGAGCTCATGCCGCTCGAATCAAAGAGCGGCGCCACCCCGTAGGGCAGCGCCGCTCACTTAGCCTGCGTCGGTCGCCTAGGGCAGTGCGCTCAGGATCTTGGTCGCCTGGGAGTCGGTAACGCTCTCAAAGGAGATCAGCGTGTCGCCGGCTGGATAGGCGTAGCTCTTCGTGCCATCGGTGTCGGTCCAGGTGTAAACGTTCTTGCCGCCGACGTTGGCCTGCTGCAGGTTGGTCACGTCGATCTGCGTGCCCGCCTGAGCCGCGAGAAGCGACAGATACTGGATCATCGAGTTGGAGTCGCCACCCGCGGTGCGGAAGGCGGACATTTCGATGTCCTCACCGTCCACGTTCGCCGTGGCCGAGCCGAAGCTCAGAGTCGCCAGATTGAAGCCGCTGCCGCTCTGACCCACCGCGTGCGCCACCGCGGCCTGACCGCCGGTCATGCAGATGAAGTACAGCCACTGACTCGATGTCACGTCCGTTACCGGCTGACCATCGATGGTCGCGGGGAAGTGGGCGTTGAGCGTGGCATCCTGCGGGAAGCTGGGGTCGGGGTTGCTCAGGCTGAACGTCGGCACCGCATCACACTCATGGCCGGTGAGGACGACGCCACCGGATGGCGCGGTCGTAGCACCGGGCCCAGTGGGCGCTGGTGTCGAGCCGGCTGGGGTCGCGGTTGCCCCTGGGGCGAGGGTCGCACCCGGGGTTGAGCTCGCGCCCGGGGTTGTGCCGCCGCACGCAACAACGGCGACCGCCATCGCAACTGCGCCGAGCAAGGCAAAGGTGGTACGCACTCGAAGTCTCCTTTATTGGCTACACGGAACGGCCATCGTAGGCCGGCTTGGCGGCTGCCGATGTAAAGAAACGCACTCCAAATGAGTGAAACCCGGCGGCGATCGACGAGGCGCTGCGCGAATCAGCTCCGATTGCGGGCAACCAGGACTGACGCGAGCCGGTCATAGTCGGCCGGGCTGTTGTAGATCTGCGCCGAGATGCGCAGCAGCCTTCGCTTGGGCGCGGCGTCGGCCGCGGTGTGCGGCCACGCAAACACCGGCACCTCGACCGCGTCTTCATCGCTCAGTGCATCTCGCAACGGGTCGCCCGGGTAGGTGAGCGCGGCGTCGGCATTCGCGCCCGGGGCGACGGGCGGCGGCTCTACGCTGTCTGGCAAATCGATCGCCGCGAGCGAGCCGAGCATCGTTTCCGGCGCGAGCGGCCCGCCACCCATGGCCGCGAGGAGTTTGCGGCGCCCTTCCAATACAAGCGCATGGTTGCGCGCCATCACCTCCGGCCAGCCGCCGTCCGTCAGGCCACCCATGAAGTCGAGCGCGGCGGGAATGCACAGGTAAGAGGTGGGGTCGGCCGTGCCGGTCCAGTCGAACTCGACCCGGAAAAGCGACTCGGGGCCAGGCGGCTGGTTGGCGCCGTGCGACGTTACCAGCGGGTGGATCAGCGCCTGACGTTCGCGGCGCACGTGGAGAAAGGCCGCGCCCTTGGGGGCGCACAGCCACTTGTGGCAGTTGCCGGTGTAGTAGGCGGCGCCCAGGGCATCCAGGTCGAGTGGCAGCATGCCCGGTGCGTGGGCGCCGTCGACGAGCGTGTCGATGCCCCGGTCTTGGGCGGCGGCGACGACCTGCTCAACCGGCAGCACGATGCCCGTGGGACTGGTGACGTGGCTGACGAGGATGAGCCTGGTCCGGGGCGTGACTCGGTCGAGCAGCGCCTGGGCCATCTCGTCGGGGCCGCTCGTCGGGAAGGGCAACGAGGCGACAACAACCTGGGCGCCGTACCTGGCCGCAACGCGCCGCGCGGCGTTGACGCACGCGTTGTATTCGTGGTCGGTCGTGAGGATCTCATCGCCGGGTTGGAATTC
Source organism: Chloroflexota bacterium (assembly GCA_040007635.1). Taxonomy (GTDB): domain Bacteria; phylum Chloroflexota; class Limnocylindria; order Limnocylindrales; family CSP1-4; genus JALYGJ01. Next base: position 30,332 of record JBDTUR010000003.1, read on the forward strand.
GAGCGATGCCAAGACCGTGTTGACCCCGGTGGTCGCGTTGGTGACGAACGCGAGGTCGGCCGGATCGGCGTGGAGGAACTCGCCCAACCGGGCGCGAGCAGCTGCCAGGTAGCCGGCGAGCTCGACATCATGGAAGCGGACCGGCTGCCGCTCCATCCTGGTCCGCCACTCCTCCTGGACGCGCAGCACCGGCCACGGGCACGCGCCAAACGCCCCGTGGTTGAGGTACGTCACATTGGGGTCGAGCGCCCAGTATCGACGCATCCCGTCGTCCGTCGCGACCGCATCGCTCACGGCGCGAAGAGTAGCGCCGCTACGATCCGGCCCATGTGCGGCCGAATGACCATGCGCACCGACCCGTCCGACGTGGCGCGCATCTTTGACGCCGAGGTGCGCGACCCGGCGGCGTTGGCAGATTTGGGGCCGCGCTACAACGTCGCTCCGACCCAGCCCATCGAGGTTGTCGTGCAACGCGAGGATGGTCGCGTGCTGGAGCTGCACCGCTGGGGTCTCGTGCCGTCATACGCGAAAAACGTCAGCGCCGGGAATCGGCTCATCAACGCCCGCGCCGAGACGATCGCCACGACGCCCGCCTTCCGCACTTCGTTCGCCCGTAGGCGCTGCGTCATCCCGGCTGACGGCTTCTACGAGTGGCGCCGCGATGACAGCGGCAAGAGCAGCCGCAAGCAACCGTTCCTGATCCACGCCGCGGACGATCGGCCGCTTGCCTTTGCCGGCATGTGGGCGCCGTGGAAGGACCCCGCGACGGGCAACTGGCTGCTGAGTGCCGCCGTGGTCACGACGCAGGCCAACGGGACGGTGGGTCAGTTGCACAACCGGATGCCGGTCATCCTCGAGCCTGCCGAATGGCCGATCTGGACTGATCCCGAAATCCGCGACCCGGGTCTATTGAGCGACCTGTTGCGGCCCGCAAGCGACGACCTGCTGGTGCTGACACCGGTGTCGGCGCTGGTCAATAACGCGAACAACGAGGGCCCGGCGCTACTGATGCCACCGACCACCCGCGTAGGCGGTCCCCCGCTGACGCTGTTCGGCTAGCCCTCACCCAGCTAGAGGCCGCGGAAGAAAGCTCCGGCGAGCATGACGAGGGTCGCGACGACGTACGCGACGACGCCCAGGGTTGTGCCCGGGTAGCCAGCAACGCTGGGCAGCAGGTGCAGGAAGGTGCCGGCGATGCCGATAACGATCAGGATGCCGGCGATCACGATCGTAATGCCGCGCGGCGCTTGGGTTCGCATGGCTAGATGAAGCTCAAGAGCGAGCCGATGATTAGCAGCACAGGCGACAGCAGGAGGGCGCCCCAGGCAATCGTTCGATCTGTCATCCAGCCCACGAGCTGACGCTGGATGTCATTGGGCAGGTTCAGGCCCTGCACGAAGTTGATCGACTGCGTGTCGTAGAACAGCAGCGCCAGCCCGACGAGCATCAGCACGACGGCAATTACGACGGTGAGCATCCTGGGCGGCTGCGGCCTCATATGTTCCTGATTATGGGGGGGACGCGTCAACCACGCTCTGTCTGCCACGGCACCCACTTGGTGCCGTTCCACCAGCGATGCCACACCTGGCCATCGCGGCCGGGCGCAAAGACGTCGATCCGGTTGGCACCCCATGACGCAGCCGCAGGCTGCCCGGCCAGCTCGCCGCCGAGCGACTCCCATGGATGCCACGCGGCGCCATCCCAGTAGCGATCCCACAGCTGCCCGTCGGGGAAGACGGCGAAGACCTCCATCTGGTCTTCAGCCCAGGCGGTGACTGCCACCGGTGCCGCGAGCTCACCGCCCAGCGATTCGTCGGCCGACCAACCGCCAATCGCCGTCCACGAGCGGTGCACAAGGCTCCGATCCTGGCCGGTCCAGAACAGGTCGATCCGGCCGCTCCCCCACGAGACCGCCGCCAGTCCTTCCATGCTGCCTATTGTCCACAGCACGCGCTCGGTAGACTCACGACTCGTGAACACGACCCGTCACCCGTGGTCCGCGCGGCTGCGCTATGCCTTCGACAATTACATGGCCAAGGGCACAATCGCCCTGATCTTCGGCCTGTTCCTGCTGTCGCTGCTGATCATCCTCGTCGTGTCGGTGGTCCTCGTGATCTCAGGCACGCTGCTGGCCAGCGCGGATACGCAGGGCATCGACTTCCCGGAGATGCTCTGGCGGAGCATGCTGCGCACGCTCGACCCGGGCACGATGGGCGGCGACACAGGCACCATCCCGTTCGTGCTATCCATGCTCGCGGTGACGCTGGGCGGCATCTTCGTCATCAGCACCCTGATCGGCGTTTTGTCGAGCGGGATAGAGGGCAAGCTCGACGAACTGCGCAAGGGTCACTCCAAGGTCCTCGAGAGCAACCACACCGTGATCCTGGGCTGGTCGCGCCAAATCTTCGACATCATCGGCGAGATCGTCCTGGCCAACGCCAACCAGCACCGCCAGCACATCGTCGTGCTGGCCGACAAGGACAAAGTCGAGATGGAAGAGGAGATCCGTCAGCGCGTGCAGGACACGAAGACGACGCGGATCATCTGCCGCTCGGGCTCACCCATCGAGCTGGCCGACCTCGCGACGGCGAGCGTGCACACGTCGCGCTCCGTCATCGTCCTCGCGCCGGAGACCGACGATCCCGACACCGAAGTAATCAAGACGCTGCTGGCCATCACCAACGATCCGGTGCGCCGCGCGGAGCCCTACCGCATCGTGGCTGAGATCAAGGAGCCGCGCAACGTCGCCGTGGCGCGCCTCGCGAGCCAGGGCGAGGCACAGCTGGTGCTGGGCGGCGAGTTGATCGGTCGCATCGCGGCCCAAACCTGCCGCCAGCCGGGCTTGTCGGTCGTCTACCAGGACCTGCTCGACTTCGACGGCGACGAGATGTATTTCTGGTCGTCGCCGGAGCTCGTGGGCCGCAAATTCGGGGAGTGCCTGGCGCTCTTCCGTACCTCGAGCCTGATCGGCATCGTGCCCGCGCCCGGCACGGGTGAGCCGCAGCTCAACCCGCCCATGGACCGCGTCATCGCCCACGGCGATCGTCTGGTAATGGTGTCCGAAGACGACGACAAGATCGCCCGCCTGGACCCGCCCGCAGATGCCCTGCATGAAGCCGCGATAGTCATGCGCGAGCAGGCGCCGCCCCAGCCCGACGCCACGCTCGTCCTGGGCTGGAACTCGCGCACCGCAGGCCTTCTGACGGAGCTCGACAAGTACGTCGCGGCTGGCTCGCGCCTCACGGTCATCGCCCAAGCGCCCGGCCACGACCTTACGGGCGAAGTGACCGCCGTTGGCCGGCGACTAAATAACCTGGAAGTCACCTATCGGGCGGCCGATACAACTGATCGGGCGGTTCTTGATGAGGCGACGGCGGGCGATCATGGCCACGTGGTGGTGATGTCCTACTCGGACTACTTCGACGAGCAACGGGCCGACGCGCGGACGCTCGTGACGCTGCTTCATCTGCGCGACATCGAGACGACGCGCGGCGAGAGCTACACGATCGTTTCCGAGATGCTCGACGTGCGCAACCG
>JBDTUR010000004.1:0-30690 GCA_040007635.1 Chloroflexota bacterium
ACCTGGCGCATTGCGTATATGCCTGCGACGAGATGAGTGGTTTCGTCATCGCGGTCACGCTCGTCCGACCCAACCGGAGCCTGGACGAGGTCGACTTCCACTCGGTGCAGAAGAAGATGAGGGACAAGGGCTTCGCCCGACCGGTGCCGCGCGACCAGCTGGTCAAAGGCGCCGACGAACTGGGCATCCCTTTCGAGCAGCACGTGGCCAACGTCATCGACGGCCTGAAGACCGTACGCGGCGACCTGGGACTCTAGGCCACCAACAGCGGGCGACTTGCAAGTGCCAAACCGCCCAACATACGTAGCTCGATTACGTACCTATTGAGGTGGGATCGGGCGCGTCAGTTGGGGCGCGTCGGGCATCTACTGTTCAGTAACGGCCGGTCGTGCCGGAGTCGAAGGGGTGATCCGATGAAACGGTGCGCCACTCGTCCGGTGGTTGGGTCCATCCTGACCGCCCTGCTGCTGTCACTCATGCTCGTCAGCCAAGTGATGGCGGCCGGCTGGAGCGCGCCCATCGCGCTGACCAACTCGGGCAAGGCCGATTCCGGCGGCGGCCTGGTCACACTCGGCACGTCGATCGCGGTGGCCGCTTATGAGAACAACGGCCGCATCATCGTCCGTCGGAGCACGAACTCGGCACAGACGTGGTCCTCGCCGCTGCGGCTGTCCGACGGACAGGATGCGGCAGCCGCCGGGCGCGGCACGATGGTCGATGTGGTGTGGGCTCTGAACGATCGCATCCGCTACGCCCGCAGCGGCAACTCGGCCGAGTCGTTCGCTGCAGCGGTTGCTCTCTCGCCGACCGGTCTCACGGTGGCCGATCCCTCGGTCGGCCGCGGGCCTAATGGGCTGGTCGTCGTCGCCTGGCTGCAGGATAAGGCGTGCTGTGACGCCCCCTGGACGGCCGTGGCACGCGTCAGCAAAGACGGCGGCAGCACCTTTGGCCCGGTCAAGGTGCTGGGCCGCGGCTACCAGGTCGTCGCCGCTGCCGGCAAGGGAGTCGCATATGTCGCTATCGACGCCCTGGTGGACGAGGAGACCCTCGTGCTCCGTCGCACGACCGATGGCGGCATGACGTGGAACGAGAACTCCTTCGTCTGGCCGGGCATGGGGATGCGGCCGCGCGATCTGTCGCTGACCGCCGGCGGCAAGTTCGCCTATGTGTCCTACGACACCATCGACGGTTTCATCGGCTATCGGCGCACGGCGAGCAAGGGCAGCAGCTGGTCGGCGGCGCTGAACCTGACCCCGGCCGGTTGGCAATACAATTCCGCCGCGGCCATCTCGTTCAAGGCCGGCGTCGTCCGTGCCGCGTTCGTGCGCTTCGGTGAGGGCATCTGGTTCACCCAGAGCAACGACGGGCTGGCGTGGAGCGCGCCACAGCAAGCCGTCGCCGAAGAGCCGGGCTGGCAGCTCATTCTGGGCGTGGGCCATGCCACCAGGGCAGTCGTCCTCTACACCGATTACCCCGGGGACAACGTGTCCGTGGTGTCCGGCACGCCGTAGCCCGTTTCACGCAGGCGCCTCTCTCCGTCTCGAGGGCGAGTTCGGCGGGGCTGAAGGCCTCGCGCATGAAGATCGACGGCGCGGTGGGGTCGTAGACAAGTGTGAGTGACTTGCGGGCGCGGGTCCAGGCGACGTAGGCCAGGCGGCGCTCCTCTTCGAGTGCCCGCTTCGGGTCGTCTGAGTCCTCGAGCGTGCGGCGGCTGGGGAAGACGTGCTCGTCCATACCGATCACCGCGACATGGTCGAACTCCAGCCCCTTGGTGCCATGCGCGGTGGCCAGGACCAGCTGCGCGTCGTCCGAGCGCAGGGCGGTCCGTTGCTGCCGGGCGGCGGTGATGGCCGCACGAAGATCAGCCGCGGTGCGGTAGGGGAGCGACCAGGCCACCAGACTCCGTGTCAGACGGTTGGTAGCGCGACGGGCGAGGGTTATAGCTGGTCGCTCGTCGCTGGGAAGCGACGCGAGGACACCGTCGAGGGCCGGATCGTCGAGCAGCAGGCCATCCTCCGCGGCGCGATATGGAATGCCGCGCTCCAGGGCGACGGCGGCGTACGGGGCGAGCTCGATGTTGGTCCGCGCCAGGATGGCGTGGCCACCCGGTTCGGCCGGCAGCCATGTCGTCAAAAGGCGTCGCGCGCGGTCCAGGTCATCGCCGCTATCTGGAGCCAGCGCCAACGTGCCAGCCGCGCCATCGCGCGCTCGGATCGACTTCGCGAACCGCTCGGTGTTTGCGGTAATGAGCCGTACCGCGCGTTCGACGACGGGCCGCGGACAGCGGTAGTTGGTCACGAGGTCGACCCGCCGCAGCCCTGGCAGTGCGCCGGCGAGATCGAGCACGCGCCGCACGTCGGCCAACCTCCATGCATAAATCGTCTGGTCGTCGATCGCCTCACTTCCAGATAGGCACAGCTCTGCCGCGAGCGCATTACGACCTGCGCCAGGGTGGGGGAGTGCCGGTTGGCGCCTAGCGGCTAATGTCCTGTGGAGTCTTGTCAACCTGTTCGACGTTGATGACTTCGGATTCGAGCACTCATGTCCATCGCAATGCGCTACGGCCTGTGCCGCCGGGTCGTTCGGACCGTTGATCCCGCGCTAGTGGCGCCTAACCTGCTGTCATGGCTGTCCAGCTCCGCCCGACGAGTGACGCCTCGCGCAGGCTCACCGTGCTCGTCGTCGATGATGAGCCGGCGATTCGCGATCTCGTCGCCGGCTATGTCGAGCGCGAGGGCTGGCGTCTATTGCGTGCCGGCGACGGCGAGCGCGCGCTCGAGCTGGCACGCGACTTCGCGCCCGATGTGATCGTGCTCGACGTGATGCTGCCGACGCTCGACGGCGTCGAGGTATGCCGGCAACTGCGGGCATTCTCGGACGCGTATGTTCTGATGCTCACGGCGCGGGGCGAGGAGCTCGATCGCATCGTCGGGTTGTCGGTAGGTGCCGATGACTACATGATCAAGCCGTTCAGCCCGCGCGAGCTCGTCGCCCGGATCAAGGCCATGACCCGGCGGCCGCGCGTTGCGCCACGGGCATCGCCTTTACCCGACGGACTCGAGATTGACGAACCGCGGCGCGCAGTGCGAGTTGACGGACGGGCCGTTGAACTGACATCGCTCGAGTTCGACCTGCTCGCCGAGCTCGCGCGCGACCCGGGCACGGTTGTCCGTCGCCAGGCCCTGCTCGATGCCGTGTGGGGTCCCAACTACATCGCCGACGACCATCTCGTGGACGTCCACGTCGCCAACCTGCGTCGCCGCCTGGGAGACCCGGCCGATGCCCCTCGCTTCGTTGAGACTGTGCGTGGCGTGGGCTACCGGGTGCGGGCGCAAGGCTAGCCATGCGTCCGACGTCGCTCCGCGCGCGCCTGCTGGTGGCTTTCCTCGTCGTCGCCGCGTCGTCGCTGGCGACGGTCTGGATTGGCGTGTTGCTGGTTGGCCCAGGCTACTTCGCCGACGCGATGGGCCACGCTCCAGGGGATCCCGCGGGCGCGGCAATGGATGAGGCCACTCGAGCCGCGTTCGGCGACGCGATGCTCCGCGCGCTATTGGGCGCGAGCGTCATCGCCGTTGTCGCGGCGGTGATCGTCAGTCTCGCGGTCGCGTCGCGCATCGCCCGGCCGGTCGGCGCGATGGCCGCATCCGCGGGGCGTATCGCCGGCGGCCATTACGCGGAGCGTGTGCCTGCCGCCGATCCGGATGAGCTGGGCGAGCTGGCCGACTCGTTCAACGCAATGGCTGCATCGCTCGAGGACACAGAGCGCCGACGACTGCAGCTGGTCGGCGACGTGGCCCATGAGCTGCGAACGCCCCTGACCACGATCGACGGCTACCTCGAGGGCATCGAGGACGGCGTTGTCCCGCAGACGGATAAGACATGGCGCCTGCTGCGCTCCGAGACGCGCCGCCTGGCCGCTCTCGTGACCGACCTGACCGAGCTGTGGCAGGCCGAGTCCAGGCAACTGACGCTCGAGCGCCAACAGGTCAGCCTGCGCCAGGTAGCGGCCGACGTCGCCGAGCGTTTCGTGCCGCTCGCCGCGCAGAAGGAGGTGCGCCTCGAGGTCACCGGCGACGCGACCGCGTTCGCCGACCGCGACCGCGTGACCCAGATCGCCGCCAACTACCTGTCCAACGCGATCCGCCACGCCCCCGCCGGCAGCGCGGTCCAGATCGCGCTGGATCAGCGCGACAACGAAGCGCGTATGGCCGTGACCGATGCCGGACCGGGCCTTACGACCGAGCAATGCGAGGCTGTGTTCCTGCGCTTCTACCGCGTCGACCCGGCGCGCAGCCGAGCCGAGGGCGGATCGGGAATTGGCCTTGCGATCGTCGCTGCCCTCGCGTCGGCGATGGGTGGCCGCGCATGGGCTCAAAGCGAAGGCGTTGGCAAGGGCACGACGTTCTCGGTTGAGCTGCCCGCCTTGACCAAATCTTGACCCCAGTCTGAGCCGCCCTCAACTCACCGATCGGCGTGGTCGCTGACCCTCTTGGCAGCAACAGGAGGTCGCGTGATGCCGATGTTCGGATGGTCAATGGGGATCGAGGCATGGCTGTTCATGGCCGCTTGGGTCGTCGTGATCGCTGTGCTGGTCTGGTTCCTCGTCCGCGAGCCCGGTCGCTCATCATGCGACGAGGCAGCCCAGATCCTGCGCGCGCGACTCGCCCGGGGCGAGATCACGGCCGACGAGTTCGCGCGCGCGATCGCCCTGCTCAACACGCCGCCAGTCAACCAGGAGGGCTCCCGATGACAGCTCAGGATGCGCCGCCCCACGAGCGCCGGTTGCGCGAGATCGAGGCGCGCCGTAGGGCGCGTGAGCGGGAGCTTGAGCGCGCCACAACACGCCAGCAGCGTGTCCGCATGCTCGGTTTCGGCGGCGTGATCGTCGCGGTCCTAGCGGTCGGTGGCTTCCTCGCATTCGGTGACTTCTTCAACCGCCCGGCTGCGGCAATGGGCACGATTGACGTGCAGAGCTCGATGGCCGGCTTCACGCCGTCGGTCATCACCGTCAAGGCCGGCACCACGGCACAAATCAGCTGGTGGACGGACGACGCGGCCCCGCACCTTCAGGGCGGCGTGCACACGATGATCTCGCCCGAGGTCGGGCTCGACGAGGCGCTGCCGGCCGAGGGAAGGCGGCTGATCAGCTGGGAGGTGCCGAACAATCCTGGCACCTACGACGTCTGGTGCGACAGCTGCTGCGGCGGCAAGGGCAGTCCGACTATGCACGGCAGGATCGTCATCCTCCCGAACGATCAGGCATGAGCGCGACAGACCTCGTGCCCGTCGCGGTCTGGAAGGGGTGGCCACGACCGTTTGCCGTGCTCGCGCTGGCACTCCTCGCAGTCGGCATCGGCGCGAGCGCATACGTATTCGCTGTTCCCTTCGACACTGGGGCCTTCGGCGGACTGACAGTGCCGACCGTCGTGGCGTCGGGCTTCATCGACGGCTTCAATCCGTGCGCGTTCGCCCTGCTCGTGCTCTTCGCGACCTACACGCTGACGCTCGTCAACGCGGTTACCGCGAGCGGCACGCCGACCAGTTCGGCGCGGCGCACGCTGCTCGGCGCCGGGTCGCTGTATGTCGGCGCGGTGTGGGTTACCTACTTCGTGATCGGTCTCGGCCTGCTCTCGTTCCTGGGCTGGCTCGGGCAGGACCACCTCGTCGCCCGGGTGGCGACGATCGTCGCCCTGGGCATGGCCCTCTGGATGTTGAAAGACGTCTTCCTGCCTGGTGTCGGGCCGTCGATGATGGCGCCCTCGGGCACGCACGGAAAGATGCAGCGCGCGATGCAGCGCGGCGGCCTGGCGGGCATGCTCATCGCCGGCGTGCTGGTCGGGATCTGCACGGTGCCCTGCTCGGGCGCGATCTACCTCGATGTCGTCGCCGTGCTCCACGCCTCGGGTGGCGGAGTGACCGGCCTCGCACTGCTTGCGCTCTACAACCTGGCCTTCATCGTGCCGCTTCTCCTCCTGCTGCTCGCTGTGAGCAACAAGCGCGTCCTCGGCCAGCTTGGCCGCTGGAACCGCGCCAACTCGCCGTGGGTCAAGGTCGGTCTCGCGGTAGCGGTCATCGCAATGAGCTTTGGCCTGATGGTGTCGATGTGACCGAAACTATCAGTTTCGCGGTGACGGGTATGACGTGCATCTCGTGTGTCAATCGAATCACCCGCTCGCTACGCAAGGTTGAAGGCGTCCACAGGGTCAAGATCGACCTCGGCTCGGAGACTGCTACCGTCGAACGGGACAGCAGCGTCCCGGACGCGGCGATCGCCGCCGCGGTGAGGGCGGCCGGCTATGAGCCCGACATGACCGCGGTGGCCATCATCGAACCACTCAGGCGACCGGGCTGGCTGAGTCGGCTCGTCGGAGGCTCGTCGAGGGACTTAGACCATCCAAGAAACATGGGCCGCCATTAGGCGCGTTGTGTGAAAAGGAGTGCGAAATGATGTGGGGGTATGGCGGCGGCCTAGAGCTCGCCGGCTGGCTGGGCATGATCGGCATGGTCGTCCTGGTTATCGGGGTGATCGTGCTGATCGTGTGGCTCGTCACCCGAGCTGGTGCCACAGGCACGGCGCAGGGCCCGGCAGCTCGACCCGCGGGACAGGATGCCCTTGAGGTGCTGCGCATGCGCTTCGCCCGCGGCGAGCTCACCGAGGAGGAGTACCGCGCGGCGAAGAAGGTCCTCGAGCAAGAATGATGAGCGGCCGACGGCTGGGTATCGCGGGTGTGGTTCTGGTCATCTTGGGTATCGTGCTCGTGGGGACGAGCGCCGTGCTTGGGTCGAGTCCCGAGACGGGAGGCCCCGGCTGGTTCGGCGGGATGATGCGTGGCTACGTGGGCCGAGCCTTCGACAATGGTCCAAAGCCCGGTAATTCGGGATTCGTCGCCGGCACGGTCAGCGCGCCACGCTTGATCGACGTCTTCGCGGGTCCCGGCTACACGTTCACGCCATCGAACATCACAGTCGAGCGGGGCGAGACGGTCACCTTCGAGGTGACGACGATGGGTCCGCTAATCCACGAGTTCATGGTCGGGCCGGCTGATGCCGTGGCGGCCGATCAGGAAGGCACGCCCGAGGTCGCCGACATCGGCATGATGCAGACGAAGACCCTGACCTACACCTTCGATGGAAGCGGACCGTATGTCTTCGCCTGCCACGCGCCGGGCCACTACGAGGCGGGCATGCGCGGCACGATCACGGTGGTCGGCTGACCACATTCAGCATCGCAAGGATACCCCCGGGGGGTATTCTTATGCCATGAGTGCGACGCACCACGAGCAGTCCACCGGGCACGGCGTGCACGCGGAGTCCGATAAGCACGCCGCCCACGACAAGCACGCGGGGCATTCGGTCGCGATGTTCCGCGACAAGTTCTGGCTGTCGCTTGCGCTGACCTTCCCGGTCGTCCTGCTCAGCTCGGACATTGCCGACTGGTTCGGGTATTCGTTGCCGACCATGCCATTGATCGACCTCTTGCCGGCCATCCTCGGCACGGTCATCTTCCTCTACGGCGGCTTGGTGTTCATCCGTGGCGCCGCTGGCGAGCTGCGTGTTCGACAGCCCGGGATGATGACGCTCATCTCTCTCGCGATCATGGTCGCGTTCATAACGTCCTGGGCCGGCACGCTCGGACTTTTCGAGGTCGAGATCTGGTGGGAGCTCGCCACGCTGATCACGATCATGCTCTTGGGCCACTGGCTCGAGATGCGCTCGATCGCGCAGGCGCGCGGTGCCCTCGCCGCACTCGCGGAGTTGCTGCCCGATACAGCCGAGCGCGTCATTGGCGAGCGAATCGAGACAGTTCCTCGGTCTGAACTCGCGGTTGGTGACATCGTCCTGGTCCGGCCCGGCGGACGTATTCCGGCCGATGGCATCGTCGCGGACGGTAACGCGGACGTCGACGAGTCGATGGTCACGGGCGAGTCGCGACCGGTCGAGAAGGGTCAGGGCGACAAGGTCGTCGCCGGCACTGTCGCTGCCGGCGGCTCACTGCGCGTCCGGGTCGACGCCGTTGGCGATGAAACGGCCCTTTCCGGAATCATGCGCATGGTCGCGGCGGCACAGGCATCCGCGTCGCGTGCCCAGGCGCTCGCTGATCGTGCCGCGGCCGTTCTCTTCTATGTCGCGCTCGGCGCCGGGATAGTGACGCTTATGTTTTGGTGGCTGGTCGGCGATAGGGAGGGAGCTCTGTTGCGCACAGCGACCGTTCTCGTCATCGCCTGCCCGCACGCGCTCGGTCTGGCCATCCCGCTCGTGATCTCCATTTCGACCTCTCTCGGCGCCCGCAACGGGCTGCTGGTCAAGGACCGCATCGCGCTCGAGCGAGCTCGTGAGCTCGATGTCGTCATCTTTGACAAGACCGGCACCCTCACGATCGGCAGGCCAACGGTTGCGCGCGTTGCTGGAGAAGACGACGCCGAGCTGCTGCGACTTGCGGCCGCGGTCGAGGCCGACTCCGAGCATCCACTCGCGCAAGCGATCGTCATCGCCGCCCATCAGCGTGGACTTTCGCCGCTGAAGGCGGAGCGTTTCGAGGCGCTCGCAGGCCGCGGGGCGAAGGCGGTCATCGACGGTCGCCAGGTCGCGGTCGGCGGTCCGCGCTTGCTGGCGGACGAGGCTCTCGAGCCGCTCCCGACGACGGCATCTTGGACCGCTGATGGAATGACCGTCCTGCATGTCATCGCCGACGGGCACGTGCTCGGCGCGATCGCGCTAGAGGACGAAATTCGACCAGAGTCGCGCGAGGCTGTCAGCGAGCTCCACGCGATGGGCCTCAAGGTCGCGATGATCACCGGCGATGCACAGGACGTCGCGGATTCCGTTGCGCGGCGGCTCGGGATCGACGAGGTCGCCGCTCAAGTCCTGCCAGCCGACAAGGCGGACGCAGTCAGGCGCTTCCAAGAGGGTGGCCGAAAGGTCGCGATGGTCGGTGACGGCGTCAATGACGCTCCGGCACTTGCGACGGCCGATGTCGGGATCGCGATCGGTGCCGGAACTGATGTCGCAGTCGAATCGGCGGGCATCGTTCTCGTGCGGAGTGACCCCCGCGATGTTGTCGCGGCGATCGAGCTGTCGCGCGCGAGCTATCGAAAGATGGTGCAGAACCTGGTCTGGGCGACCGGGTACAACGTCGTGGCTATCCCCATCGCCGCCGGCATCCTAGTGCCGTGGGGGATCGACCTGCCAATGGCCGTCGGCGCCATCGTGATGAGCGCCTCGACAATCATCGTGGCGCTCAACGCGCAGCTCCTGCGCGGGTTGCGCCTGCGCCACGAACCAACGCCAACCATGAGCCCGGCGTCCGCGCCGGCAGCATGAAGGGAGACACGCAATGTCAGACCCGAGGATGATCTCCGCCAACGAGGATCCCGTATGCGGCATGGAAGTCGACATCGATGAGGCCCGGAAGAAGGGCCTTACGCTCACCCGGGACGGGCGTGAATACGTGTTCTGCGGAAAGGGCTGCATGCTCGATTTCAGCGACGATCCCGAGCACTATCTCGATCCGAACTACGCGCCGTCCATGTAGCGCGCCCCGACGTCGTTTGGGAGCGCCACGAAAGGATGTTTCGCGAATCGAGCGAACACACCTCGCTCCGATTACCAAGCTCCCGCCACGGCACGTATGACGCGACACAAACTCAAGCCAACCTCTGCACGTCGGCGCCAACGTCTGGACGGTAGGGAGATCACTTCCATATCAGGCAGACTTCGGGCTTCATCCGCGACGGCCGCTTTATTCGGCGGCCGCCTTGCTACGACTCTCTCTGACGCTTCCTGTCCGAGTGGCCCGGGTCATGAGCCTTCGGACCCTGACCACAGCCTCTTGACGGTCTTCGCTCGCAGGGTACTCTCGATCCCCACAGAAGAGGGGTAGCTAGCCACGCACGAATATCCATGGACGAGGGCCATGTCCCGCAGCCGAAGGTGCTTGGCTGCGGTTGCCATGGCGACCATAGTTGGCCCGTGCCTCATCGCCGTATCTCGGTCGGACTCACTTACATAGACGCGTCGCATTTCAGGACCAGCGAGGTCCATCTATCGTCGAGCCAGTTCAGCATCAGCGGCGACACGAGGCGCGATCTGACGCTCGGACTGTCGCCGTTCGACGTTCACGTGATGGATCCGTCGGGCGCGGCCGCGCCGAGCAGACACGGTGATCAGCCGGCGGAACTGCCAGTAGTCCTTGGTCGGCAGCCGGATACCCTGGGAGTGGGCGATGCCCCACATGATGGCCGGCGCCACCGCGCCACCGCGCCACCAAGATCGGTGTGCAGCTCGGTCAGCGGGACGGTGCGCGGAAGGACGCTGGGCACCGCGCGATGCTAGCCGACGAGGAGCGCGGGACGTCGGGACCCAGAGATGTTCAGTCGGACCATTCGCTCGAAGGTGACTCGACGTGGTCTTCGCAGCAGTCGGCGCCGTGTCCGCTGAGGAAGCGCTCGGGCTCGGCCAGGAACCTGTCCACGCAGCCCGGGCACTTGAACCTCAGCGTGCGGCCGTGATAGCGGGCGCTGATTCCTTCGCCGGCCTCGATCAGCCCACCGCACACCAGGCACGCGGCGGAAAGGTCGTAGCGCGAGTCCACCAGCACGAGTTCGGCTGCGATTGCAATCATGCGGCCTCGACCACGATCCGCCCGCGAAGCATGCCCATCTGGCACGTGAATTCATGCTCGCCTGGCTGTGCGGGTAGGAACTCGATTGGTACGACCTTGCCCGTGGGCAGGTCAGCCGACCTTTCGAAATCGAGAATGACCACTTTCTCAGAGCACACCGCAGTCTCGTCGCGTCGGAAGAGCAGCCGCACCGGCTTGCCAGCTGCGACACGGATGGTGTCAGGCGTGTACCCGCCCCTGACCAGGACCATCTGTTCCTGGTAGCCGTCCGAAACCGTCGCAGCGAGAACGCCGCGGCTGGGCTTCAGCCAGAAGAACCAGGCGACGGTCGCGACTAGCGCGAAACCGACGATGGTGACGAGAACCTGATCGAGTGTCACGGTGTTACCTCCCGTAGCCGGAACCGCTTCAGGCGGTTGGCGTTGCTGATGACAGTGACCGAGCTGAACGACATGGCTAGGGCGGCGAGGATCGGGCTCAAGAGCAGCCCCGCAACCGGGTACAGGACACCCAGCGCGACCGGCAACCCAATTCCGTTGTAGACGAACGCCCCGAACAGGTTCTGATAAACGTTGCGCATGGTCGCGCGGCTGATAGCGATTGCCGTAGCAACCCCGTGCAGGCTGCCCGCGATGAGCGTGATGTCGGAGGCCTCGATGGCGACATCGGTGCCTGTGCCGATGGCGAAGCCGACGTCTGCCTGGGCAAGGGCCGGCGCGTCGTTGATGCCGTCGCCGACCATGGCCACGACGCGGCCCTCCAGTTGCAGCTTGCGCACCTCGTAGGCCTTGTCCTGGGGAAGCACCTCGGCCAATACATGCTCGATCCCCACTTGGTGGGCGATTGCGCCGGCGGTGCGACGGTTGTCACCAGTGACCATGACCACGCGCAGGCCCAGCCGGCGCAGAGCGGCGATCGCTGTCGCCGAGTCGGCCTTGACTGGGTCGGCGATGGCGATGATGCCCGCCAAGCGTCCATCGAAAGCGACGAACACGGGCGTCTTGCCCTCGTCCGCCAGGCGTGCCGCGTCGGCCTCGAGCGGCGCGCCCTTGACCCCGGCGGATTCCAGGAACGGTCGCTTGCCGACCAGCAACCGGCGCTCATCGACCCGGGCCCGGATGCCGTGACCTGGTATCGCTTCGAAGTCGGTCAACTCGGGCGGCGTCAACCCGCGTTGCGCGGCAGCGTCGCGAATTGCCGCCGCCAGGGGATGCTCCGAATCTCGCTCTGCGGCGGCCGCCAGCGAGAGGACCGCTTCTGCCTCGAAGCCCTCGGCTGGAACGATGTCGGTCACCGCGGGCTTGCCTATGGTGATCGTGCCGGTCTTGTCGAGAACGATCGTGTCGATCTTCTTGGCCGCCTGGAGGGCGTCGCCCGAGCGGATCAGGATGCCCTGGCCGGCGGCTAGCCCGACGCCCGTGGTGAGTGACATCGGCGTGGCCATTCCGAGGGCGCACGGGCAGGCGATGATGAGCGTCGTGATGGCGACGATGGTCGCGTAGGCAAATGCCGGCGTGGGTCCGAAGTCGTACCAGACGACGAAGCCCACCAGTGCGAGGATGACAACGGTCGGGGTGAAGTAGCCCGACACGACGTCGACGATGCGCTGGATGGGCACACGCGACGCTTGGGCGTCTCCGACCATGCGGACGATCGTTGCCAGCGCCGTATCGGCGCCTACTTTGGTGGCCCGGAAGCGCAGGCTGCCAGTCGTGTTCATCGTTGCCCCGATGACCTCGTCGCCAGGGGCCTTGGCAACGGGCATCGATTCGCCGGTGATCATCGACTCATCGACGGCGGAGGTGCCGTCGATGACGACGCCGTCAACCGGTACCTTGGCCCCCGGCCGAACGACTACCACGTCCCCGACGACGACCTCGTCGACGGGAATCTCGGCCTCCACGCCGTCGCGGATGACGCGCGCCGTCTTCGGCTGGAGCCCGATTAACTTCTCGATTGCCTCCGATGTCTGCCCGCGCGCCTTGACCTCCATCGCCATGCCGAGCACGACGAGGGCGGTCACCACGACGCTGACGTCGTAGTAGACATCGGTCATCTCGGCCGAGGGGAAGAGCTGCGGGAAAAGCAGCGCGACAGTGGAATACAGCCACGCGGTGCCGGTGCCAACGGCGATCAGCGTGTTCATGTTCGCGGAGCGGTGCTTGAGCGCCTCCCATGCGCCGCTGAAGAACTGGTTGCCCGAGTAGACGAGGACCGCGAACGAGGCGACGCCCATGGCCAGCCATAGCCACCACAACTGGGCGCTGCCGCGGACGAAGACGTCGCGCAGCCCGGGGATCAGCCACGGGTAAGAGAGGACCATGGTCGGCAGGCCGACGGCAGCACCGAACCACCACTTGCGCATGAGCGTGCGGTACTCGGCCTGACGGTCATCGGCCGGCGACGGCCTGGCAGCCAGGGCCGCGCTAATTGGCGCCCCGAGGTCGCGCCCGGATGTCATGTGACCGCCCTTGGCGGAGTCAATGGCAGCTTTGTGAACTGTGCTGTTCATGGTCTTTGATCTCGGGTCGCGCTCTCGCGTTGCCGGCTCGATCGTCGAGCCCTGCTGCGGAGCCTGGGGCTGAGTGCTGAAGGCCGGATGAGGGCCGGCTTAGATCCGCGGCACCCTCTCTTGGTCGTGATTGACTCCCATGGCTGCCGGTGCCGTGTGCGCTGTGTCCGCTGTGTCCGCCGTGGCCGCCGAGGTGCATCAGCAGCATGCCGCCGACCAGCCCCGCGTATAGCGCCGCGGACGTGGAAATCACGCCTGCGACGACGAGGGCACCGCCGATCATGACGGCGGCCAGCGCGGGCAGCAGCCAGCGCGGTCGAGCGGCAGTCATCTGGTGTCATCCACGGATGTCATCTGCTTGCGGAGGGCCGCACGGGACGGCCGAAGACCCACAAGCAGCCGATCAACCAGGCGATCAAGACAGCACCGGCCATGACCAGCGCCAGGCCCGCGTTGAGCGTCAGCACCCCGAAGAGGGCGACGAATGGCAGTGAAACGATCCACCCCACAAGTGCGATACCCAGCGCCGGCTGGAGCGAGGAATACTCGGCGCGCAGACGTTGGCTCGGCGACGCCGGCGCGTCGGTCAGGACGACTCGCCCGGCATACCGTCCCATGCCGCACGTAAAGCGAAGGTCGCCGGCGGGTTGTGGCGGTATGTCGATTGTGGTCGACGCATCGCGCGCAAGGCGGCGCTCCAGTCTGGGCGCCGAAAAAACCACCCGGTCGGCGCACTCAGAGTCATCCAGGCGGTGAAACACAACCCGCAGTGGGACTCCGGCCAGGGCGTGGATTACCGCGGGTCGATACCCCTGATCGACGGTGACGTGCACGACCTGCAGGCCATTTGGGGTGTGGCGGGCGATTGCGGGAGCTTCGGCCATGGAGGTATTTCACCCAACAGGGATGAGTCGATCCTGAGTCGGTGCTGGCCACGCGCTGAAAAGGAAGCAGTCAGACGGTGAGCAGGATGGCGAAGCCAAGCGCCAGCACTACGAATGCCAGCACGGCCTTGGTGCCGGTGGAATGCTGCAGATGCCAGCGATTGATCGTCCGGATGAGGCCGGGGCGACTGGCCATGAACAGCAGCGCCACGAGCGGTGTGATGTAGGCGACGTTGTACAGGACCAATCCGCCGAGACCAGACGCAAATGTGCCGCTGGCTCCAAGCAAAGCCACAACGCCCAGGTAGACGGCGCCGCTACACGGCACCGTGCACAGTCCGATCAGGATGCCACCGGCAAAGAGCGCCACCGGTGAGCTGGATCGAGCCCAGTCGCGCATCCGACCGTGGAGCGCGTGCGGCGCCTGGAGCTTCCACGAAGCGCCGGGCAGGAGCACGTCGCGGACCATCCACAGCCCGAGGGCAATGGCCACCAGGGCGGCAATCCGACTCGGCAGATGGTTGGTGCCGAAGTTGGCGGCCGAGACCACCGCCGCCAGCAGCCCCAGCCCGATCAGCAGATAAGTCACCAGCACACCGGCCACGAAGAACGCGCCCAGACCGATGACGGAGCGACTGGCTGAACGGATGACCGGCATCGACTGCCCCTCGCCGACCGACTGGCGCGCCGCCAGTCCGAGCGCGAAGGTGGCGAACAGGATCAGTACGCCGAACGCGCATGGGTTGAACCCGTCGAGAAAGCCGGCCGTCAGGATCGCGGGCAGGCTGAGGTCAGTGAGCGCGCTGCGTCCCGCCATTGGCGGAGCGACCGCGAAGGCGATGGCCACGGCGGCCAAAAGCACGATCGTCGCAACGAGGGCAAACAGCCGCGGGCGCACGATGGCCGCGCTCCGCGCGGGCAGACTCACGCTGCGACCGTCAGCTTGCCCTGCATCGACGGGTTCTGCTTGCCACCGCAGCAGATGTCGCAGTACCAGTCGTAGGTACCAGCCGTGGCGGGGGCCGTGAACTCGAAGACCTTGCTGCTCTCAGGCCCGACTTTCCAGTTGATGCCCAGGGCGTCGATGGCGAGCTGGTGCCAGCCGCCGCCGTCGCTGTGCATCGACGTGTCCATGCTCGCCAGCTCGATGCGCACCGTCTCGCCGGCACGGACGGTGAGCGCCTCGGGGTCGAACCCTCCCATGCTCGCGTGGACTTGGATCGCCCGGGCATCAGTTGCCGGCGGCGGCAGCAGGCGACCAATGGCCAGCCCCAGTGCGACTGCCCCGACAGTGACCGCAAGCACGGCAAAGATGCCCAGACGCAGGCGGCGTCCAGCGACCGGCGCTTGCCGCCTGGACGACATACCGGCCACGGCACTGAGAGAGGTCATTGGCCGATACCCCAGCCGCGAACGGCGAGCCATGCGATGCAAACCTCCTGTCGAGCTGAGTCGGGCGAAGCGACCTTGCAGTCGAGCGCACGCTCGTCGCGCGGCGTGAAGGCCCAGTGAGCGGCGGCTGAGAGCGTGCTTAGAAGGCCGCGCGCCGCCGTCTGAGCCGCGAGGACGCGGCGGGCCCGTCTGGGGCCGGACTAGCCGCGAGCGTCGCCGCGAAAACGTTCTGCTCGCAGGACCAGCAGCGTGCCCGCCGCGCCGGCGATGACAACCAGGGCCAGGATCAAGCCGAGTTCGACCAGCGAATGCTCCCGAGCCACTATCGCGCCGGTGTCCGTCCCGGCGGGTGGCGATGCCTCTTGTGCGACCCCGGCAGTGACAGCGAGCGGCGTGGTCAGCGTCTCGTCGCCGATGCACTGCAGCTCGTAGATGCCGGAAGGTACGTGGCCTGGAATGGTGAGCTCGATCTGGAACATTCCCGCGGCGTCGGTGATGACCGGGCCCAGGTCGATGGTCATGCCGGCGCCGGCAAGGACGATCCTGCGTTCAGTGTTGGGTTCGAGCCCGCTGCCGGCAAGGACGACCTTGTCGCCGGCGCTAACCGTCGAGGGCTCAACCGCCAGGCCGGTTGCCCCGGAGCCCTCGTGGGCCAGGACCTGGGTCGCCCCAAGGACGAGCAGCCCGACCAAGCCCGCCAGAGTCAGCGCGAGGACCCTATTCATGCATCTGAGCCCCATCTCGCGAACCACCCAGCAACGGGATCATGAACCACGCCGACCCAGCGACGATGAGCGGCAGGCCCACAGCGAGGACGGCTGCCCAGCCAAGTAGCGAGCCTGCCAACGCGTCGCCGATACCGATCTCCACGACCGCCATGCCTAGCGCCAGCAGGGCGATGCGGAACAGCACCGCAGCCATTACATTGCCCCCTGTACGTGCGCCTGGGGGGCAGTGACGAGGGCGTAGATGATCAGCACCGCGGCGCCAACCGCGACGATCGCCCCGAGCGCGATGAACACCCGCCGTCGCCGCGGTGAGCGGTACCGGCTGCGATCGACGAACGGGACAAGCGCGAGTGCGCCGAAGAGGATCACCGGCACCCAGAACAGGGCCGCCAGACCGAACCAATCCTCAAACGGATAGATCGGCAGGAAAATCCAGGGCGGCTTGGTCACCTCGATGCCGGGCACCGGTCGCGGGCCCAGCGGAGCCGGCCAGAAGACCGACGCGACGGTTGCCAGCGCCAGGATTATCAAACCGAAGCCGGCCATGCGGACCAGGTGGGCCATGAACGTCGAGCCGCCCTTGGCCGGAACGGGACCGCCGTCGGCGGCCGCGTCCGACTCCGCCGGCAGCGCCGAGATGCCGTGGTGTTTGACGAGCAGGAAGTGGGCGATCAGAAGCAGCACGCCCAGGCCGGGCAGAATGACGATGTGAGCTATGTACAGCCGGCCCACGAGGGGCAGCGTCGCCGCGAAATCAGACGAGAACCAGAAGCCGACAGCGCCCAAAAGGTTGCCGATAGCAACGCTGTGCCCGAGAGCCTCGTAGCCCTCCTGGTCCCACTTGAGCACCGTTCCGGTGAAGACGAGCCCGAGGGTCACCACAAGCAAGCCCAGGCCGATCAGCCAGTTCGCCTCGCGCGGCCGCTTGTAGGAGCCCGTGACGAAGACCCGGCCCATGTGCAGCAGAACCGTAGCCATGACGACGTTAGCGACCCAGAAGTGCACGCCCCGGACCAGATCGCCGAGCGGCGCCTGGTTCATGATGTAGACCACGCTGTCGCGCGCCGTGGACGAGCTGGCGTGGTAGTACTGGGCAAGCCAGATGCCAGTAGTAGCAAGGATCAGGAAGCCGAAAAAGCTGATGCCGCCGAGGATGTAACCAATTCGGTTGGCATGCGCAGGAACCGGGTAGGCCAGGCTCGAGATGCCCAGGCGCTCGTCGATGGCCTGCCACGCTCTGCGAAGGCGGGTCGCTGGGATAGTCGCCGTGCCCGCTTCCATCTGAAAGAAGTACTCACCTCTTGGGGCCGAGGGGTTCAGATCCGTTAGGGAACCCCACGGACCTGAGAACCAGATGAGTGTGTCATCAGCGCAGGATGAAAAGCGCATGGTCGCGTCCGACGCTCTCGTCCAGGTCCCAATCAACCCGCCGCAGAGCCTCTGAATCGTCACGGCGGACGAGGTCGCCGATTGGCATGAGCGGGAGCATTCCCAAGTCTGGTTGTGCTAGAAGGATTGCCGGCGCCGGTTCGAGGCAGGACCGGACCATTTCGTCTAGCCTCAGCCCGACGAGACAGGAGGCCCGCCATGACCGATGCCGTGCTCCCGATCTGGGTTGTCCTCACGTTCGCGTCGACGGCCTACGTTGCCTGGGACCTGCTCGCCAGGACCCCCGCTATGGGCGTGATGAAGCTCGGCTGGGTGCTCGTCCTGCTCTACACGGGGCCGGTCGGCCTGATCGCGTACGTTGCATCGTGCCGACGGCCGGCCGCGGTGAGCCATCAGGCATTCGTCACGCCTCGCTGGAAGCAGGCGGTCGGCTCGACGATTCACTGCCTCGCGGGCGACGCAACGGGCATCATCGCCGCCGCCGCCGTCACTGGGACGCTCGCCTTGCCGATGGGCGTTGACCTCGTCGTCGAGTATGTCGCCGGCTTCGTCTTCGGCTTGCTCATCTTCCAGGCCCTGTTCATGAAGGCGATGCGAGGCGGGAGTTACCTAGCCGCCGTCCGTGGCACGGTCCTGCCGGAGTGGCTGTCGATGAATGCGCTGATGGCCGGCATGATCCCGGTCATGGCGGTCCTCACGACCCAGGATCCCTCGGCCATGGAGCCAACGAGCTTGCGGTTCTGGGGCGTCATGGCTATCGCCACGATCGTCGGTGGCCTGCTGGCGTATCCGGTTAACTGGTGGCTCGTCGCAAGCGGTTTGAAGCACGGCATGGGCTCGTCGCGCGCTCTCGGCAACGGCGGGCACGACTCCGCCCACGAGCCGATCACAGCAGGCCCGACGACATCGGCCCGAGCCACGGTCGCGGGCGTCACGATCGTGTTGCTCGTGATTGGCGCCGGGCTTGCGGCGGCGTTCGCCGACCTATCGAGGCGCGCCGGCGGCTGACCACGTATGCCGCCGTCTGCGACTCCTGAGGGTCAGAGAGCAGGAGGCTGCCTGGTCGTCTCAGGTGCAACTAGCGTGAACAGTCCCCGAGATCTCCCGACACCTGGGAGCGCGATCGCCGGGTAGGCGGTGGCGCCAGCCCGCCATGCTTGTCGTGTCTAAAGCGATGAGCAGGAGGACCGGCGCCGTGGTCAATGATGACGTTCTGTTTGGCTTCAGGCTGCGCCTCTTCAGCCTGGCCGGCGAGCTCCACAATGTGCGCGCCGCGTGCCGCACCTTCGGCGTCCACCCGTCGACCTACTACCGTTGGCGCGGACCGGTCCTGCGCAGTGGTCTCGAGATGCTCCGGCCACGCGAGCGACGGCCGCCCCGGATGCCCAACCAGACGAGCATGATCGTCGAGCAGCGCGTGCTGGCTTTCAGCCTCGGTCACCCAGGCTTGGGCCCGCGGCGGGTCAGCGCCAGCCTCGCCCAGGCGCGCTGGGGTGGCATCATCATCAGCCCCAACGGCGTCTGGCGAGTGCTTCGTCGGCACGGCCTGAGCCGGCGCATCAGCCGCTTATCGCTCGTCGCCGGCTACGCCGCGCCACCCGAGCCCGAGCGGCCCTCACCGCCCACCCCACGCTACGTCGAGGTCGACCACCCGGGCGAGCTGGTCGGCTTCGACTGCTTCCACGTCGGGCGGCTGTCGGGCACGGTCGGTCGGGTGTGGCAATACACCGCGATTGACCTGGCCACGAGCTACGTCTGGGCCGAGCTGGCCACGACACCGCTCAACCCATCCGCCCGGCGGACATCTGCCCTGGCGCGCCGCGTGGCGGCCGATCTGCGCGCCCACGGCTGGCGGCTCGAGCGCGTCCTCTCCGACAACGGCTCCGAGTTCCGCTCAGCCGAGTTCGGGGCGACCATCGCCGAGCTTGGTGCCCGGCAAACCTTCATCCGCGCCGGCCGGCCGGCGACCAATGGCGCGGTCGAGCGTGTCCAGCGGACCATCCTCGAGGAGTGCTGGCGGCCATCTTTCGCGCGCAGCCTCGTGCCCAAGTTGACCGGCCTCGTGCGTGATCTCGCCGCCTACCTGCGCTTCTACAACGAAGAGCGCGCCCACACCGGTCGGCTGACCGCCGGCAGGACCCCGCTCGAGGCCTTGATCGGGGCGCGCAAGATGAGGCCACGATGACCGAGATGTGTCGCTACATCTCGGAGGCTGTTCAAACTAGCGGCCTGGCGGCCACGAGGAGCATTCCCGCCACTGCTGGGCCTCATGGCGAAGCAGCGGTGGAGTGTGCCGCTACGAGAACTGCTGAGCCGGCCGGCTGCGCTGCCAGAGGTACCGGCGTGGCTCGGCCCGCAGCCGCAGCAGAAGCTGGCGCAGGGCAAGGTAAACGGCGAACGCGCCAACGAAGACGAGCCCGCTGCCGACGAGGTCGAACCCGACCACGAGCACGAGCGTGACCACGCCCAGTACCAAGCCCGCCCCCGCTTCGAGTAGCTGAGTTGGGACGCGGCGGGCGCCAATGCGCTGGTCAGAGCACCACACTCCCCAGCCGGACGATGTGATGCGACCGGCACAGCAACCTGTGAAGAAGCAGCCCACCCGGCCCACTGCGACGGTGAGGAACAGGCTTGGGGTCGTGTCGTCGAGGTATGCGGCGACCGGCAGGTTGAGCATCACCAGGACCGCGATCGCCGTCAGTGGGGCGGCGACCACGAAACCATCGACCGCCCAGCCGGTCCTGAGGAACGGCTCATGTGGATGTAGCCGGACATACCACAGCTTTGCCGCGACGAGCCCCGCCGCAGACGCAAGAGCCGTGACCAGCAGGGCGACGCCCACGGGCAGGCCATGGTCACCGACGTGGGCCGAAAGAACGGCCAGGGCGATGATGGCGCCCAGGACCACGAATGCGGGAACGGTACCCGGCTGCACGGCCGGGACCCGCGCCAGGCGGGCGATGAGCGCCCAGCGCGTCTTGAGCAGAGCGGTCTCCGGGCCGGGCACGGCTGACCACCGGCGCCACGACCACGTCGCGGTGCGCAGCGGCACTACGTCTGGGCGCGCCGCGCCGACCATGCGCCGGCCGCTGGAATCCGCGCGCGGCCGAATCAGGCTCGCGGCCACGCTCCACTGGCCCGGGGTGAGGCCATAGACCCAGGTCGAGATCGACATCGGGCCACTGCCAGGCACGATGCGCGGCACGGTTTCCTCGCGCTGGAAGCTGTCGCTGGCCTTAGGCGTGCCGCTCACGCCGGCGCGCCGGCCGGTGACGCGGATCGTCGCGGAATAGGGTTCTCCGTCGTCGCCGGGATCGAACCAGTGGGTGATGACCAATGCCTCCGGTTCGGCCACCGGCTCAGCGACCGCGTTGCTGGCATGCCCAGCAACGGGCTCTGAACGCGTACCGAGATTGACTCGCTTTGTCCGTCGTCGCGCCACAGCATCCTCCTTGGACGACGGCGAAGATGCCACGGCGAGATGAGCGCCCGCTTAAGAGCGGCTTAGAAGGCCGGCCGCGCGCAGGGCAGCCGAAGACATCACGCTCTCAGGTTCATCTCATGAAGAGTCGTGACAATTTCGTTGCTGCGCTTTGCCAAGGAGGAAGTTCGTGCTGACACACGCCCGCCGCCCCACGTTGCCCCTGCGAAGCGGATTGATACCCGTCGCGTTGCTCCTGATCGTCGCGTGCTCCCCTGCCGGCGCCGGTCCGTCACCAACCGGGAGCTCCGGTGGAGGGATCGCGGCCACGCTGTCGGACTACGCCATCGGCGTGACGGCCAACAGCGCACCTGGCGGCAGCGTCACCTTCATGGTCACCAACAACGGGGCGATCGCACACGAGTTCCTCATGATCAGGACCGACAGGATGGCCGCCGACATGCCCGTCAAGGACGGGATGATCGACGTCGCGGCGATGGGCGGACCGATGGGCTCGGGCGGCATGGACATGCCCGGCATGTCTCCGTCACCACAGATGGTGCACCCGGCCGGCACAGTTGGTGTGATCGATGAGATCGCCGCCGGCGCCAGCGAGGAACTGACGATCGACAACCTGACGCCGGGCCATTACGCCATCGTGTGCGACCTCGCCGGTCACTATCAAGCCGGGATGCACGCCGACTTCACCGTCGAATAGGCCTTGCCACGGTATGGCTGACGAATTGACGGCGGCCTGGCAAGCCGCGCGCGCGCGCCTGCCGGCCGGCTGGACGCTCGACAGCCTGCGCTGCGCGTCGACCGGGTCTTGGGGTCGACCAAAGGTCCGAAGACTGGATCGCGCTGGCCATTGGGCCAACAGGGCAGCCGTTTGAGCAGCGTGCGCCCGACCCGCACAGTGCGCTCGATGGGCTGGTGACCAGCCTCTCGGACTACATCGAGGGCACGTAGCCCGGGTCGAGGTACCGCTCCGGGTCGTCGTCGAACTCGAGCTTGCAGCCCTTGCCGCAGAAGAAGTAATCGGTGCCCGCGCTGACGCTCGATAGCCCCTTGGCCAGAGACGCTTGCGGGTCCACGCTCATCCCGCATACCGGGTCAATCGCGTGCTCCGTCTGGGCATGCTCCTCGGCGTGGTGATGCTCTTCATGTGTGCTGGGGCCGACGAGCCACGCCGCCTCCAGCTGTTCGCCCCACGGGGCGGCAAAGGTCTGGAACTCCGACCGGAACTTTCTCGTCGGCAGCAGCCGAGATGCGGCGTCAGGGCCGATCGCGAAGTGATTGCCGCAGCAGCAACCGTCCTGCGCCAAGTCTTCGCCGCGGTGGTATTCGACGGATGGCGTGCACCCACAGGGGCACGAATAGCCCGCCCGGAGCGAACTCGGATTGGTTCCCAACACAGTCAATTGCATCGTCGTGTTCCTCGCTGATGACTCACGCGAATACTCCCTGGGGGTATGCTACCGCACCGACGAACTCGGCTCGACAACCGCGCGAGCAGAACCATCGACGGGCGCACCGCTCCTATAGCCGGACCTCTGGAACGCACCTGCGATGAGCCTCGGATTCGTCACGTCGGCGTCGTAATCGACGTACGCCGTCTGTGTCGCCGGATTCACGTAGGCGCGCAGCACTCCATCGATCCCCGCCAACGCGCGCTCGACCGTGATGGCTACCGCCGGGCAATCCAGGTCGTAGATCGGCAGTTTGAGGCCGCGTTTCACATCCACGGTTAGAGCGTTTCACCCTCGCCTGAGGACCGAATCAGCGGCCCGTGAGACCAGCCGTGAGCTGAGTTGGTTTGAGCCGCCTCCACGACGGCGCACGCACGGCGGGCTCGGCGGAGCTGTCGAGTGATAACGATGATGCCGGCCATGTTCATGACGATGCCGAGCATAAAAAGCGGCGTCTTGTAGGCGTTGAGGAAGACCGCCGCAGCCGACAGCCCCAGCAGGGGCAGCAGTTCGACAAGGTGGTGAGCGCAGCAGGCGAGCATTGCCGCCGCACTGGTGCCGGTGGCGCCGACGGTGACAGCCGCGCTCGAGCGATGTATCCGATCCACCGCCCGAAGCTCCGCGAATAGCGCCATCTGGGTGCTGAAGCCAGCCGCGATCAGGCCGACGAAAGTGGCATCCGCCGCCAGCTGCGCCACGGCATGCTCGAACCCTTGGGCCAGGCTGATGATCGTCAGGTAGACCAGCAGGAGCAGCGCGCCGCCGGCAACCCCTAGCGCAACCGATCGCGGAGCGACCAGACGGGACGCGTGGAGGCTGCGCGTGACCGCGGTCACCCTCCGATCTCCCAGCGCAGGGCCCGCTTGGGAATGTCGCCGACGCCGCTCAGGACCAACTCGACCCACCGTGCGCCGGCGAAGAAAGAGGCCGCGTCGCCTTCGAACGAGAGGGCGCCAGCGCGGTGGTGTCCGCCCATAGGCGCCGACCACCGCTTGGCGCTCAAGGTTTCCTGACGGTTGTTGCGCAAGACGGCATCGGCCAGGTCGAGCCCATCGAGGTTGACCGAGTGAGTGTCGAGCGTCAGATCGAACACCGCTCCGGCGGGGGGACCGTCCCACTTTGCGACGACGGTCACCTGGCCGCCCTCACTCGTCTGCGCCGTCTGGCCCACTCCGACCGTAGGCGACTGGCCCGCCGCGGACGTGGGAGAAACGGCGGGGGCGGGCGCTACTGGTATGGCCGAGGAACACGCCACCAGCACAAAGAGCGGGACGATCAGGTACGTGAGCGGTCCGATGCGAGATTTCACGTGCGTCAGACTCAGAGGACAACCTGAGACCCGACTGAACCGATTGTGAGATCTCCTCATGCGCCGGCCTGGTCGACCCATGGGCGGTCTGTGCCGGCCCGCTGACGAACTACTTGTCGCCAACCAGCCCAGAGACGATTTCGTCGGCCTTGTCACGCGTCAGCGGCCCGAGAATGACCTGTTGGATGACCCCGTCCCGGTCGAGGAACAGGTGTGTTGGCAACCCGAACGCCCGGTACGTATGGAACACCGCCGAACTGCCGTCGAAAGCGACGGTGTAGTTCAATCCATAGCGTTCGACGTAGGCACGGACGTCGTCGACTGACGTTTCCTGGACGCTGATTGCGATGAGCGCGAGACCGTCCGGCGCGTATTTCTCGTACGTGTCGCGAAGGACCGGTGTCTCTTCCTGGCAAGGCGGGCACCAGGTCGCCCAGAAGACGATCCATACCGGACGGCCGCGCAGGTCGGACAGGCGAATCTGGTTGCCGTTCAAGTCTGTCAGGCCGACCGGTTGGCCGTTGAAAGTACCCGCAAGTTCCGGCGCTCTGTCGCCCGCGCGCAGGCCTTCCTGAACGGCACCAAGGGCGTAGAAGGTACTCCCAGGCGGCGGTTGGACCGAAGGTGACGGGCTAGACAACGGCAGAGTTACCACGAACAAGACCAGCGCCGTCGTGGCGGCGGCAACGAGGACGGCGGCAATCTCGACGAGGCTGAATGGCCCGAGCACGGGACGGACCCATCGCCCTGGCCCGCGCTGCTGCGACGAGCTCGAGGGTGACCTCTGGTAAGTCATTGGACGTCTGGCCACGACGACCCTGAGAACACGCTCAACAGGTCAATCACAATGTCCACCACTCAGCACGACGACGGCAGGGCCGACCCCGAAGCGCACACCTGCGATGGTCGGGGCTAAGTATGATAAGAAGTCGGAGCAATCGGAGCACAGCCGGGAACCCTGCGACGAGTTCGACGTCCTGTTTCAATGAGGTTGGCTGGCCCGAACCGCGGATCCCCCGCCTGCGGTCCTTAGTCTCCTGAGCATCGGTGGGCATCGAGCATGGTTGCGGTCGCAAGAGCGCCTGCGGGCGCACTCAATCCAATCGGTCGCCTGGGTTGGTACGCGTGGCGCACGCTGACGAGCGTCCGATTCGCCGTACTCCAGATCATCGTGCTCTCCGCCGCGGGGGTGGTCGGCGCTGTACTCAAGCAACTCCCAGCGTATTCGCTATACAACGCGGCCGGGTACGCCCGCGAAATGGAAACGATCAGGACGACTTACGACCGGACGATGCTCTTAGGAGTGAACATCGGGCCGCAGATGGTCGATCTGTTCGAGCGTCTCGGCTTCTTTCGGGTGTTTTCGGCACCGTGGTTCGTGTTCCTCCTGACGCTCCTCGTCGTCAGCATCGTCTGCTGTACGCTCAACCGGACGCCTGATCTGTGGCGCAAAGCGCACAACGTCAACGTCGTCCAACCCGCCGCATTCTTCGACCTGAGACTCGAGGACCGGGCGCGACAGATGCACTCAGATGACGCCACTCTGAATCAGTTCGCGAGCGCCCTGAAACACCACCGCTTCAAGGTACGAGAGGCAATCGCGGCCGAGTCTGGGGACCAACCCGCGATCCGACACGTCTATGGCGACAAGAACCAGTACGTGAAGCTGGCGACATTGTTCACCCACCTCGGGCTGATCCTGTTCCTTGCTGGGGCAGCGGTCACGACTATGCTCGGATACGAAACCGTCGTCTTCCTGGGCGAGGGCGAGACCGCGCCCGTCCAGCCCGTTGGCACGCCGGACAACCTGCTCGTCAAGAACATCCACTTTGAGGCGCCAACTCGGCCGGACGGCTCGTTCGCCGACTTCAGCACCGACCTCGAGGTGTACCTCAACGGGCAGCAGATCGCGCGCAAGATGATCCGCGTTAACGACCCGCTCGAGGTCAACGGCTATACCTTCCACCAGAACACCTTCGGGCCGGCCGAAGACCTCGCCATCTGGGACCCCGACGGACGGCTCGTCTGGGATGGGCCGGTACTGCTCACGGGCGCCCTGATGGGTCGGCCCCAGGGACTAATGACCATTCCGGGTTCGAGCGTCGTGCTGCTGCTTGTCCTGACCAAGACGGCCGACGGCATCGGCGTGCTGACGGTCACTGGCCTTGGCCCCACCGTCTCGCCGAACGACAGCAACCTGCTCTTCGCGGCCGCCCTGGGGTTGGGCCAGGCGAGCGAGCCGTACACAACCGTCGGCTACACCATCGGCTGGAAGTCGGCCGGCGCGTACACCGGCATGGTCATCAAGCGCGATCCAGGGCAGGGCTTGATCTGGGTGGCTTACCTGAGCCTCATCATCGGGCTGATCGTGACGTTCTACTTTCCGCGCCGCAGGGTCTGGGCACGCCTTGAAGGCGACCGGCTGGAGCTCGCTTTCCTGGCCGATCGTTACGTCAACACCGAGCGCGAGCTAGCCCAATTGCTGCAAGAGCTGGCAGTCGTGTCAGGACACTCGTTCACGGCGGCGACCGCCTGACTCCCGGCTTCGAACTCATGCGAGCGGGAACCAGCGGCAGACTACCTCCGGCTTGTCGATGGCATCGCCGATGGCCCGGCTCGTGACGACCTCTCCAGGCCACCCCCAACTTAGCCGCCCATGCCAAGCGTGGAGCGGCCGGCGATCGGCCACGCAGGCCAGAATCCACGGCAGTCATCGGCGCGGGATGGATCGGCTCTGGTCAGGGCTATGCAAATGAGGACCCTCCAGGATGCAAGCATGCGACTGCAGCGTCGCGGTCGCTGAAGGCGGCGGGGCGTAGAGAACACCGGGTTCCCCGCGGGGAACCCGGTGCGTGAGGAGGAAGAACGGACGTCAGTTGGCCGGGTGGTGCTGGGCGTGCAACGCCTGCATCTGGGTGGACATCTGCGACGGGTCGCAATTGCCCTGGCCCATGCCCTGGCCCATGCCCTGGCCCATGCCCTGGCCGTTCACCATGCCCTGGCCGTTCATCATGCCCTGGCCGTTCATCGTGCCCTGGCCCATGCCCTGGCCCATGCCCTGGCCCATGCCCTGTCTGTTCATCATGTTCCCACCGGGCCACGTGATGGCCGGGCTGGGAGTGGGCGTCCCTGGGGGAGTGTCCGCGGAGACAAATCCAGCGTTCGCAAGTACCAGTGCGCCGGCCAGCATGCCTGCGCCAATGAGTCCGATTCGTGTGCGGGTCATTTGTGCATTCCTTTTCGCGTCGTGGATCCTTGATTAGGATCCAACGCCCACGATGTTCACGAGTTGGGATCAAGCGCCGATTGGCACTCCGATCAAGATTCGGTCAAGCCGCTTGGAGCACCACAGTGAACGTCGCACCGCTTCCCGGGCCGGCACTGGCAGCCTCGACGTGTCCGCTCATCGCCTCGGCCAGAGCGCGCGCGATGGCGAGGCCGATGCCCGATCCGCCGAGCGCACGGGAGCGCGCCGCGTCGACACGATAGAAGCGCTCAAAGACGCGGCCCAGCTGCTCCTCGGTCAGGCCGGGCCCCTGGTCGGTAACGTCGATGCCAACGCCGCCGCCGCGCCTGGCCGCCGAGATCGTCACCCTGGCGCCGGAGGGTGAGTAGCGGATGGCATTGGTCAGGAAGTTGTCGACTATCTGGCCCAGCCGCGCGGCGTCCGCCCGCACGCCCAGTCCTGGAGGCACGCCATCAATGGCAATCGCCACGCCCTGCTCGCGGGCCTGAGCAGCAAACCGGTCGGCCGCGGCCACGAGTTGGGGCGCAACCTGTAACGCGACCACTGACATGGGCAACTGTCCGGCTTCGGCACGCCACAGCTCCTGCAGGTCGTTCACCAGCCGTGAGAGCCGATCAGTCTCGCCGCGCAGGAGTTGCCACGTCTCATCCGCCGGCTGGACGAGACCATCCTCAAGTCCCTCGAGATAGCTGTCGATGGTCGCTAGCGGTGTTCGCAATTCGTGCGCCACGTCTCCGACCAGGTCAAGGCGTCGTCGCTCGGTCGCCTCCAGTGACGCGGCCATGGAGTTGAAGGACGTGGCAAGGGCACCCACCTCGTCGTTGGATGAGACCGGCACGCGCTCGACGTATTGGCCGGCGGCGAGGCGCCGACTCGCCTCCGCCAGGCGGCCGATGGGTCGTGAGATGCGCAGCGAGAACGCGATGCTGGCGAGAAGAGCGAAGACGGTGGCCACCGCGAGCGCCAGCAGCAGGGCCGACTGGAGAGCCTGGTCGAATGCCTCGCGAATGAGCCCGGTCATCATGTCGCCCATGCCCGTCATGCCCCCGGGGCCCATCGCCTCGTCGAAGGCCGATGGAGCGACCACACTCACGCCCACGAACAGCGTGACCCCGGCAACGACGATGACCGCGAGGTAGGTCAGCATCAGCCGAACCCACAATCCGATCCTCACCGTTCAGCTGCCTTTGGCCGGAAGCGGTAACCCAGACTGCGGACGGTCTCTATGAAGTCGGGCTGCGCGGGGTCATCGCCGAGCTTGCGGCGCAGGTTGGCGAGGTGAACGTCGACGACGTGGTCGTCGCCGACGTAGTCCATGCCCCAAACGCGGTCGAGCAGCCGCTGGCGACTGAACACGATGCCGCGCTCCTCTGCCAGCGTCGCGAGAATGTCGAACTCGATCGCCGTGAGCGTCAGCGGCTCACCGCGCAGGGTAAGCGTGTGACTCGGGCGATCGATCACGAGGTCGCCCAGCTCGAGCCGTCCCATCTCCGTCCGCGCCAACCTCGGGCGACGCAGCATGGCCTTCACTCGAGCCACGAGCTCACGCGGCGAGAAGGGCTTGACCAGGTAGTCGTCAGCCCCCATCGACAGGCCCACGATGCGGTCTACCTCCTCGGCCCGGGCAGTCAGCATCATCACGTACGCGTCCGAAAACGCGCGCACCTGGCGGAGCACCTCGAAGCCGTCCAGCCCAGGCAGCATGACATCGAGGACGATGACGTCCGGCCGCCGTTCGCGTGCCGCCTCGATGGCGCTTGGCCCATCGCCCGCGATCGCAACTTCCATGCCCTCTGCCGCAAGGTAACCGCTGACGATCTTGGCCAAGGCCGGCTCGTCGTCAACGACGAGGACGCGCGTTGCGCTCACGAGCTGATCGCCGGGAGGGTAACGGTCACGACCGTGCCACCACCGGATCGATCGGCGAGCTCGATCGTGCCCGAGTGCGACTCGACGATCCAACGCGCGATGGCGAGCCCGAGACCGGTGCCGGTCGGCCGGAGCTTCCTGGCGCGCTCGCCCCGGTAGAGACGCTCGAACAGGCGTTCGCGGTCCGTCTCGTCCAATCCGATGCCGCTGTCCTCGACGCGAACCACGGCGTGCGCATGATCCACGCTCAGGCTGACGGCCACGCTGCCGCCCGGCGGCGTGTAGTGGGCCGCGTTGTCAAGCAGGATGGCGAATAGGTCGCTCAGGCGGTCACGATCGCCGCTGACGACGATCGGCTCGACTGATGTCACGCCCATTCGGACGTGGGCCGCCGCTTGGCGCTGCCGGCGGACCGACTCGACCAACAGGGCGTCAAGCTCCAGCGGTGCCAGCTCCAGACGGGCGCCCGATTCGGCCCGCGCGAGCGACAGCAGATCGGCGATCAGCCGGCCCATGCGCTGAGCTTCGTCGCGGGCATCGGCAAGGATCGCCTGGCGTTCGCCGGCAGGGACATCGGAGCGCAGTGCCAGGTCGATGTTGGCCCGGATGCTGGTCAGTGGTGTTCGCAGTTGGTGTGAGGCATCGGCCAGGAATCGCTGTAACGCGTGGTGGTTCTGCTCGAGAGCGACCAGCATCTCGTTGAAGGCGAGGGCCAGCTCGCCGACCTCGTCGCCTGCCGCACCGGCCTCCACGCGCGCTCCGAAATCGCCCGACAGCGATATCGCGCGGGCCGTCTCGGTCACGCCGGCGACCGGGGCGAGGGCGCGTTTGGCGAGCACCAGGCCGCCGGCCAACGCGAGCGCCACGACCACCACCCCGCCGACGAGCAGGGCCGTGCCGACAGAGGCAAGGAGATCCCGCAAGGGCCGCGTGGAATCTGCCCAGGCGACAAACCCTATGTTCGTTCCGCCGACAGCAATCGTGTCGACCGTCAGCCGCAGATTGTCGTCACCGATCGCTACTTCGCGAATCATGTGGGCGTGCTGCTGTGCGGCGGCCATGTCGTCGGCACCAACAGGCAGTGATAGCGCACCGGCGCCCGCCGAATCGGCGATCTGCCGCCCGCTGGCATCGAATACCACGACGCGCCCGCCGCTGGAGGCGAACTGAGCGATCAGTCGTTCCGAAGGATGCAGCTCGCCGTCCACTCCGAAGTCCTGGGCGAAGGCACCAGCGGCGTGCTCTGCGTTGGCAAGCAGTCGGTCATCAAACGAGACGGCGAGCTGATCGCGCAGGATCAGATACATCCCTGATCCAAAGACGATCAGCGCCGCCGCCAGCAGAGCGGTGTAGATCAGCGCCAGGCGTGTCCGAACGGACAGCCGCCGGGATCCCGGGGTCACTCCTTCAGAACGTATCCGGCGCCGCGAACAGTCTGGATGAGTCGCGCCTCGCCGTTGGCCTCGAGCTTGTTACGGAGGTAGCGGACGTATACCTCGAGGATGTTCGACTCACCCTCGAAGTCGTATTCCCAGACGTGCTCCATGATCACGTCGCGCGTCAGAACCTTGCGCGGGTGACGCATGAACAGCACGAGCAGATTGAACTCGGTCGTGGTCAGATCGATCTTTCGCCCCTGACGGCTCGCCTCACGAGCGTCGACATCGAGCTCAAGGTCTGCGAAGCGCAGGGTCTCGCCCGACGTAGCCGGCTTGCGTCGCAGCAGAGCGTGAATTCGAGCGAGCAGCTCTTCGAAGCTGAACGGCTTGACAAGGTAGTCGTCCGCGCCGGTCTCCAGCCCCTCGACGCGTGCCCTGACCTCGTCACGCGCCGTGAGCATCAGGATCGC
>JBDTUR010000005.1:0-30589 GCA_040007635.1 Chloroflexota bacterium
TGCGCCGGGCGCTGGAGCATTCACTCGATGGCTGGGTGGACGATGACCTGGCGTTTGTGCAGCCGTGGGGCTTCTCACTGGAATCCATTCAAGTGCCGGTACACATCTGGCAGGGCGAACACGATCGGCTCGTACCGTGGTCGCACGGTCAGTGGCTGGCCGAACACATCCCGGGGGCTCGTTTCAATCTGGCCAAGGGGGAGGGCCACTTTTCACTGGGCGTCGCCAACCGCGACCAGATCCTGGACGCGCTGATCGACTCTCAGCAGCACCCACGGCTGAAACTGCCCTTTGATCCGGTCGAGATGCTGCTCGAGGAGCGGCGCGAGCGCACTGACGCTCCAACTTGACATCTGGCCATACTCTAGCCACCATATGGCCATGAAGAGGGTAGGCGTCGCTGAGCTCAAGAACAACCTCTCCAAGCATCTGCGCTTGGTCGAGGGTGGCGAGGCGATCGAGGTGACGGACCACGACCGTGCCGTCGCCCATCTGGTCCCGATCGAGGTCAAGACGCGCCTGCGATTACCCCGTCGCCCGTTTGCGGACATCGCCAACAAGGTCTACCCGCCCATCGGTGATCGCGTCGACTATGTGGAGCTGCTCCTCGAGGACAGGCGCCAGCGGTGATTACGTATGTGGATTCTTCTGTGCTGCTGCGCGTCATCCAGGGCGCGCCAGGAGCGTTGGCTGACTGGCCGACCATCGATCCGGTCTCCAGCCAGCTGATCACAGTTGAATGTCTGCGCGCCATTGATCGCGCGCGTCTGCGCAACCCGAAGGACGAGCTGATAACCGCGCGCGACCGCATTGCTGTTCTGGAAGCGCTGGCGACCTTCTATCTGGCTCCGATTGACGACGCCGTCCTGACTCGAGCAGCCGATCCTTTTCCAACTGCCGTCGGATCGCGTGATGCCATTCATCTGGCGACGGCACTCGGCCTGCGCTCTGAGTATCCGGATATGCGGTTTGTGACGCATGACGCCGAGTTGGCGATCGCCGCGCGGTCAATGGGTTTTGACGTGCTAGGCGTCTATTAAAGCAAAGCCAACCACCGGCCCATGTCAGATCTGACGTTACAACTGTGAGACCGGTTGCGGATCGCCATCAGGGAGCAACCGGAAACTGTGGGAAAGACGACTGACAACGGCGCAGGTTCGGCTGCCCAACCGCGGCACAGCGACCATACGCCGTCGTGAGCGCTCATCAGGCGGGCCACCTGGGCGACCGGGTCCAGGATCGAGGCCATCGTGCCGCTCAACCTACCCGATGTAGTAGTATCGTGCAATGATCACCGTGCCTGAGGCCGCGAAATTGGCCGGCAAGGATCCTGAGACCATCCGGCGCTGGATCCGCACGGGCCGGCTGCGTGCTCGCAAGATCGGGACCCAGCATGTAATCGAGGAGCGCGACCTCGAGCCGCTGCTTGGTGATGAGCAGCTGCCGGTCCCCAAGGAGTGGCAGACGATGCCTGACGGACGGCCGATGCCCAATGTCGTCAGAGCCCTGAGGCTGGCAAGGCAAGGACGTTGACCATCGTCGTCGACGCCAGCGTCGCCGTTCCCGCGGCAATCGCCGGCACGTGGTCTGCGCGAATTGTGGCGGAAGCCAAGCTGGCACCGACGCTGCTGTGGTCGGAGGCGCTCGCGACGCTGCGGCAGCTCGAGTGGAGGGGTGAGATAGGCGCCGATCTGGTCGACAGCGCGATCCGCTGGCTGGCACAGACCGATGTCGCCGCTACCGACTCAAGATCGCTGCTGATGGAGGCTCGCCAGCTTGCTAGGCGCCTTGGATGGGCCAAGACGTATGACGCTGAGTACGTGGTCCTCGCGCAGCGCGAGCGCGCGCCACTCGTGACCCTGGACTCCCGACTCCGGCGTGGTGTTGAGGATCTCGTAGAGACAGTCAGTCCTTAGGTCGAGGGGGAGCCTCGGGGGACGACGGAGCGCCGCTCCAGTACTGCCGATAATGTAAGTTATGTAACATAGCGTCTCGGCCTGTGCGTTTGGGAATGTGAAATCTCACCCGGCGACAAGCCTCAAACAATTCAATCTACGAAACGTGCAGTCGCTTCGAAGAATGACCACATCAACTGTGTCGCTGAGATTGTTTGAGTCGAATAGCCGAGAGCGGGCTCATTGCTGGCGCTTCCGGGCCAAGTGTGTCCACCCTCTTGTATCGCATAAAGCTCAACGGGCGCGTCGCAGCCGGACCACCGCCGCTCCACGACATCGCTCCCGATTGGCTGCTCGCTTGCCGACGTCTGGCATCCGTTCCGATTAGCCCACTCGGCTGCCCACTGCGGAACCGGCACGGTCGGTTTCTCGGTAAACCCCTCCGCGTCGATCAAGCCGCCCTCGTAATGAAGCACGGTATCGGCCGTTCCGTGGAAGGCAATAATCCCGACGGGCTCAGATGGCATGCACTCGCCCAGCCACTCGGAGCCGTAGATCCCGGCAACCGGCGCAATTGCGGCGAACAGGTCCGGCCGGCGGCAACCGAGCACCGCAGCCATCCCGCCGCCCAGCGAGTATCCGGTCGCATAAACGCGGCGATTGTCGACACATCCAGCCGCCACTGCCTGTTCGATAAAGGCAACGATCGCATCGGTGTCGGAACCCAACCCGAGGTCCCACGCGGATTCCCTCCTCCAGACTGGGTTCTCCGCCAAGGCGTTCGGGTACAGGACCGCGAACCCTGCCGCGTCCGCGCGTTCATTGAAATCGGTCAGTTCCGCTATTGCGGCACCGTTCCCACTCCGCCCGTGAAGTGCGACAACGAGCGCCAGGCGCCCACGAGTTGCGGTTCGCGGAGCCGGCCAATGAATCTCGGCGGTGCGGTACTTACCAGCCGTGTCGGTAAGCGCCATCGTGGACGCCAGACAGCCGCTCATTGCCGAGGGCTGATCTCTGGGGCGAGTTTCCGAGGCCGCGGGCGGTGCGCTCTTGCTCGGTGCCGATCGGCTGGGCGCTGGAGTGATGGTCGCCTCTGACGCAACCACCGTCGGCGCAGTCGCTGGCACCGGCCGACCAGCTTGGCATGCCGCTAACACCAGCAGAGATATCGCGAGCCAGACCCACGCCAGGATGGACGCTCCGTTACCCCTCATTGCCCGGTGTACGGCTCCGGGGCCGTCGGCACGTCGCCGTCCAAGATCAATCCCCGGACGGCCCAGGCGCACTCCACTGGCCGGTGATTTGTTGACTCCCACACCGCCGTCAGCCCCTCGTAGGCGCCCTCGCCCACAAGCACCGTCGACACGATCGTCGTGCTACCCGGGTACTTGATATTCGTGAAAGAGCCCTGCCATGCGCCCTCCGCGTTCTCGATGCGCCAAGTTCCTGTGCCAACGGTGGTGACGGTTCCGGTCAAGTAGTCGTCGCCGTCGTAACTGATGTAGTAGTCACCTTCGATGCGTCGGTCGCTCATCGTCGCTGTCAGTTGCCAGGCCCAGCCACGAGTTCTGACGCGCACGGGGCCACCGTCTGCAGCCGATTCGTCGACTCCAGTGCGCACGGGGTCACCGCAGACTATGCGGCCACTGAACGCCACGGGCTCCACGGCTGCAGCAGGCCGCGAAGTATCCGTGACTGAGGGGCCGACTGATGGCGTGGTGGCAGTAACCGATCGCGTGGGACTCACCGCGTGCGTCGGGCTCATCATCTCCGAAGGAGTCAGGGTCGGGGCTTGCGAGGGTCCGACCGAGGCGGTGAGCGGAGCTGCTGAATTGCAGCCGACAGCCAGCCCTGCGAGCAATAGCGAACTGATAGCGAAGCGGTAAGTCATTACCTGTTCACCTCCTGAAGACCGATGACATTGGTGAGCTTGCAGCGCATTACTGAAGTTCTGGAACTGCACCGCCCCACTCGGCGAGTACCACCGGATCTCTTCCGATTGTCACGGGGACGGCGACAATGGCCGCGGTGAACTCGTCTCCGTCCGTTCGGACCGACGGTTGCCCCAGTGCCATGTAGAGCAGCCTGTTGCTGTCCAGCGACCATGTGATGTCGTGGTACGGGAAGTACCACTTCGTCGTACCGTCTTTCTGCAGCAGCAGCACGGGCGCCAGCACCCGACCACTGACTTCACGGTCAAGCCAGCTCGTGCCGGACCCTACCGTGAGCAGCAACACTTCCGTTTGCTCGTAGCACCGTCCGTACTGCGGCGGGTGCCCGTATTGGAACGCAGATTGGGTGCACACTCGCCGAGATGCGATCTTGTCGCCGCTCGGTGACCACGCAGCGCCCCCCGGACCCCAGTTGGTGTAGCCGCTGGCGACGACGTGTTCCGTGCCTGTGGCGATCTCGTGTACGACAAGGTTCAATGGCTCATCGCCGGCGAGCGTCCATCCGCTTTCGTACGCGATGAGCGTCCCATCCGGCGACCACACCACCGATCCCACAGCCGTTTGGGTTACCAACGATCGCTGCTCGCCCGACTCCGGCGCGAAGAGAAAGACGCCGTCGCCGTCGGCCACGGCAAGCCGGGAGCTGTCGGGCGCCCAGGCCAGTGCGTTCACGGGGCGCTCCGGAAGCTTGACGATGGGCCGGTCGTCAAGCGGCACGATCCAAACTTCCACTGGAACCGGTTGACATAATGGGAGGTCAGCGGGTCCTCCGTCGAGCCGACATGCCTGGAACGTCTCACGGGCGGCGAAGGCGAAACTGCGGTGGTCAGGCGCCCAGGTGGGGCATGGCGGAGCCAACGCGCCGCCGACGTCAATCTCGATCGTGTCGGTGACGTTGCCGTCTGAATCGAGATCGAGGATCACCACGGCGGCATCTCGAAACCCGGTTTCCTGGCTGCCACTGGCGCGTCCGTAGGCCACGCGGGTGCCATCGTCGCCGGATCCGAGGCAGACATCGACGCTATCTGGCGCCCGAGCCGTGACAAGACGAGCGGC
The DNA here is from genome assembly GCA_040007635.1 of Chloroflexota bacterium. Classification (GTDB taxonomy): domain Bacteria; phylum Chloroflexota; class Limnocylindria; order Limnocylindrales; family CSP1-4; genus JALYGJ01. The sequence continues at coordinate 4,904 of JBDTUR010000005.1, forward strand.
ATCGCCTTCGCGGACCTGGTAGATCCCGTCCTCCGTCATGAAGGACGTCCAGGTGTTGATCGTGCCACTTGGGGGCACGGGCGACGGCAAAGGACCCGGTCTCGCTCCGCTGAAGATTGCCAAGCCGCCTAGGAGGCTCAGCGCGACGAGCGTTGCCGCGACAAGAAGAATCGGCCGTGAAGACCGATGGCCGTTGGCCGCGCCACGCCGCCAAAGGACGCGCATCTGCGGCATCACGGCCACCCGACCGAGTGTCCGTACCAGCAGGCTGGCTGGCGCACGGGCGGGAGCCTCAGCTTCGAGCCAGTCGGCCACGAAACGCTGCAGATCCGTGGATGAGTTCATGAGCTTACCCCTTGGACTGTGGTGCGCCGCGCGTCCGCCTCGAGCGAAGCGCGCAGCGATGCCATCGCGTAGTGATAGCGGGACTTGGCCGTGCCGGACGGGATGCCAAGCGCGAGCGCAACCTCGGTTAGGGGGAGGTCGGCGTAGTGATGCAGCACGACGACGGCGCGATGCTCGATCGAGAGACGCCGGAAGCCCGCGTCAAGCACTGCACGATCGGCGACGCTGCCACTCTGGTCAGCGACGCTCGGCTCGAGGCGCAGGCTCGCGACCGTCGCCTTATGACGCCGCCGGTTCGATGATTCGTCGGCCGCTGCCCGCACGAGGATCCGGTAGAGCCAACCGTCGAAGTTGGCCACGTCCCGGAGGTTCGGCAGCTGGCGCCAGCACCGGATGAGTGCTTCTTGGACAGCGTCCTCAGCGAGATCGACGTCACGAAGGATGAGCCGGGCGATCGCGTGCAGGCGGTTGATGTCCTGCGCCGCGAGCTGCCCGAAGGCGTCGCGATCGCCACGACGCGCCCGCTCGATGAGTTCGTCCCGCATAGGGTTTGACCGCCGTGCGTGCCGACGATGTGCCGGCATCTAACCGTATGACCGGCGACAAGCCTTAAATGGTTCAATCTCGGAACGTAGCGCCAGAGTTCAGCGGATCAAGCGCTACCGGGCCGACTCATGCGCGGACTGAGTCGATTCCGTATTGGGCGAAGACTTCGTCCCTGCTGACCACGAAGGCATCGAGTCGTCGCGCCTGGCTGACCCCCACCTCAGGGACCGCCAACTCAAGCGTCAGCGGCCGAGTACGAGAGGGTGATCCACGACGAAAGGCTTGTCGGTGTGCCTAGGGGCGCGTCAGCCGTCCGAGTGCGAGCCGCGCCAACGTCGTCGCTCCGGTGAGAGCATCGCCACCCGCCAGGTCGCTGATAACAACGGCGATATGCCCTCTCCGCACGTAGACGAATGCCTGGGCGCAGGTCAGCGGGCAGGAATAGAAGTTCTCGTCGCCCAGGCCCGGGACTACGCCGTTCCCGATGAGTCGGCCGGCCGCTGTGAAGGCCGATCCGCCAGCGGCACCCAGATCCACCACGTCGATGCGGATGTGGGCGATCCCGTATACACCGCTCGGCGCGTCCGCGTCTCTGAAGACGCAGGCCAGCCCTGAACCGAGCGTCTCGATGGTCGTGTCGACCACGAAGCCTGGGCGAACGTCCTTGTCTGCGGCGGCGGCCGCCTCTTCCTGGGTGATCAATGAGCAAGGATCGGGAACGTTGGGCGGTCTGGGTGACGGTGAGGGCGTTTCGTCAGGGGCATGCCAGGTCACCGTCAGGTGACCAGCCGCCGGGTAGAGGTTCCCGAGGAATCTGAGCAGTCGCGGGTCGTTGATCCCAAGGAAACGTTCGAAGAGGTCGCGTGTCGGAACGAATGCGAAAACATTCCCGACGATGCTGTGCTCCGGGCCCTGCCCGGCTGAGGCCTCCGTTTGAGCCGTGAACCTCAGCGTGGCGATGCCGTTTGCACCGGTCACCGCATCACTCTGCGTCTGGGTGGTATAGCCGTGGTCGTCAATACCGGGCAACAACTCCCACGTCACCGGGACACCGGCGACGGGCCCGAATACGGGCCGTATCGAGTTGATGAGGGTCCCACAGCCGCCAGACAAGACCTCCTGCGGGATGAAATCGACCTCGAGATGCGCGAGGAATTCGGCCGACTCGCCGGGTCCACCGTGGCCTTCGTGGACGCTCGACGGCATGGCAACAACCTGGAAGTCGATGGCCCTCTCCAGGAGCGGACCCTGGAGCGCGTAATACAGGTCGACTGCGCTGGCGAACGCCAGTTCGTCAAGCGCTGGGTTAGGTCCGACCGCCCAGTTCGGCTTTACGCCGCTGGCGGTGATAGTGCCGCCACAGACCGCGGTCTGCGGAACGGCCGCCAACCGTGCGATCGCGGCGGTCAGGTGGGTGCCGTTGAGCGGGGCAGCAGTGAGGAGCAGCAGCCACGATTGGAGCGGCGTCAGCGTCGGTTGATCCGTGGTGACGCCCATGGCCACGAACAGCCGTGTCATGAAGGAGTCTGGAGCGGCCGCGAATGCGCTCGAGAACGCGATGGCCAATTCGAGCGATGAACCGCTGTACCCGGCCGCTGTCAGGATCCCGTACAGGTTGCTGAACGGCTCTGGTTCGCCTGCCGCCATCCGTGCGAGCACCGGCACCTCGAAGTCGTACAGTAGGAAGTCGTCCTGGCTCGTCTCCGAGCCCGGCAGGATCTGCCGCCCGTCGGACGTGTAGATGCCGATGCCGAGGCCGGCGACTAGGGCGATGACCCCGTCCATGCGTCGAGCGGGATCGGCAATCAACTGCGCAACCGCCTCTGGCTCCACAAGTACCGCCTCGCGGTCGATAGGCTGCATCGGGGGCGCGGCTGTGGAGGTCTCGGTCGGCGAAGGAGTGATGGCCGGCAGAGTCGAGCTAGGACTGCGCGTCGGGGCGGGCACGAGGGTCGGCTGGCCCGTCGATGCCGGTGTGGGGCCGGATGTGCCTCCGGGCGTCGGGAGGGTTGTGGCGCTTCCACATCCGGCGGCGACGAGCAGCGCCAGCCAGAGCGCGGTCAGTCTCCAAAGGCGATAGGGCACGCGCCGAGGATATAGGCTCGGACAGAGCCGCGGCTGAGCGGCTGGAGCTGCTGCCGCGATGTTCAGTAGCACCAACTTGATCTCGCATTTTTTCGCCGCCGGCCGAAAGACGATGCGCGGTAGTCTCGGTTGTGATGATCAAGCTCAACAAGGCGGGACGGGCGCCCATCGTCGATCGGTCGCGCGACAGGCGGGTTGTCGTGCTCGCGGTTGCGCTGGCGATCGGCTTCCTCGTGGCTGCGCTCGCCTCCGCGTTGCTACCTGAGAGCCTCCGACGCGGCGTGTGGCTGCCGCTGCATCTCGCGCTGGCGGGCGGCGCGACGACCGCAATAGCCGGAGTCATGCCGTTCTTCAGCGCGGCCTTTGCCGCAGCACCGCCAACTGATGTCCGCCTAAGGACCGGCGCGGTGCTGGCCGTCGCGTTGGGCGCGGTCGGCGTGACGGTGGGCGTCGTGGGCACCTCAACAATGCTGGCAGATGCGGGTGGCCTCGCGTTCATCGTTGGCGTGGCGCTGGTCGCACTCGCAACGCTGCGTCCGCTCCGATCTGCACTGGGCCCCAGCCGGGGGATCGTCATCCAGGGCTACGTCGTTGCCCTCACGGAAGTCGGCGTGGGTGCGACGCTGGCGACCCTCTACGCGTCCTACTGGCCGCCGTTCGTCGCGAGCTGGGCCGGCCTCAAACCGGCGCACGCGTGGTTGAACCTCGTGGGCTTCGTGTCACTCGTTGTGGCGACGACGCTGCTGCACTTCTTCCCCACCGTCGTGGGCGCACGGATTGCCGCTCGGCCCAGTGCGCGCCTGACGGTCATTGCCCTGGCGGCCGGCCCGGTGCTTGTCGCGCTCGCCTTTGCGCTCAACCTGGATCTCGTTGCGCGGGGTGGCGCCATCGTCGCCATTGCCGGCGCCCTCGCGCTCTTCGTCTATGCCGCCCAGACCTGGCGAACCCGCGGTAACTGGACTATCGACCGCCCCTGGCACCTGTTCGCGATGGCTGGACTGATCTCAGCGATGGGCTGGTTCGGAGTGGGAATCGGTATTGCGGCTGGAAGAGTGATCGTGCTGGGATCGTCGCCCGGCGCGTGGTCGATCGAGCCCATCTTTGGACCGCTGGTGGTGGGCTGGATCGGGCTGGTCGTGCTTGCCTCGGCAACCCACCTCTTGCCGGCCGTGGGCCCCGGCGACAGCGCAGCGCACGCTCGCCAGCGCAAAATCCTCGGTCGTTGGGCGGTGGTCCGGCTGGCCGCGGCGAACCTGGGTGTCGCAGTGCTGTCCCTTGGTTTGCCGTTTCACATCGACGCCCTCGTGATCAGTGGCACTGCGCTCGTGGGACTCGCGCTTGGTGTGACGGCCGCGCTCTTCGTGATGGCCATGGTCATCGGCCTGCGCCCGAAAAGATGATTGGTTAGGGCTCCGGAATCAGACGTCTGCCCGGCGCTGCGAAGTCAGGATCGAGCACCAGGGCCGTGGCGATCGCCTCTCGCTCCATGAGGGCGAAGCTGACTTGATCGACGAAGGATGTGGCACTCGGCAGTGCCTGACGGTAGCGTTCCTGCGCGCGTTCGTGTAGGTCAGGATCGATGGCGAGCAGCTCCATCGTCGGCAACAGGTCGTCGATCAGCGTGGTCGTAGCCTCCAGGCCCAGGCGGCGTCTGACGACGGCGAGCGACTCGGCCACGACGTAGCCGTGGGTGAAGAGATCGTCGTTCGCGAGATCAGCAAACGCGGCGACTACCCGGTCATGGCGCGGGTCGTCGGCGTCCAGAAACGCCACAAGGGCGCTGGTATCAACCAGGATGCGTGTCACCAGTCAGCTTCGCCGGCTATCTCGTCGTGCCTGGATGCCAGGTCGCCTGTTCCTGAATGGAACCGTCCAGCTGCGGCCATGGCCCGCTCGAACCTCAATCGGCGCTCGTCTCCACCTCCAGGCACGAGCCTATCGACGGCCTCGCGCACAACTTCAGCGATGGGCACGCGTCTGCGACGCGCCTCCGACCGGAGGCGGCGCATCTGGTCTTCGGTCAGCGAGATCTGAGTTCGGATCACGTCTTGGATGTTATCACGAAGGATGCGGTGATAACACGCCGGCCTCCATTTCGACGCAAGATGCTCCTGCCGCCACACGCGTGATGTATGCTGTGCTGTATATGCCGAGCACGCGCACGCAGATCTATCTCACAGACGACCAGCGGCGTCGGCTGGACGCGCGCGGTAAGAAAGCCGGTGCGCCAATGGCGCGGCTGATTCGCGAGGCGGTGGAGGCCTACCTGGTCGACGACAAGGTTGATATCGATGCAGCCCTGGACGAGACATTCGGCACGCTGCCGGATTTGGAGCTGCCCAGTCGCGACGAGTGGAACCGTGGCGCGGATCCTCGTTGACACGGACCTTCTCGTTGATCACCTGCGCGGCCATCGACGCTTCGTGGCGGGCAAGGATGATGTTCACGTCTCGACCGTTACGCGGGCCGAGCTGTTCTCTGGGCGTGGCGTGGAAGAACGGCGCGTTCGTCGCCTGCTCGAGCCGATGACCAATGTCGCGATTGACGCGTCGATCGCTGAGCGCGCCGGCCGGCTGCACCGCGGGACGACGTACCGGTTGCCAGACGCGCTGATCGCCGCGACCGCCATCGAGCTGCGGCTCACGCTCGTGACGCGCAATACCCGGGATTTCGAAGGCATGCGCGGCTTGCGAATTCGCAACCCCGAGTAGGCGGGAACGGGATCGCGCTCAGTGGGAATCGCTTGATGATGTGTCGTTCAGCTGCTGCTTGACGAGCGGTTTCGAGCGGCCATCGCGAACGCCAGGAAATATCGATCGAGCGACTCTGCTGATGACTGGTACTCGTTGTCGCCGGCCATGAAGTCGCAGACAACTTCCCGGGCGCGGCAGATCTCTCGCCGCTTGGGGCCGCGCCAACGCCCATCGGCAATCGTAAGGTCGAACAACTCGAGCGCTCGCACAAGCGCATTCCAGGCCCGTGCGTCGTTGCCTGACCTGCGCGCCCGCACCGACCGTGCTACCTCTGTGCCAATGTTGCCGAGCTGATCCATCAGCGATAGTTGAAACCACGCACCAGCGGCAGCCTCACGATGGAAGACCCGAACCGTCACGGGAGGACCAATTTGCCGATCACATCAGCGATATTGGCTCGAATCGCCTCATCATCGACCGATCGCGTTCGGTTCCCTTGTCCAGGACGGAGATTGATCATGGAGTCGAACTCGAGCCAGGCCGGATCGCCGTAGTCGTTGGGATACAGATTGATGCCCCACAGTTCAGCCTGTTTGGATCCGTCCTCGAGCAGAACCGCCTCCTCGTCAGCATGCATGCCAGCGTCGACCGCCATGATCCCGCGCTCGACGTCGACCACGGCCTTGACCAGGTCGCCAAAGCGCTCGCCCGCCATGGCTAGCAGTCGATCGAGGCTGATCTGGTCACGGATGATCTCCACTCGACTTCCAACCCTAGCGCAGGCTCACGGGACTACCAGGACCTTGCCGCGGGGGTGGCCCTCGTCGACGTAGCGCAGAGCTTCCCCCACCTCGTCGAGGGAGAAGCGGCGGTCGATCACGGGTTTGAGGACTCCGGCCGCGACGTACTCCTTGATCCGCTCCACGTCCTGGTCGCCGAATGCCCCGACCATCGCCAGGCCCACATTCTTGCCGGTGAACTTCGGCAGGATGAGCCCCGCGAGACCGCCGAAAACGATGTATGACGCCGGCCCGCCGAACGCCAGCTGGACGCCACCCGGCTTGAGTGCCTTGAGCCAGCGCCGTGCGGGATGGTGCGCGTCGACTTCGACTATCCAGTCGTAGGGCTGGGCTGGGCGCGTGTAGTCGGTGGCCCGGTAGTCGATGACCTCGTCAGCCCCCAGCGAACGCACGAAATCGAGCTTGCCCGCGCTGGCGACGGCGGTCACATGCGCGCCCAGCGACTTGGCGATCTGGATGCAGTACGGGCCGACATTGCCGCTCGCACCCACTATCAGCACCCGATCTCCTGCCCTGACCTCCTTCCCGCCACGCGGGGCGAAGGCGCGGACGGCCAGGACGCCGGAGTGCGGCAGGCACGCTGCTTCCTCGTAGGTCAACGTTGGCGGCATGGGCGAGAAGGCCGACTCCTTGGCGCAAACGTACTCCGCGAAGGAGCCGGCGGTCAGCGCTCCAGAGAGGTCGCTGAAGACGTCGTCACCCGGCTTGAGGAGGGTGACGCCCTCCCCCACTGCCTCGATCGTGCCGGCCATGTCGATGCCGAGCCGCTTGTACTTGTCCCGCGGCGCGCGCAGGCCGTAGAACAGCTTGATGAACGACCAGCGCGGGTAGAGCCCGTCCAGGTCGGCGCGGTTGACGGACGCGGCCTTGACCTTGACGAGAACTTCGCTTGAGCCGGGAGTTGGCTTCTCGATCTCGCGGACGGACACCACCTCCGGTCCGCCATACCCATCGCGCCACGCCGCTCTCATAGGACACGTACCGTACGACTCATCGGTAACAGGTGGACCCACAAGCAGCCGGGCGACTCTCAAGGGGATCAGGGCCGCGGACTGCCCTCGAGCTTCGCGGAGACGCGCCATTCGCCGGGTCGGTACCCCTTGGCCGCGTAAAGGTCTCGGGCGATGTTCAGTTGAGCGGCCGACTCACCGTGGTCGCCTGCCTGCGCGAAAAGGTCGCCTAACCCCTCGCGCGCACGCGCTTCGTCTTGCAGCGCGTGCAGCTTCGCGAGGACATCTACAGCTTCACGTCCCAAGTTGAGAGCCAGGCCCGGGTTTCCGTCAAGCATCGCCAGCCTGGCCCGCGCCTGGAGGTAGCGTGATCGAGGCCGCGCGCCCCACGCGAGACCGCGTCTGTCGACCTCGTCCAGGATGGCCCGCGCCTCCTCGGGACGATTCGCGTCGAACAGCATTGCCGCCAGTCCCAGCGCCGCGCCTCGCCACCAAAGCGCGTGCCCGCCGTTTTCGAGAACTTCGAGCGCCCGTCGGTAGAGCGGCTCTGCAGCCTCGATATTGCGTTCCTCCTGCTCGATCGATGCGGCGAGAATGTCAGTCTCTCCCAACTGCGAGACGAACCCTGGAAGCTCCGCAAAGAGCGTGCGCACTCGCGCGATGGCCTGGCGCGCGGCCTCGCCGTCGCCCGACGCGGCCATCACATAGGCCCTGCCAAGGAGCCCATCCGCCTCAGTGAAAGCGATTCCGCGCCGCCGCGCCCAGTCGATCTCGTACTCGACGAATTCGCCCACCTCTTGATAGGGGGTCGGGCCGAAGATCATGACACCGCCAAGCTCGTCCCACAGCTCGATCTGGAGTCGCTCGTCGCCCGCCCGCTCTGCAAGCTCAACCGCCGCGCGGATCAGATTGATCGCATCCGCGAGGTCGGAAATCCCCACTGGGTTCGCCTGCATCAGGAGCGCATTGGCGAGATCAGCGTGCGATCCCGTATTGGAAAAGTGCTCGACTGCGCGCTCGGCGATCTCAGGGATCCGCTGCTGCCAACCGACATCGCCGCGCCGGACCTGCAACTGAGCCCAGCCCATCTCGGCCCGCAGCTCCCGCGATGTGTCACCCGCGGCTCGGGCGGATTCCAGCGCCGCACCGTGGGCAGCCTCGGCGGCGTCGAATTCACCCAGCTCGCCGTGCGCGCTCATGAGATCGACCAGCACTCCGAGCTCGCTCGAGCGCGACTCGCTCAGCACGGCGCGGGCACGCTCCAGCAGGTTGAGCGCGTGCCGCCACTCCTTTCGCGCCAGTGCCTTCCGACCGGCCGCGTGAAGGGCCGTGCCTGCGCGATCACCAAGAGAGACTGAATCCGCGTCCGATGCGCCCATCACCGATCGCTCCCAGTGAGCGCGCTCCAAGTGGTGCGCGATCATCTCCACGTCCGACTGGGAAGAGGCCAGCCGGTCGGCATAGCGCTCGTGCAGTTCTGCGCGCAGCCGGTGTGCCATCTGGTCGTAGATCGCGTCACGCAGGAGTGCGTGGCTGAAGCGAAAGCGCTCACGGCCGTCGGAAGCGCGTTCCGGTCTGATGAGCTCACGGCGCACCAGGGCCATCAGCGACGACCCGACTGACAGCTCCGGCTGCTCGCCCACCAACGCCGCCAGCGTTTCCCTGTCGAAGACCTCACCTTGGATCGCGGCCCGCTCGAGCAGCAACCGCTCCGGCGCCTGCAACCTGTCGATGCGCGCCGCCAGAAGCGCCCTGATCGTCGGCGGCACACCGGCGTGACCCTCAGATCGCAGCGCCGCCATCTGCTCAGCGAACAACGGGACGCCCGCTGCGATTTCCACTATCTCGCGCCGTCTGACTGCGTCCGCGGCCAGCAGTTCGTTCGTGGCAAGCAGGGTATCTGTCTCGCCGGCCGTGAGCGGTTCGAGTCGGATCGTCGTCGCGTGGGGCCGCGGCGCCGCCCATTCCGGCCGTGTGTCGAAAAGATCGGGACGCGACAGGCACAACAACAGGATTGGCCGCTGTGCAGAGAGGGTGACGACGTAATCGAGCACGTCGATCAGCAGCGGTTCGGCCCAGTGCAGGTCATCGACGACGGCCACGACGGGACTTTGCTCGGCGACCGTCTCGAGCATTTGCTTGAACGCCCACGCCCTTTCATCGGGTGACGCAAGGGCGCTTTCGCCGAGGGCTTCGCGCGCGCGGGCAACCCGTTCATCTTCTTGCGGCAGCTGCAGCGACGCTGCTATTTCGAGGAGTGGCGCATAGGTGACGCCCTCCCCGTAGGGCACGCACCGACCCACTGCAATCTGCGCCCTCCCTGCAAGCCGTCGCGTTGCCTCAGCCGCGAAGCGGGACTTGCCCATCCCGGGCGGGGCGACGACGGTAACTACAACGCACGCCGGCTCGCTGATCGCGCTGGCGAACGCCGCCTCGATCGCGGCGAGCTCCTTCTCGCGCCCGACGAATAGCCCCTCCCCCTCCCAGCCGGAATGGGCGCCTTCAGCAATTGCGACAACGCGCCAGGCGCCGATCGGCACGCTTGAGCCTTTGACCTTGAGCGGGCCCACGGACTCGGCTTCGATAAAGGCGGCGACGAGCTCATGCGTGGTCTCACCGATGAGCACCTCGGCCGGGGCCGCGGCCTGCTCCAAACGCGCCGCCATGTTCATGGCGTGGCCCAGGGCCATCCCAGCCGGCTGGCTTCCGCTGCCATCGCCTGTGACGGCGACAGAGCCAGTGTTAATGCCGATCCGCGCTGCGAGTCGGAGTCCGTGGCGGCGCTCGACATCCTCGTTCACGGCGTCGAGCGCGGCCTGCATGGCGAGGGCGGCACGAATTGCTCGAAGCGCGTCGTCCTCGTGGGTCGCCGGGACGCCGAACATGCCCACGACCGCGTCACCGATGAACTTTTCGACGCTGCCGCCGTGGCGCTCGATGATCGAGCGCATCTCCGTGAAGTACGTATCGAGCAACTCGGCGAGCGCCTCCGGATCGATCGATTCGGCGATCTGGGTCGACTCGACGAGGTCGGAGAACAACACCGTGACGGTCTTGCGCTGGGCCACCTGCGGCATCCACGGAGGGTAACGCCAAGTCGATGACCACGGCCCAGACCGCGCTCCCATCCCAGGATGGCTGTCAAGGGATACCGTTGCCCAAATGCCAAAGCAGACCGCGCGCAAGACGGCACAGACGGCAGAGCTGACGCCCCAGGAGCGGCGCGAGCTGCGCGAGCGATGCACGCGGTCGCTGACTGGCCACGGGTTGCGCACACCAGCCGCGATGCTCGCCGAGGTGGCGACGCTGGGCGATGACCTGGCTTTGGACGTTTACGGCGACGGCGGCACCGTGGCTACGCTCGAGGACGAAGTACGGACGCTGCTGGACAAGCCGGCCGCGGTGTTCATGCCCAGCGGCACGATGGCCCAGCAGATCGCGTTGCGCATGCACGCCGACCGGCGTGCGACACGGGTGGTGGCTTTCCACCCCACGTGCCACCTCGAGATTCACGAAGACAAGGCGTACGAGCGTTTGCACCATCTGGTTGGACGTCCGGTGGGCGATCCGCGGGCGCTGATCACCCTCGCCGACCTGCGCAAGATCCCGGAGCCGATCGCGGCGCTGCTGATCGAGCTGCCCCAGCGCGAAATCGGTGGCTTACTGCCAGCCTGGAAGAATCTGATCGCCCAGGTCGAGTGGGCGCGCGGCCACGGCGCCGCGGTCCACCTGGATGGCGCGCGGCTGTGGGAGTCGGCGCCCTTCTATCGTCGCGATGTAGCGCAGATCGCGTCCCTGTTCGACTCGGTCTACGTGTCGTTCTACAAAGGGTTGGGCGGCACCGCCGGCTCGATGTTGCTGGGCGAGGAAGACTTCATCGCCGAGGCACGCGAGTGGCGTCATCGCCATGGCGGCACCATCTTCAACCTGTGGCCCTACGCAGCATCGGCGTTGGCCGGCCTGCGGCTCAGGCTGCCGCGCATGAAGAGCTACGTCGCCCACGCCCGTGAGATTGCGTCAGCGCTCGCAGCGATAAACGGCGTCGAAGTGGTGCCGGACCCGCCGCACACGAACATGATGCACGTACACCTCCGGACAACACCGGTGGCCCTCGACGCAGGCATCCGTCGGCTGGCCCGCGAGCAGCGGCTGTGGGTGACCGGAGGTTCATTCCCCTCTGACACGCCCGGGTATCGGCGCTTCGAGATTCACGTCGGCGACGCCAGCCTGGAGGTCACGCCCCAGGAAGCGGCCAAGGCCGTCCGCGCCCTGCTCCCGCAGCCCTAGGAGGCGTGGGGCTAGTTCTGCGGGCCGTCCAGCGGGCTGAGGGTCCCAGACACATGGCCTGAGGCCGTGCCGACGAACTCATTGGCGCCGCCGTAGCCGATCACGTCGCAGTCGATGACGTAGGAATCGACGCCGTCAAAGCGGGCAAACAGCTGGTCGCCGCTCGGTTCGCAGTCAGGGAATCCCTCTAGGAAACCCCGCTGGGTGTCAACATTCCCGCCCATCGACGGTCCGCAGTAGTCGGGCATGGCGATCGTGAGGCTCAGGTCCTCGCCGGTTGGGCCGGAGGGATTGAGCGTGCCAATGCTGTAGTCCCATGGGTCGGTGGTGCCCACGCCGGCCTGGGATTCGAGCGTTCCTTCCTCGTGGGTCGAGGGGCAGTCGTCACGGTTGCTCGTGTAGTCGTAGCTGTAGGTGTTGCCGGTGTCGCGCTCGGCGAGCAACAGATAGGGGTCGATCACGTGGATGACGACGTAAGCAGTGCCGGTCACGCTTTGGGTGGTTGGCGGGGTGCTGCCGTCTGTTCCGCTGGCCGTCCACGTGATGGTCCCGCCCAGCCACGACTCGCCCTCGTCCGTGGGTTTTGGCGTCCGCTGATGAGTGCTGGTGGGCGTGGGTTGCCCGGTGGCGGTAGTCGATGGGGCCGAGGATGGCCCCGGAGGGAAGGTCGGCGCCGGGGACTGCTGGGCAGGAGCGCCCGAGCATCCCAATAGGCCGATGACGGAGAACACCGCCCACAATCGGACATCCTGGACCAATCGGGCGCTCGGGTGCATCTCTTCCCTCCTCTGCTGCTCGCAGCCGGCAGCGTCGCGAAACGTTACCCGAATCAGCCGCGCGCGCTCACACTTTTGGCGTGTCCCAAACGACGGAGCGATTACGGCCCGCAGCCTTCGCTCGATAGAGCGCTTCGTCGGCGCGCTTGAACCAGGCTCCGTCTTGGAGCGCCAGATCGGGCGCACCCACTGTGACGACGCCAACCGATATCGTCAGCCGTCCGTGCGGCGGGTTCGCCGGATGAGGCAGCTCAAGCCCCTCGACGGCCCGCCGGATTCGCTCCGCGATGTCGAGGGCGGTGCCCGTCGTGATGGGGACCAGCAGCGCGAACTCTTCGCCGCCATAGCGATACAGACCGTCTTCTTGGCGAGTGCTGCCCGATAGACCGCGCGCCACGGCCTGCAGGACACTGTCGCCGGCGACATGTCCGTGAAGGTCATTGATTGCCTTGAAGCGATCGATGTCGGCCAACAGCAGTGCGAAGCGGCCGCCGTGGCGTGCAATGCGAGCCCGGAGCATACCCAGGTCGAGCCTGAGGCTGAGACGGTTCATCAAGCCCGTTAGCTCGTCCGTGCGCGCTGTCTCGCCCAGGATCATGTTCAGCTTGGTCAGCCGGGCGTGGTCGCGCACCGATTGCCGGTTCAGTGCGTTGATGCGCTGGATCTGCAGATAGCTGTCGATTTGAGCGTGCAACCCAGCGAAGTGACCGTAGATGCTCAGCGCCGTCGCTACCCCGAGCAGTGCCAATTCGTTGAACATCTCGAAGCCGGCTCCACCGGCGGAGAGTGCCACGTACGCGACACTGAAGGCAATGTGCGCCGCGAGCCAGCTGGCGTGCACCCGCGTCAGCGATGGGACTACCAGCGCCACGATCGTGGGCAGCAGCAGGAGATAACCAAACGAGATCGTATGCAGCTCTCCGTGGTTGAGTCCCAGCCAAACGGCGCCGACATCGACCAGGGTCAGCACGGTGAACACCGGCACCACCGTGGACCGACGCCGATGCTTGACGATAAACACGTACGCCAGGCTCGCCGCCATGGCGATCAAGAGGTTCACAAGGACTGACGCGCGGGCAGCTTCCGGGCTGGCCGACGCGAGCAGGACAAGATCGAGGGCGGTGGCAGCAATGACGGTGATCATTCCGTGACGGGCAGCCTGCCAGCGCCGCCGCCGCTGGGTGGCCACGAACCGCATCGTCGACCCAATGGCGACGTAAGCCAGCCAGCGAGCCCGCCCTTCCGTCGCGTCCAGCCTCTGGACGGCGTCGCGTGCGCCAAGCAAGGCGCCCATCAGTTGAGGGGCGTCGGATCGAACTTCCGCCAGCGAGTCGTGCAAGCGTCCTCCTTGGGACTTCCAGTGCGAAGAGAGTGGTTGTGGCCGGATTGGTGTGCAATCCACCAGATACAGTCCACCGCCAGTACTACCGGCGACGCTGGAGCCGCGGTTGATCCGCTGCGCAGTCGGAGACGGGCACGATAGGCCTCAGCAGCCGGCGATCCGCCTCATACGGTCCAGCTCGCGCCGCAGGCGTTTGCCTGGCCTGCCCTCGCCGCGGACAACCTTGATGCCGGGGCGGATCTCGCTGATGACAGGCGGTGGGCTGTGGTCGATGTAGCACGTCGCTGCGGCCGGGGCACCAACGCGCACCTCGATTGGCCGGACGACCTCGATGATGCGCTCGCGCTCGGCGATCAGCGCGTCGACGCGATCGCCGGCATGAACCTTCGTCGAAGCCTTTGCTGCAATCCCGTTGACGCGAACGTGGCCGCCTTCACACAGCTGCGTGGCGATTGGCCTGGTCTTGACCAGGCGCACCGCGCATAGCCAGCGATCAATTCGAGTCTCGTCTCCCGCGGCCAGGTGCAGGCCCTTAGGTTGGTGCGGCCAGGTCGCGCCGCGGGAAGACGATCAGGGCGTAGATGACTGCGGCTCCACCGACCACCAGCAGCAGCGCCGTGTCGAAGAGCTGTAGTCCCTCGCGCAGGACCAGGTCCGGTTGTAGGTAATGGAAGAGCGAGTAGGGCTGGAGCCACTCGGCGTCGGGCCAGAGCGAGCCGATGATCTCCAGCGTATAGGCGACCAGCACGATGGCCAGCGCGACGCCCGCCGCCGGGCCCATCCGGTCGAAGCTGACCGACGCGGCGAACGCGATCGCGGCTATCGCGAAGTAGAGCAGGACACCGTTCAGCCACAGCAACGTCATGTTCTCCAGCTTCAGCTGGTCGAGAACGTTGACCGCGGCAGCGGCGATGACCGTGCCGATCAGCGTTGCCGCCACGGACAGCCCGATGAACAGGATCGCCGCAACCAGCAGCGTCACGTAATACGACCGCCGCGAGACCGGTCGCGCGAGGACGATTTCCAGCGTCCCGCGCTGCCGCTCGCCGGCCACGCCGCTGAGCGGGAAGGCAATGGCGAACACCGCCAGCAGCGCGATGGCGATCGGGTGGATATAGCCCACCGCGATCGAGCCGGAGAGCGTGAACAAGTCGCCACCGCCGAAGCGCATGAACTGCTGCAGGGCCGGAAACTGGCGGACGATGTCCTGCATCTGGACACCGAACGTGGCGTAGACGATCGGCATCAGCGTTCCCCAGCCGGTCAGAGCAGCAACCACAACCAACAGCCGCATCCGTTGCTGGCGCAAGACGTGGCGAAAGACGGTCGCGCTCACTGTGCTGCCCCCACCAGGTGCGCCGCCGCAGCCAGCTCGGCCGCGTCCTCGTCGGCGTAATACTCGAGGAATGCCTCCTCGAGGCGCGCGGGCTCGATGGTCAGGTCGGTGATGGCAGCGCTGTAGATGGCCGCCAGGAACGGCCGGACGTCGCCTTCCAGCTCGCACGACAGGTGGCCGGGACGGACGACGATATTGGTCACGCCGGTGACGCCGTGGAGCGCTGGCGGTTCGCCGGCGAGGCGCATCTCGACGTGTCGCTTGCGGCGGGCCAAAAGTTCGGGCACGTTGGATAGCGCCACCATTTCACCAGCGCGGATGATCGCCACCCGGTCACATAGCCGCTCAACCTCGGACAGCACGTGCGACGAGAAGAAACAGGTGCGACCTGCTTTGCGCCGCTCGTCGAGCAGGTCATAGAAGGCGCGCTGCATAAGTGGGTCGAGGCCCTCGGTAGGCTCGTCGAGGATGGCCAGGTCGGGGTCATGCTGCAGCGCCTGGATGATGCCGATCTTCTGGCGCATGCCGCGGGAGTAGTCGCGCACCGGCCGCTTGAGGGTCCGTGCGGACATCTCCAGCCGGTCGGCCACGTCAGCGCGCAGTGATGTCGGACGGCCGTAGAGACGGCCCAGGTAATCGAGCATCTGCTCGCCGGTCAGCGTGTCGTACAGCACGATGCCGCCGGGCAGGTAGCCCGTCGCGGCGCGAATGGCGATGCTGCCATCGACGATGTCGTGGCCCAGCACGCGCGCGCTACCCGACGTGGGGTGGATGAGACCGAGCAGCAACCGGATCATCGTTGTCTTGCCCGCGCCGTTGGGCCCCAGGAAGCCGAAGATCTCGCCCTCCTCGACGCTGACCGTCAGCTCATGCAGCGCGCGCACGGTCTCGTGCCTGTGGCGTGGTGGGAATCGCCCCGTCCCGTAGTGCTTGGTCAGGCCCTTCGTCTCGATGACTGCCATTACCAAACGATATCAACATCTCCGTTCGCGGCGGCGAAGGCGCGCAGGCCATCGTCCTTGCTGACCAGGGGCGCTCAACTCGACCGAGTCGCCTCAGGGTCGCCGTTTCCCAGAACGTGAGCCGGTTGCCTATTGGCGCCGCCTTCGTATCGACGAACGTCTTTTAGCTCAGCGGCCAAGTCGATCCAGCCGCTCGGCGTAGATGTCGTCGCGCGTCCAGTTTCTGCCACCGAGCGGCTTCGGGTTGGCCATCAGCTCAATGGCACGCTGGCGCGCGGCCTCATACCGTTCATCCTCGTCAGCGAGTTCATCGAGCTTGCGAGCGACCAGCGCACTGACCGAGGTCCACGCTTCGCCGCCACAACTCGTGCGCGCCGCACGACCTCTTCGTCCAGCTGAACCGTCAGATTCGTCTTAGCCACAAGCAATCTCCACGTAGACTCGTGTGGTCCACAGGCTCGCACGTGGTCGGTAGCGCACGGTCGCGGGCTTCTTCTCTTCTGGGCGGGCGACGCCACCCAACATGCGAAGTGCGCCGCGGAGATAGACCTGGTATTGGAGCACGATCTGCTCTACGTCGACACTGGGCTGGTCGCGCCCTCCAGGACGCCTTCGAGCGCTTCGACCAGCTGATCCGCGTGTTGGCGTCCAAAGACGAGGGGCGGTCGGATCTTCAGCGTATTGCTGTTGCGGCCGGTGGTGCCAATGAGGACGCCGCGTCGGCGCATGCTCTCAACAATCTCTTTCGCAGTCGCTGAATCGGGCGTCGTGCTGCCCGGGCGAATGATCTCGACGCCGATCGCCAGGCCCACCGCGCGCACCTCGCCAATGAACGGAAAGCGCGACGCCAGCTCGCGCAGTTGGCTCGCCAGGTACTCCCCTACCGCGGCCGCGTTCGCGATGACGTGTTCGTCATCCATGACTTCGAGCACCGCGAGCGCCGCGGCCATGGCGACGGGATTGCCGCCGAACGTGCTGAAAAACTCACCGTCAGGTGAGAAGCGCGCGGCAAGGTCGCGCCGGGTCATCACCGCTGCGACCGGCAGCCCGTTGCCCATCGGCTTGCCTATGGTGACGATGTCCGGCTCGATCCCCAGGCGCTGATAGCCCCACATTGCTGCACCGGTCCGGCCGTGGCCCGACTGGACCTCGTCGGCGATCCACAGGGCGCCGGCCGCGTGGGCGTGGCGGACGAGCTCTGCGGCCAATGTTGACGGGAGGTCAATGATGCCGTCGCTCGTCAGGACGGCATCGAGGATGGCTGCTGCAGGCGGGTGGCCAGCCTCCACGAGCGATCGGGCGGCAGTCGCGAATGTCTCCAGGCTGCCCTCGAACCCGCGCAACGTGTCCGGCGGGCGCCACGTGCGCACGTGCTCCGGCGCAGGGCCACTGCCCCACTCTTCCGGCGTCAGGTCGTGGATCGCGGACGTTATGCCGTGATAAGCCCAGTCCGTCGCGATGCCGCCGCTCCCCCCAGTGGCGGCGCGAGCAATGCGCCAGGCGAGATCGTTCGCCTCCGAGCCTGAGTTGACGAACATCACCACGTCCAACGCGCCGCCGGTTGACGCGATCAGTCGCTCGGCCACTTCGATAGCCGTCTCATGGAGGTAGCGCGAGTTGGTGTTGAGAAGTCGCGCCTGGCGCACGATCGCTTCGACAACGCGCGGGTGCTCGTGGCCCACGACGGGCACATTGTTGTAGGCATCGAGGTAGCGACGGCCGTCGGCGTCGATCAGCCAGACGCCTTCGCCGCGCACGAGGTGCAGCGGCTCGCGATAGGTTGGGCCGGTCATTGCAGGGCCAAAGGCCCTTGACCGACGCTCAACCAGGCCAGCCACAGCCTGTCCCTCTCCGGGCACCCGACCGCCCAGCCTGCGCCGGACGTCCTCCCAGCCAATCGACTCGAACAGCCGCAGGATCTTGACGGCCTGCCCCCGCAGATGCGGCATCAGCCCATCCGGATGCTCATACAGCACGGCGCGCGATGCCGGTATGACGATGCCGGCGCACATCCGCGCCGCCAGCAGCTCGCCCACGATGCGCCGCTCCGCGGGCTCAAGAGGCGTGACCTTCTCGTAGCCGTCGAGCGCCAGGCGTGCGGCCCGGAAAAACTCGTCGACATCCTCCTCGCGACCGTCCACGACCGTTTCGAGGACCGCGGCGAGATCCGCGACCAGCGCCGACCAGCTCGCGTCACCGAAATCGATGATTCCCGTGACCCGGCCGGCGTCGTCGACGAGGGTGTTTGAAGCACAATGGTCGGTGTGGATCACCTGGTGGCGGAGGGTGGGCCAGACCGGCGTGACCTCTTGCTCGTAGCGGTCAAGGGCGCGTTCCACGAGTCTGCGTACCGGGGCATCTGTGACGGCGTCGAGCATCGGCCGCAACAGCGCCGCGTGCTGCACGTCCCAGAGCATCACCCGCGAGGCGGACGGGTGCCAGAAGCCACGCATCGACCGACCCACCCGCGCAGCAATCGTCCCCCAGTCGCGGACTGCCTCGTCACTCAGGGTGTAACCGCGGACGGACGCATGACCCGGCAGCCGGTCGTACATTCGCGCCCAGTGCGTGTCCGCCCCGCGCACGATCGCAGCGCGGTACGTGGTGGGACGTGCGGGCACGGGCCATGGCAGGGCAACGGGGAGAGCGGGGTCCACCTCCGCGATCCTCTGGGCGGCCAGCGCCTCCATGTCGAGTTGGTCAGTCGACTCTGCTGCGTTGGAGATCTTGAGCACCGCGGGACGCTCGCCGTTGATCAGAAAGGTCTGGTCGCGCTCGCTGTCGACGCCGTGGGCTGCGCCGTCCACCGCAAAGACTTCACTGGCAAGCGCTGCGGCCTCGCGCTCAGTGAATTCAGGCGGTTGCGCGGTTAGTACGCGGTCGGGTGGCATTGGCGGTCAGGTGCCTGGTTGGGCCTCGCCCGGGAGCGGGAACCAGCGCAGGAGCTCGAAGTCCGCGTCGATTTCGGGGTGGTCGATCGGTAAATCCGTGCGTGGCGGGCCTGCCAAAAGGGTTTTGGCTTCGTCGAGGTAGTCGGCCAATCGGGCGGCAGGTTCGCGGTGACGATGGGCCGCGTAGCGCATTTGTCCGTCGCCATATGAGACATCGTTGAGCGACAGCGGCGGTTCCGCGGCGTCGGAGGTGTGGCGCCAGAGGCCGGTTTCCGGGGTGAATCGGTATTGCGGCAGCAACTTCCAGCCTTCAGACGCGACGATCTCGACTGCCGACAGGATGTAGTCGAAGACCTCCTCCTCGATGAAGTAGTTGAAGTTCACGCGCACCCAGCCGGGCTTGATGCCATCGCAGCCCTTGCGCGTCTCGCGCTCGTATTTGAGCGACGTGGCGTAGTCGATGCCGAGCAGGCGGTGGCCGTAGGGGCCGGCGCACGAACAACCGCCGCGCGACTGGATGCCGAAGAGGTCACTCAGGACCGCCACGACGAAGTTGTGGTGGAGGTGCTGGCCGCTCGTGCCGTGCTTCACGACGAACGACACGATCGATAGCCGCTCGGCTTGACGATTGCCCAGGATCTCGATGTTGGGATGGCGCTCCCAGCGCTCGATGGCCCGATCGATAAACGACTCCTCGCACTCCCGAATGGCCTCAACACCGACTGCCGACTTCAGCTGGAACACCAGCCCGCAGCGGATCGACTCGAGAATCGCCGGCGTGCCGCCTTCCTCGCGGTGCTCCTTGTCGGCGAGATAGACGTGGGTGTCGCTGTTGACGTACGCGACGGTCCCTCCCCCAACCACCGCCGGCACGCGGTTCTTCATCAGCTCGCGGCGAATGCACAGGATGCCCGGCGTACCCGGACCGCCGATGAACTTGTGCGGCGAGAGGAAGATCGCGTCCTTGCCCTCCATGGAGATGTCGACATAGGGCGCGGCGGCGGCGAAGTCCCAGAAGCTGAGCGCGCCGTGTTCATGGAGCAGCGCCGAGATGGCGCGGGTGTCGCTGACGATGCCGGTGACGTTCGACGCAGCGGAAAAGGAGCCGATCTTCAAGGGGCGGTCCGCAAACTCCTGCAGGCGACGCTCCAGCTCAGCGAGGTCGATGTGGCCGTCGGCGTCCTCGTGGATCGTGACCAGGTCGGCGATCGACTCGCGCCACGGCAGCTCGTTCGAATGGTGCTCGAAGGGGCCGATGAACACGACCGGCCGCTCGCCCGCCGGGATGGCCTGCGAGAGGTGGTACCGATCTTCCAGCTCAGCCGGGATCCGCAGCCCAAGGATGGCCACGAGCTTGTCGACCGCGCCAGTCGACCCCGCGCCACAAAATATGAGGGCGTGCTCTTTCTCGTTGCCGCCCAGCGCGGAACGAACGATGCGCCGCGCGTCCTCGCGGAACCTGGTGGTTTGCAGGCCCGTGCCGCTCGACTCCGTGTGCGTGTTGGCGTAGAGCGGCATCACCGCGTCACGCAGGTAGTCCTCAATGAAGCTGAGTGACCTCCCCGACGCGGTGTAGTCAGCGTAGGTGACTCGGCGCAGACCAAATGGCCCCGCTACTGCCTCATCCGCCCCAATAAGCGAGTCGCGGATCAGCTGGATCAGCTCGCTCTTGTTCGCGTGCGCGACCACGTTGGCGCGAGTATCAACCATCGTTTGCCAGCGCTTCCCTGGTCCAGCTCCTGCGGCCGTGAACGGTGGCGGCTTGGGCCGGCCCGTATGCGGCGGGTGCCTCGCTGACCCGTCGGCCGCGATAGACCTCGCGACGGTGGCCGACCCGAACCACCAGGACCAGAAGAGTGTCGTCGCCGATCTCGTACAGCACCCGGTAGTCGCCTATGCGAATGCGCCACTCACCGTGCCCACCCGCGAGCATCTGCGCACCGCGTGGCCTTGGGTCACCCGCCAGAGCATCGATCGCGCGGCTGACGCGTCTTCGAGGAGAGTCCGGAATTGCCTCAAACTGCCGTCTGGCGCCAGCAGTGAACGCGACGGAGTATCGAGCCACGGTCGTAGGCTAGAGCCCGAGCTCGCTCTTGACCTGCTCCCAGGGGATCGTGTTCGCCATTTGCTCGGGGTCGTTGAGAACCTTCAACGCCTCCTGCAGGTCGTACTCGTCCTCGAGACGCTCAAGGTAGGCCACGTCCTCAATCGGCACGATGGCCGCGATCGCCCGACCGTGCCGTGTGACGATGACCCGCTGCTGCTTGTAGGCGGCCTGATTGACTAGATCGGCGAACTCGTCCCGTGCCCGGCTGACACTCACGCGAACGTCGTCGTCGCGGTCTTCCGTCTCGTACATATCGTACGAAACGTACGAGATGGTGGTCCCAGAGTCAAGCGCCTTTGCTCAACCGTAAGTTCGCAGCACACGCAAGGCGCGCAGCGTGATCCACCGACTCGGCCCGCCGACTTCTTCACCCAAGCCAAAGCCAAGATCGCCCAGGTCCGAGTCGTCCAGGTTCCAGCGGCCATCAGGGGTGCGCTTGCTGGTCACCAGCTCGAGGCCTTCCGCCATGCGTGGATCGGTTGGTAGTCCGGCCAGGCGCATGTAGTCGAGGCCGCGCAGCACGTCGTAGCGATAGTCCATAGGGAACTTGAAGAGCAGGAAGTCCGGGTTCGCGACCTCGCCGGTCGTCAAGCGGCGGGCGAGCTTGCGCTCCAGCAGGTATTCCTCGCCTCTTCGGCGGGCGGCGCCCACCTCCGGCGAGCCGTGGCCGGCACGCTCCACCTCGAGCAGCCCCTCCAGCACGTTGATCGACGAGTGGAATGAGCCGCGTACGCTGCCGTTCTCCTGCTCGCAGTTCCAACCGCCGTCGGCCATCTGCTCGCTCAGCAGCCGCTCAAGCAGGTCGCCCCACTCCTGGCCGAAGTAGGCGGCAATCGCCAGGACGCGGCCGTTGATGCATGGCTCGACCTCGCCGTGGAAGAAGGGTCTGTTGTCCCACCAGTGCCAGGTGATGTTGTCGCGGGCGTGGTTGACCACGCGTTGCACAGCTTCAGCTTTCGGATCGACCCCCAAGTCTCGCAGCAGATGGAATCGCAGCAGTGACAGCCACTCGGCGTTCGCGGCGTCGCCCCACGGCGCCTCAGTCGCGTTTACCGGCGTTGGCAGCGCGAGCAATTGCGCGCCCCAGCCTTGGGTCGCGACCCTGGCCCGTTCTTGCGTTACTTCGTCGGCCGGCGCGTCGATCAGATCGCGCAGCACCTGCCAGCGGATAGCCGGGTCGGAGTCGAGCAGCCAATCGACGACATTCATGTCGACTCATTGTGGGCGATGTGCCCGAACTGGCGCCAGAGCAGCACGACCAGGATCGCTGAGCCCACAAAACCGAACCAGAAGGGCGCCGTGATGCCGTACGCGCCGGCGATCAGCCCGCCGAGCGGCGTACCGATGACGAGGCCGCCAAAGCCAGCAAAGCGCATGACGCCGCCCACCCGGCCGAGCAGCTCATTGGGCACCGCGCGCTGTCGGACGGTATTGGCCGTCGCGCCCCACGTGAAGCCGTGCGCGCCGGAGAGGAACATGATGCCAAACGCCACGAGCGGTGAGGTGGTCGCGGCGAGCACGAGGTGCGTCGCCGTCTCGACCAGCAACCCGACGCGCATGATGTTGCCCAGGCTGAAACGTTGGGTAAGGCGGACGTACAACGCAGTGGCGAGAATGCCGCCAGCGGCGGCCGAGGTCGTCAGCAGACCGAAACCCAGCGCGTCCAGGTGCAGCTGCTGCGCGGCGTAGAGAACCAGCACGCCCATCGCGGCACCCCAGGTGACGTTGAACGTGAAGATCGTGATGGCCAGCGTGCGCATGGCGGCGTGATGGACCAGCCAGCGGAAGCCTTCCAGCAGGTCCGTGAGGAAGGACCTCCGTTCGGATGGGTCGGCGGCAATCGCGCCCACGCCCGCCGAGAGGCGTGAGATCAGCACCGCGCCCAGCAGGAATGCGGCGGCATTCGTTGCAAACGGCAGCGCCATTCCCAGCGCGAACAGGAATGCGCCAATGGGCGGTGCCACCAGCTGGTTGAGCAGGATGAACGCACCCTGCATGCGGGCGTTACCCACCACGAGGTCGTCGCGCGCCACGATGCTGGGCAGCAGCGTGCTGCTGGCCGAGTCGGCAAATACCTCCGCCGTCCCAAGGGCCAGGATCGCCGCCAGGACGAGAGCAATGCTCACGCTGCCGGTCACGATCGTGAAGGTGAGCCCGACCAGCACGACAGCTCGGACGAGATTGGCGCCGATTACCAGCAGTCGCCGATTGAACCGATCTGCCGCTACGCCACCTATGAGCCCGAAAAGCAGCCACGGCAGGTAGTCGAAGGTGATCGCGAGCGACACCAGGAATGGGTCGTGCGTCTGGCTCGCGACGAGCAACGGCCCCGCGGCGAGGACGATGCCGTCACCGGTGTTGTTGACGAGCGCGGACGAAAGCAGCCAGCGGAAGTCGCGCCCCAGCCGCGGTGGGGCTACTTGATCAGCGACGTATCTCAGCGGGCGGCGCACGCGCCCGAGGTTACGGGCTTTCCTCGCGTGACTGGTTGACGCGGCGCTCAAGACGGCGGTCGGGAATGATCCACATTGCCGCGACGCCGACGTCGATCAGCACCGCCACTATTGGCGCGACGAGCGAGATTGCAAGCGACAGGATGTACAGCAGGAGCGATGCCGGTGCCTTGCGGTCACCCTCCAGCGCCTCCGCGATCATTGGTGATTGGCCGGGTGCCCGCACGAGTGCCAGCACGAGCAGTGTGAACGACGCGGCCGGCAGGATCAGGACCAGGTTGTAAAGCGCTACCGGTACGGGCGCGAACGAATGCTCGCCCATCCACGCGGTCGCGAACGGCACGAGTGACAGCGTGAACAGCAGCAGCATGTTCGCCCACAGCACCCAGCCGCTCACCGTCTTGGCGGCCTGCAGCAGGTGATGATGGTTGACCCAGTAAATGCCGACGTACGCGAAGCTCATGGCGTAGGCGAGAAACTGCGGCCACAGCACGAATAGATCGTCGAAAGTAGTGCCCTCGGGCGGGCGTAGCTCGAGCACCATGATCGTGACGACGATGGCAAGCACGCCATCGCTGAATGCCTCGAGCCGGCCTTTGCTCATGGCGCGGAGGATATGCGGCGGCCGCTAGTCTGGCGCGCATGAAGCGCATCGGTTTCCTGTCCTTCGGGCACTGGTCGGAGACGCCCTATTCGCAGGTCCGCTCCGGTTCTGACGCACTCCTGCAATCGATTGAGCTCGCGGTGGCGGTGGAAGAGCTTGGCGCGGACGGCGCCTATTTCCGCGTTCATCATTTCGCGCGCCAGCTGGGCTCACCTTTCCCGTTGCTCGCCGCCGTTGGCGCGCGCACGAAGCGCATCGAGATGGGCACTGCCGTAGTCGACATGCGCTACGAGAACCCGTTCTACATGGCTGAGGACGCTGGAGCGGCCGACCTGATCGCCGGTGGTCGCATGCAGCTGGGGATTTCGCGCGGCTCGCCCGAGCAGGTCATCGATGGCTACCGGCACTTTGGGTACCTACCCGCCGATGGTGAGACGGACGCCGATATGGCGCGCCGCCACACCGACGTGTTCCTCGAGCTGCTGAAGGGCGAAGGCTTTGCGCAGCCCAACCCCCGCCCGATGTTCCCTAATCCGCCTGGCCTGCTGCGCCTTGAGCCGTTTTCTATGGGCTTGCGCGAGCGGATCTGGTGGGGCGCAGCGTCCACCGAGACAGCTGTTTGGGCAGCAAAGCTGGGGATGAACCTGATGAGTTCCACGCTCGTGTTCGATGAGAGCGGTGAGCCGCTCCACGTACAACAGCGAAAGCAGATCGAGGCCTATCGCGCGGCTTGGAAGGAAGCTGGTCACTCGCGCGAGCCGCGGATCTCTGTCAGCCGGTCGATCTTCGCGCTGGTCGATGACCGCGATCGGGAGTTTTTCGGCGGACCACAACAGGGCCGCGACCAGTTCGGCTACATCGAGCCCAACAAGATGGCGGTGTTCGGGCGCTCCTATGCCGCCGAGCCCGACGTTCTGGTCGAGCAGCTCAAGGAGGACACGGCCATCGAGGCCGCCGACACGCTGTTGCTAACGGTTCCCAACCAACTGGGCGTGGACTACAACGCGCACGCGGTCGAGTCGATCCTCAAGTACGTGGCACCGGCCCTCGGCTGGCGCTAGCCGCCCAAGCCGGGGGTGTGGGCGTAGGCGCTCAGCGCCGGTTGGCCGCCCAGGTGCGCGTACAGAACCTTTGAGCCCGTTGATATCTCGCCGCTCCTGACCATGCCAATCAGGCCGGCCATCGACTTACCCTCGTAGACCGGGTCGGTGATCATCCCTTCGGTTCGGGCGGCCAGCTGGATCGCCTCGATCGTCTGTTCGTCGGGCACGCCGTAGAGCGGGCCGGCGTAGCCGTCGACCAAGGTGATCTCGTCGGCGCGCAGATCACGCCCCAGATCGATTGCCGCCGCGGTCGCCCTGGCGATGCGCGTCACCTGGTCGCGCGTCTTCCCGAGCGTCTTGGAAGCGTCAATGCCCACGATTCGCCGATCACCCCTCCCCTCGAGCGCCACGCCGGCGATCATCCCGGCGTGCGTCGAACCGGTCACCGTGCACACGATGATCGTGT
>JBDTUR010000006.1:0-28551 GCA_040007635.1 Chloroflexota bacterium
TCTTCCTTGACCTTGTCGAGCACGCCCTCGAGCGACGGCCAGTCATAGCCCAGCAATGCCGCGCGCTCCTGCATCTCCTGGGCGTAGGCCAGCGCGGGCAACGAGCGCGCGAGGCCCGCAAACGCGGCCGGCATGTCCGTGCTGCCGACCTCCCGCCCTTCGCGCTCGCCCGCTTTGATCTGCTCCCAGTTGCGGAGTACGTCCGCGGCCGAATTAGCAACAGCGTCACCGAACACGTGGGGATGGCGACGGACGATCTTGGCGACCACGGCGCGATGGATGTCGGCCATGTCGAAGACGCCGTCCTCCGCGCCGTATTGCGCGTGCAGGACGATCTGTAACAGCAGGTCGCCCAGCTCCTCGGCGAGCTCCGGCGTGGAGCCGCCCTCGAGTGCGTCGTACACCTCGTACGTCTCCTCGAGCAGGAACTTGCGCAGCGAGACGTGGTTTTGCTCGCGGTCCCATGGGCAGCCGGCCGGACCGCGCAGCCGCGCGACCAGCCACGGCAACGCGTATGGGCTGGCACCGCTGACCAGCGCCTCAACGGGGGGCACGAACCACGTGCCGGCGCGTAGCGCTTCCTCTGAAATCGTGCCCACCGTCGCGGGTGAACCGTCGCCAATCGGGTGCACCGGGTGGTCGGTCGGATAAAGCGCCCGCAACATGGCCGACGGCGATGCGCCGTGGGATGCACGACCTGGAATTGGCGCGTCCTCCGCGGCTGAGCCGCCAACGATGACCAGCGCCATCCCCGGATCGAAGGGTCGCGCCACGAGAGTCCCGGACGACAGCAGCTGCAGCCCGTCCGCGGCGGTCACGCCAAAACGCGACTCAACTTCGTCGAGCAATCTATCCATGAGGGCTCAGCCTACTGGAGCGACCCATCGTTGAGGTTGCCGCCGCTGGTCTGCCCGTCGGCGCGGGTGATCGTGCCGTCAGCCTCGGCCGCGGTCAGCTTGTCGGAATACCAGGTGCTGAACGCGGTGCCGCGGATGTTGGGGATCTGATCGGGGTCGAGCGGTCGGACCAGGCGGTCCTCCACCTTGACGAAGTACTGGCCGCCGCCCAGCGGGATCAGGTCGCTCACCTGGCCCACGGCGAGAGCGAAGACCTTGTCAACAATGTCCGAGCTGAGCTGGTCCTTGGTCAGCCAGCCAATCTCGCCGTTGTCCTTTTTCTCCGGGCCCTCTGACAGCTGACCGGCTATTGCATTGAAGTCAGCGCCAGGCGCAGCGAGCGCGTCCTTGACGGCCTGGATTCGGTCCGTGACGCTGGCGCGCTTCACGTTGAACAGCAGCACGTAGTAGGCGTCGTCGCCGCGGATGGGACCCGTGCCAACGAGATCGCCCGAGGTGAAAGTGCCGGTGAAGAGCGCGTCGCCAACCGCAGTGGGCGGCGAGTCGCGGGTGACGAAGCCAACCGACCCGCCGTCCTGCCCTGTGTCGGAGTCGCTGTTGTTTTTGGCGAGCTCGGCAAAGTTGGTCTTGCGCTGCTCAGGATCGGTGATTGCCTTGAGCTGGTCGTAGATCACCTGCGCATCGGTCTGCGCCTTGGTCCAGGCCGGATCGTCGGCGGGCAGGTCGGAAGCGGTGTCGAGGTTGTCGCCGGGCGCGAAGACGATCTCGCTGTAATCGACCTCGCCCTGGGCGGCGATTGGGTCTGGGCTCGCTGAGGGGTCAGGTGCCTCGCCTTCGATGTAGATGACCGCGAGGCGAACCTGCTCGGGCGTCGCCGCGAGGGCGTCGTTGGTGATCTTGTCGTGCAGCTGGCCGGCGCCGGACTCGTAGGTGAGCAAGGTGCGGACGCTCGACTCGGGCAGGCGTGTAAAGAGCTGATCGCGCAGACCCGGCTGCTCGCCGGCAGGGTCGATTTCAGTGACGCGGCCGATGCGGTAGTACCCGTCTCCACCCTTGACGATGCCTGTGGTGCCGTTGAGCGGCAACTCGAACAGCTCCTTCTGGAACTCAAGATCGCTGATCTTGTTGGCCGTCGCGATGCCCAGGTCGCCGCCAGCAGGCTCGCTGTCGCCCGTGCTGTACTGGTGGGCGATGGTCGCCCAGTCGCCACCGGCATTGATGGCATCGAGCGCCGCTTGGGCTTTGTCGAGCGCGACCTTCTGCTCGCTCTGCGTTGGTCCGGCCGCAGCGTCTGCGGCGACCGGCTTGACGACGATCTCCCACATATGGCGCCGCTCCACGCCGGCGACTTCCTCATCGAGCAGCGTGTTGACCTGGTCGTCGCCGACGGTGATGCCCTGATCGGTCGCGAGCTGCGACTGATAGACGATGTCGATCAAGTCGTCGAGGCCCGAGGTGCTCAAGCCATTGAGCTGCTGATTGAGCGCATCGATGCGGCTTGAGGCCGTCGTGCTGTCGATCTCGTTGTTCTGGAGCGCCAGCGTGACGCGGTCCTGATCACGGCCGATCCGCCAGGTTTCGAAGGCCACGCGGTCGCGCATCAGCTGCGGACCGATCTCGGCGCTGCCCACCTTGGCGAGCGGTCGCAGGTTGTCGTTGTACCAGGCCAGGCCCACCCCACCCACGAGGGCCAGGATCACGAGCACGATGGCACCGATGAACAGAACGGTGACGGTCGCCTGCTGGCGCTCCTCCCCCTCGAAGAGCCGACGCAGACGGGCACCAACGCCAAGGCGAACCTCGCGTCGCGGATGGAAAGTCATTTGGCTTCTGGATCTCCCTAGAAGATGCGCCGAAGGAGGCGCCAGGCAACGGCCAGGCCAACAGCGAGTGCCAAGGCGGAACGCCAGTCGAGCAGCGGTCGACCGTCGCCGTTGACCTCGCCGGCGACGAGCACCAGCACGTTACCGCCCTCGTTGACGGTTGCTTTATCAGACACGACCGCGAATGCCGAGCCGCCCTGGTTGACGCTGAAGTTCTCTGTTCGAGCCATGGCCACGCCACCCTGGCTGAGGCTCATCGACTCGGCGTGAACCTGCGCGGCACCGCCCTGGGTGATCGACACGGTGGTCGCCTGGATGTCGCGCGCCCCACCCTGGGAGATGTTGACGGACTCGGCGTGCAGATCGCCATCGGCGGTCATGCCCTCGGGCAGATGGCCGTTGGCGCGGCTGGACGCGTTCTCGTCAAGCCGTACGGGCGCGTCCGAGTCATCCTCGGAAGGCGCGAACGGCTGGTCGTCAGGTTCCATGGGCCCGCCAGCGTACCGTGCCGCGCCCGATTGCGCAGCCTGTGGAGCGTCTGTGGGCGCCTACCGGCCGCGCAACTCGTCCCAGCGCAGCCGCAGCACGACGAGGAGCGCCTCGAAGATGATCCGGCGCGACATCTTGCTCGCGCCCAGACGGCGGTCGACAAAGATGATCGGCAGCTCCAGGACGCGCGCGCCGGCGCGCGCGGCACGAAACGTCGTCTCAATCTGGAAGACGTAGCCCCCGGAGTGAAGGCTCGACCAGGGCATTGCCGCGAGCGTCGCGCGCCGCCAGGCCTTGAAGCCGCCGGTCAGGTCGTGCGCCGTGAGACCCAGAACAGTGCGCGCGAACACCGATCCCCCGCGCGACACGACGCGGCGCAGGATGCCCCAGTTGCGGACGCCACCGCCCTTGACGTAGCGCGAGCCGATGACGAGGTCCGCGTCCTTATGCAGCGCCGCGACCATGCCCGGCAGATACGACGGGTCGTGCGACCAGTCGGCATCCATCTGGATCAGCACTTCGGCGCCGGCGTCGAGGGCATGGCGAAAGCCGTCGGTGTAAGCCTTGCCCAGGCCCTGCTTGAGAGCGCGATGCAGGACTTTGATGTGCGGGTTCTCGAGGGCCATGCGATTGGCCAGATCACCGGTGCCGTCGGGCGATGAGTCGTCAACGACCAGCAGCGTCGCCTGGGGCAGCTTGTCGAGGATCGCCGGCGCGATCTGCGCCAGGTTCTCGATCTCGTTGTAGGTCGGCAGCACGACCCACGTGCCCGTATGCGCCTCGCTCGTCACTGACGGTGAGTCTACCGAGCAAGGACGCCGCACATGCGCCGACGTGGCCCGCGCATGTTGGCTACTCTGCGTGCGTGGCTGATCAGCCCCCACAACAGCACTTTCCCGACGCACCGCCTCTGCCTGATAATGGCGCGCCGCTTAACGGCCCGCCTAACACACGCCCAAAGTCAGCCGCGAACGCGGCGTTGCCCTGGGCTCTTGCGGCCATGGTCGTGCTGATCCTGGCGGCGAGCGGCGGACTGCTTGCCGCGTGGCTCGTGGCGACGATGAATGCTGTGCCGTCGCCCGTTTCCGCGCTGGCCACGCCCACACCCACCCCGCTTACCTCAGGCGGGCCGAGCGACGGACCCACCGCCCAGGCCAGCGATCAGCCCCGCCACACGCCAACACCATCACCTGTGCGAACGCAGGAGCCGCCGCCTTTTGTCCACGTGGTCCAGCGCGGCGAGTACCTGCAATACATCGCCGATCTTTACGGCGTGACGATCCAGGACATCGTCGCCCTGAACGACATCAGGGACGCCAACAAGATCCACCCCGGGAAGAAGCTGCTGATACCCGGTTACGGTCATCAACCGTCACCGTCGCCAAAGCACGGCTAGGGCGTCGGCGAGCTCACGGGGGTGGGCGACGGCGATGCCTCTGGCAACCCCCCTTCGTAATTCGTGATCACGAGCACGTATTCGAGCCGATCGAGGTCGGCCACCGGGGTGACGAGCGCGGTCTGAAATAGTTGGTCGGGCGAACGGGACACACCGGCGATCGTGCCGATGAGCAGCCCCTTGGGGAACGGCGAGCGAATGCCCTGGGCGAGCTCGATGCCAGCGGTGACGACCGACTCGTTTACGTTGACAGCTACCGCGGCCGGGATGTTTTCCATCTGCATGGGTTGACCAAGGTGGCCGCTAATCAGGCCGACTGCACGGCTCGACTCGACCAGCCCGGCAACATGGATCCGGGTGTCTGTGATGAGCAGCACCCGGGCGTAGTTCACGCCAACCTCCACGACTTGGCCGATCAAGGCCCCGCCCGGACCGATCACCGGGTCGTCGACCTCGATGCCGACCGCGCTGCCGCGATCGAGGCTGATGCTCCGTTCCTGGTCGGTGATGCGCTTGCTGATCACCTCGGCCGCGACCGTTTCGTAGGCGAACGACGAATGGACGTCGAGCAGTGCGGTCAAGAGATCGTTCTGGGCCTTCAGGCTGGCCAGCCCCTGGTTCTGCGCCTGTAGGTCGGCCAATTGCCTGGCCAGATCCTCGTTTTGCTGGCGCAGGCGATCGATCTCGCCAAAGCTCGAGAAGACAGAGCCAATCGTTTGCGCCGTGTTGTGCAGCGTCTGCTGGATGGGCGCCATGGCGTAACCCACGCCCAGCCGGAGCTGCGTGACCGGCGCTGACTTGCTGAAGGCAAGCATCAGCATCGAGACAGCCAGAAGCACCACGTAAACCACGATCTGGCGCCGGACCGAACGGTTCTTGAGCAACATCGGATCAACCCGCCTTGACGGGGGACCTAGCGCGGAGCGTGCGAATACGTTTCCGACACGAGTGAGCGCTCCATGGCATCGAGCTCCTCGAGCGCCTTACCGGTACCGCGGACGACGCATGTCAGCGGATCGTCGGCGACGTGGACCGGCATCTGGGTGGCCTCGCTGACGCGGCGGTCCAGCCCCTGGAGCAATGCCCCGCCACCGGCGAGGACGATGCCCTGATCCATGATGTCCGCCACCAGCTCGGGCGGCGTTTCCTCGATCGTGTCCTTGATGGCCTCCACGATCTGCGCCACCGACGGCTCGATGGCTTCACGCAGCTGATCGGCCGTGATCTCGACCGCTCGCGGCAGGCCGGTGAGCAGGTCGCGCCCGCGCAACATGACGCGCTGCTCGTCGTAGTCGCCGGGATACGCGGAGCCTATGGCGATCTTGACGTCCTCAGCGGTGCGCTCGCCCAGCAGCAGGTTGTACTCACGTCGGGCGTAGCCAATGATGTCCTGGTCGAGCTCGTCGCCGCCGATGCGGATGCTCCGGCTCACGACAATGCCGCCCAGCGAGATCACGGCCACTTCCGTCGTGCCGCCGCCAATGTCGACGATGAGTGAGCCAGTCGGTTCTGCGACCGGCAGGCCCGCCCCGATTGCCGCGGCCATGGGCTCCTCGATCAGCCGCGCCCACCGCGCGCCCGCGTTCATCGCCGCATCGCGTACCGCGCGCTTCTCGACCTCTGTCACGCCGCTTGGAATGCCGATCAGCATGCGCGGCCGGGGAATGAGGCCCACGCGGTCGTGCACCTTGTGCACGAAGTACTTGATCATCTGCTCGGTCACGTCGAAGTCGCTGATCACGCCGTCGCGCAGCGGCCGAACCGCAATGATGTTGGCCGGCGTGCGGCCCAGCATTCGTTTCGCCTCAGCACCAATGGCGAGCACGCGGCGCGTCTTCTGGTCGATGGCGACGACGCTCGGCTCACTGATGACAATTCCGCGATCCTTGACGTGGACGAGCGTGTTGGCCGTGCCGAGATCGATACCGATATCGCGCGAAAACAAGCCGAGGAAGGCGTCGAACATTCCCATGATGGATCCCCTGGTGGAGCGTCGACGGCCCGGGTAACCGACTGGCAGGCGCCCGACGAAGTCTGCGCAGTGTATACCGAGTGGCCGCGGGCCAAGCATGCGCGATTCGTGTCCCGCCGAGCGGGTCAACCGTCCGGCGGCCGCCGGCGTTGGGTGCGCTGTACGCACCTGTCGCCCACCCGCGAGGCGCACATGGCCAATTGGGGCACTGGAGGCCGCGAATTATGCGTACCGCGCATAAACATGGCCACATTTGCGCTGCTTTGACCGTTTTGAGGCTCGTCGCCGGACCGTAGGTGTGCTGAAAGCACATTGGGCGAACGGTTCACCCGGTGAACGGGGCATCCTCAGTCAGTGTTCACCACCACAAAGTCGGCCAGCAGGCGGCGCGCGAAGCCGGGCTCCTCGAGCCACGGCCAGTGGCCCTTGCCCTCGTGCACGACGAGCCTGGCGTTGGGCATCAGCGCGACAATCTTCTCCGCCTCCGCGACCGGTATTGGCGACTTGCCGCCGTGGATGACGAGCGTCGGCACCGTCACTGTGGGCAGCGTGTGCTCGAGGGTGACGCTCTTGAAGTGGGCCATGATCGAAAGCCAGGTCTCGTCCGCCCGTCCAAAGCGCATGTAGGGCATTGGCGGGGCGCTGGTGGGATCGCCGAAGTAGTTGGGCCACAGCAGGCCCAGGTGTTCGCGCCTCTCCTCTTCGCTGAGCGGCTCACCGTTCTCTTCCTGGGCATCGAGATCCGCGAGGCGATCTCTAGCTGCGTCTGACAGGCCGCGCAGCAGATTCGGGCCGAACTCCGCGATCCCGCCGTCGCCCACCGCGCCGAGCGTGTCGAGGATGACCAGGCGCCCAACTCGCTCGGGCTGCGCGACCGCGAAGTGCAGCGCGAAATGACCGCCCCACGAGTGGCCGATGACCGTGGGCTTGTCCCAGCCCAGCGCGTCCAGGACGGCCACCCCATCGGCGATGTGGCCCTCGATGGAGATGTCGCCGCTCACCACGGACGGGGCGAGGCCGCGCTGTTGGTAGCGCGCGGTCGTGAAGAGCCCGTCGAGCTCCGCCACGAGCGTGTCGAGATACTCACTCATGCCCGGGCCGCCATGCAGCAGCAAGGCGTTTGGCTTGCCGGGCACCTCATTGAGCCAGCCAACGATCTCGCCGTCAGCCGCTTTGGCGCGGAACTCACGCTCGCCGATCACCACGCAGCCAGCATAGGCGCGTCAGGCGTCAGCGGCGGTCGAAGGCGATGCCGCGGTCACGCAGGCTCACGAAGCCGTCCGCCGCGAGGATCACGTGGTCGAGCAGCGGAATGTCGAGGAGCCGCCCGGCGGCGATCGCCTCAGCGGTGAGATGCAGATCGTCGGGCGATGGCTCTGGGTCGCCGCTCGGGTGGTTGTGGACGACGATCAGACCGGCGGCATGGGCGCGGACGGCGTCGCGGAATAGCTCGGCCACTCTGACCAGCGCTGCGGAGACGTTGCCGACGTAAACCGTCGATTGGCGCAACACGCCGTTCTTGGCGTTGAGCAGGAGAACGCGCAGCTCCTCGCGCTCCAGGCGCGCCATCTCCGGCAGCAACCGGTCGGCCACGTCGCGCGGTGCGCGGATCGTCCACCGTTGCCCGCCGGGAGCCACGCTCGATCGCCGCCCAATCTCGAATGCGGCAACCAATTGCGCTGCGCGTGCTGTGCCCACCCCGGCGACCTCGGCCAGTTCGGATAGATCGGAGTTCGCCAGCTCACTGAAGGATGCGCGTCCAGCCATAGCGTCGGCCGAGTCCCGGCGTCCCCAAAGGACCGCCAGCAGCTCCGATGCCGATAGGGCGGATGGCCCGTAGGTGGCGAGTCTCTCGCGCAGGCTTCGGTAGTCGTTCATCGGCACCCGTTGGCAGACCCGGCGCGAAGCGGTCCTAAAGAAGATGCTCCTGGTCCGAGCAACGGAGCCCGCCGATTTCCCCGCCACCCGACCGGTACGCCAGCAGCAAGAGATTAGTTCGGACAGGAACGAGATCGAACCATCGGCGTATCTCGGTGCTTGTCACTACTGCGCCCGGCAGAAAGTTACACGAATGGTGACAGGCGAGAGGTGACACTCGCGCACGACAGAGGTGACTCGTGCGGAAAGGTGACAAAGACGGTCGACGAGGGCCCTAGACTCCGGCCGTCTGCGCGATTAGCGCGTTGAACTAGTGAGGGCACGGATGACGAAGCAGCTCTACTTCTACGAAATCTCGCCTGGTGACATGGACCACATGCCGGCCTACTCGTTCCACAAGGGCGTCGTCGAAGCCGAGCCGGCCGAGATGGACGCCCTGATTGCCGAAATCAACGGCCGGCACATCTACCTGGTCGAGGTCACGCCGATCGACGAGGCGAAGATCGGATGGGAGAAGTTCCGCGCGGAGGTCGGCTCTGGGATCGACGTGCTCCACCGAGAAGCCGAAGGAACGCCCCTATGCGAGGAGGATCGTGAGCTGATCCGCGCCTACTACCAAGACTCCGAACCTAACCGCGTCGACGAGGCCGTCGAGGAAGCCTACGCACGCGACTCGTCGAGCGACGGTGGTGACGACTACTGATGGACAGCGGCGTTCGTCCTGGCCTTCCGCCGGGGTTTGATGTCTACGGCGACGCCCGCCAGATCTCGTTCGGAGACTTGGTTATCGCACCGCGACTTGTTCAGCCCGCTTTCTTCGATGCAGAGAACGTGGCCGCCTATCACGCCGAAGAGGCGCGCGACGCGCGCCGGGAAAAGTGCCTGGCAAAGCGAGCGTGGGTAGCTGGCCACGTTGCCGACTGGAACAGGCCAGACAACGACATGCCGATCAATGCGGTCGAGCTGAATGCCTGGTGGAACGGCGAATGGTGGCGCTCATACACGGTTCTGGAAAACGGCTACCACCGCGCTGAATGGGCGATCGCGAACCAGAAGCCCGTTTGGGTGGTCGTCTACGAGATCCGGATCAGTCCAGCTGAACGTGTGCCGCCTGGGCGGTCAGACCAAGAAACCGCGGCGATGCAAAAAGTGCCGTGGCCTGAGTGACCCACTCACGCAGATCAGCTGGCAGATCATCTTGCGAGACGATGCCGGCGGCGCACGCCTCAAGGGCGTAGACCGCGCGCTCCAACCGCGGCACGTCTGGCCGAGTCAGCCAAGGGATTGAGTCGAGCACTGAGAACCACTCTGCGCGCAAGCCGCCAGGGTCATCGTTCCTTTGTGAGAGAACGAAACGTCTGAGACGCCGCGATTGACCGTGGTCCGACTCAACGAGCCTCGCGAAAAGTGCGCCATCGGCGTCTGGAAGCTGCTCGAGAAACTGCTCGAGATCCTCGCGCCGGCCATGGCGGTCGGCCAGAGCGAGCGCGGCCGGTGTCAGCGTTGATGTCATCAAACTGAACCTCGGCCACGAGGTCGATTTGTCAATCGCGCGGGCGCCCTTAGACGCCCAGCCGGCGTGCCTCGTTGACGATGATCTCGGCGTAGGCGCGCGGCGGATAGCCGCGCCGGCTCGCGCCGCCGGGATGCCAGCCCACGATCCACGCCGTGCCGTCAACGATGCCGCTCCGCGCCAGCGGCCGCGGCTGCTGCTCGAGGTGCAAGAACTGCGGCGCGGTGCCGGTCGGCCACCAGTAGGGCCCAACCAGAGCGACGACCACACGTGCGTTCAGTGACGTCATGAGCGCGTCGGCGAGTGCCCCGGCTGCCGGGTCCTGGGCCGCGCGAAGCCAGCCGCCTGGATTGCCCATCTCGGGTGCGACCGGATAGAGGTTGGCCCAAGCGAAACGTGAGATCCAGGGAGCGGAGCTGACCGGCGTCAGAGCCTCCGCGACCAGTCGCGCGACGGTCCAGAACGGCGAGCTGCGGACGCGGTGTGTCGCGAGCCAGTCCATGGGCTCGTCTCGATCCGTGTTCCTCGCCCGGATAGCGCGCAGGGCCTCGGCCCTCGCCGAGTAGTCCGTCATCGTGCGTGGGTCGAAGTCGTCCGACCATCCGTAGACCGCCTGGCCGAGGATCACGACGCCGTCGTAGACGGACCCGACGTGAGGCCAATGGCCGACCACTCGCGCCTCTGACTCCGCCGGCGCGCTGCGCCCGACCGATGCCAGCAGCTGGTCGTAGAGCTCCTCTGCCACCGGTGCCGCGTCCCTCACGCCCGAGATGCTAGGCGGCTCCGCACATCACCGGGAGTAATCGAGCGGGCATTTCTGGGTCCGCAATATTGCCCCTGGCAAGCCCGCGATCTTGCCGCTAAGGAGTCCGCAATCATGTCTGCGCGTGATCGCATGGGACCGCCGAGGTCCGTCGCCTAATCGCCGACCTGTTGGAGACCCAACATCTCCATCAAGTCGACATCGCGCCGTGGCGGTCAACCAGCCCTGCGATACCTGAGCACGCGAGGGCGAAATCGGCGATGTGATCGCCTGCCCAATCCTGGTCTTGCGGGATGCCCTGGCACCGATCGCGGTGCGGGATCCGATCATCGGTCTGCGGCGCAAGGATGCGGAACGCAGCGTCCGCTGTCGCCGCGGTGTGGGCGATCGTCCGGGCTGCGAAGGACATGACGTCGAGCGACGTGTGGGCCGGCTCGATCTGCTCCCAGGCCTCGCCGTCTGTGTTCGAGGCATGGACGCGCTGCACTGGCGTGACCGGGGCCAGACCCCAGCCTGCCGTGCCCTCGGGCGTTTGAGCCAGATCACGCACAAGACCCTCCAGAAGATCGCCATCGAGCTTGATCCAGGCCTCCTCGTCGCCGCCGAGGATTTGGCCTTGGATCATCCGGTCTCGAGCGCGATGACCGAGGTGGTTACGCAGAGCCTTGATCGATCTCATGGCCGGGTCGTCCGAGCGGAGGTAGTCGAGCAACGCCGGGCCTCGGGCGTCGCCGCAGTCGCGGATTGCCTTGCGCCAGTTCTTGTTGACTAGGTCCCATCCAGGGCCGTTCGGGTTGTCCATCGTGATCGCCAAGTAGCGGCCCGCGAGCAGAGCGATGTTGTCGTGAACGGTCCATGCGTCCTCAACGACATGCGCGAAGTCATGAAGCAGCTCGTCGGTGGTGTCGTTATTGATCGGGCATTGCCAAGTCGCCATCATGCGGTCAAGGCCGCGGATGAGCATCTTCAGGTGGTCGAGGATCGAGCCCGCCAGATCCTCCATCTCAGGTCCGTTGGGCAGGACCCGCTCGCCATGGACGAAAGCGCAATGACCTGGCCACGCCGATGGCGTTAGCGCCCGAGCCGTGACCCAGTAGTAGTGGCCGTTGTTGACGCCATAGCCGGGGAAGAACGCTTGATGGATAGTGCGACTCCAGACACCGATGAGCACCGCGGCCTCTCCGGGGGTCATGAGATTGAGGGCAACGAACTTGCCCTGGTTGCGTTGGCCGATCAGCTCAGGATCGGCGGTCACAATCAAGTCGGCTCCCATGCGCGCGAACGTGATCAGCTCGTCGGCGTGATCGCCAAAGCCATGGATCGATCTCACGTTGTTCGAGTCGATCAAGCTCGAGCCCTCGGACACGACCTCGCCGCGCCGGTTGCGCGTGACCGATCGCGCCTTGAGGTCATCGCCATCGACCGAGGTGGTCACTCGAGTTGCGCGTGGCATCCATTCCTTGGCCGCGCTATCGAGCACGAGGAACTCGACGATGTTCTTGTTTCCAGCGACGTCGAGATTTCCGAGCAGCGCCTTCTCGGCATCGGTGGCCATCGCGTCCAGGCCAGACTCGAGCCCGATCGTGAACGCACAGCCGCGGCGATCAGCGACGCGAGCTGCTGCGAAAGCGTCGACCTGGCGATCCGTCCAGGCAAGCGCCTTTGTCCGCAGACGTCGGATCTGGAGCTGACCGAGCAGCACGACCGAGTGACTCAACTTGAGGCCCTTTCAGGGTTGTCGGCCGAACGGACGAAGCCGGCAACCCGACGGCCGGCCGTTCCCTTGGGGCGCCGTCTTAACCGGTCTCGCGCGCGCATTCTCGCGCACCCCTTAGTTTTGGTCGCAATCGCCTACGCGCCGAGTGGCCGTGGACGAAGGAGTCCGCTTGTTCGACAGTTGAGACATGGCCAAACAGCACGTCGTCAGCGAGTGGCTGCTGAAGGAGTTCGCCGTGTCAACGCCCGGCGGTCTGGTTCTGACCATCCTCGACAAGAGGACGGGCAAGTTCTCGATGGAGCCTCCGAGCCAGTTCATGGTCGAGGTCGACGCACACTCGGCTGCGGTCGAGAAGGAGCTCAGTCGGCACGAGAGCCGCGCCAAACGCGCGCTGATGAACCTGCGCAGCCAGATGGAGAAGTTGCCGCCGGGCGCATATCAGCTAATGAAGAGCGCGAGCCACGGCGAGGAGTTCGAGTTCGTCCCGTCTGGCCCTGAGGGCTATGTCGAGGGCATGGGCCTCATCAAGTCAGGTGTGCTCAACGTCGCGGACGATCGGACGATCCGCGATCTGGGACGCTACCTGGCTATCACATACACACGGTCGCCTCGGATGCGCCGTTACGGAGCTTTGTATCGGGCGGGCGTTGAGGCCGGGATCCGACGCGAGCTCCGTAAGAAGGGCGTAGAGGCCCCGGCCGATTTGGACTCGATCATCAAGCCCGAAGGCCAGATCGAGATGCAGCCACTCCGCATCATGGCCACCGCCGAGGCGA
The DNA here is from genome assembly GCA_040007635.1 of Chloroflexota bacterium. Taxonomy (GTDB): domain Bacteria; phylum Chloroflexota; class Limnocylindria; order Limnocylindrales; family CSP1-4; genus JALYGJ01. Next base: position 13,185 of record JBDTUR010000006.1, read on the forward strand.
TGCTAGTGTCGATGACGTGGTGGGCGATCAAGACCCAACCAGACGACCGGATGATTGCATGCGACGGGCCGGTCGTGCCAACGGTTGCGCTCGGCCACGCGATTGTGCGCATGCACCTGGGCCAGAAGAACGCGCTAGTGATCGCGATGCCCCTGTCGCCGCAGATTGCGGTCGTCGCCACCCGGATGCGGATGCTTACGCTATCGGGCTCGTTCAGCGACTTCGGCCAGCTCGTGAACGCATCGCTCTGGCCTTACGCGGACCGCTATGTGATCTCGAGCAGCGAGGCACACCTACGTGAGGTCGAGTCGAAGCTGCCGGGCGCGAAAGATATCGACGATCCGTCTCCGCATGACGAGGGCGCCAGGTTCGGCAGATCGTTTGCCCGTCGCCAGCTCATCGCTGCCATCCGCGCGAAGGAGGGAACCGCCAGCCCACGGGAGCGCCACATCATCGAGCGCAAGATCGGACACAAGCTCCCGCCAAACGAAATCATGGCAGCTGCCGCAAAGGCGCGGCGCCGCGGCGGCAAGAGCGGCCTGTGAAGTGCCGCGACTTCGGCGGATGAACGGCGGCGCATGGTCCAACATGGGTGGAGAGGGAGCAGCGACTCGATACCGCCTGGGAGGAGTGCGCCGCTGATGGGCCGAGCGAACGCTGGCGCGGGTCCTAATCGACGATCCGTCGTCTATCGACGGCTCAGCCGAACGCGCCCGACCTGATCTGGACGGTTAGCCGCTCGTTGGCCACGACGATGAGAGAGTCGACGTCTTCAATCGACTTGATGTCGGCATGGCCGAGGGTGGCTTCCATATCGGGGCGCTGGTAGCCGATTGCGACAGCCACTCCATCTCTGCCGTCGCTGAAGTTGAATACGAAGGCGCCGCCATTCGGTCGAAGGGCGGGAACACGAACGACTGATCGCTCCGGGTGTCGCTCGAGTGTTGCGTCCTCTGTCCCGCTGCGATCAAACAACGCTTGTGCAGCGGATCCAGCAGACAGCCCGGGCGACGTCATGGCACCGGAGTGTAGACCTAGTCAGTCGCCTCGCGCGTGATGACGATGCCTTCCCAAGGCTGGCCTGACTGCTCTTGATACATTGCGATCAGTCGCGTGACAGCATCGTCAATGTCCAGCGCCTCGCCGTCGGGCTCAACTGTGTTGCCGATGTTGTATTGGCCGGTCTGACGATTGATGCTGATGACGAGCGCGAAGCGTCGACCGGTGGCCATCATCTTGTCGAAAGCTCCCGCGGCCGCGACGACGCGCACGCCGCGCAGTGAGTCATCTGGTTGCATTCGGTCAACCTGGGTGACTTGCTCGCCCTGTCAAGAACGCCGCATGCTTCTACGTCGCGTTCCTAAGGTCTTCTTCGCCGAAGCCGAGAAACGACCAAACTCCGATGTGTTCGTCGATGTCGGGCCAGGCCACGATGAGTCCGTCGGGCGAGATGTCGTAGCGCTCGCGCTCTTCTTCGCTTGCCGACGCGAGTCGCCTCGACCACGACGTTGGCGCTGAGATCTCGCGGCCATCTGCGAGCACCAGCGTGATCAGCGCGTCGTTGACGCGAGCCGAACTGACGATCGCGTGCCGGGTGTTGCCGTCCTGTCGGTCCAAGTCGAGCTCGCGTCGAAGTCGGGCGATGCCTGCTCGGGCGAGTGACATAGAAACGTCGGCGAGTTCTCCGATGGCCACGCTCGCGGTGCCGATGTCGGCGATCGGGACTTGCTCGTCGTCGGTGATCTTGGCGCTGATCTCGTAGCTGTCGGGCGACTCGGTGATCGCGAGCACAAGGTTGCGCTGCCAGTCGCGGCGGTCGCGGCTCACCTCGAGCGAAATCACGGTCTCGTCCGCCGACAGGGGCGTGACGAAGACCTGCGCTTGTGCGTGTTTGTCCAGGTAATCAAGGGCGTTCTCAAAGATCGCTCTGATGAGCGCTGCAACGTGCTCCACGGTCGTCATACCGGCGATTGCTGACGAGTTGGGAGGATGCGCAACGAAGCGTCTCAGCCGCGCCGGCGGCGGCGGGTGCCACGCATTCCGCCGACGGGCTGCAGCGAAGCCGGAGGAACGATCCCGACGGCGCGAAGAGCTTGAGCGAGGTCGTCGTCCGAGAGCCGGCGCTCGGGTGCGGCCACGAGAAGGCGGGCAAACGCGAGGATCTTGTCGGCGTGGCGATCGACGAGCTCGGCAGCGCGCTCTCTCGCCGCCTTCATCCGCTTGTCCGCCGCCTGGGCGACGCCGTCGACCAGCCACTGCGGATGGGGTGGGCTGCCGTAACCGCCAAACGCCCGGAAGCTGACGCTGATGTCCGGTTCCATGCCTGCCGCCGCCATGTCCAGGCACAGCGTGGTCGCATATTGGAAATCGCTGTTGCCGCCGTCCATCAGCTCGCCCAGGAAGTGCCGCTCAGCCTCCAAGCCCGCGAGGGTGATCACGATCCGGTCGTCCATCTGCGAGACCGATGAGAAGGCGACCTCGGTCTCGTCGCCAAGGCCGAGCGTGGTCTCGCCCGAGTGCCGGAGGCCGATATCGGCGGTTTTGATGCGCACACCGAGCATGGCGCCGATCACGGTGTGGCCGGCCTCGTGGATGCCCTTGAGCGCCGACTCGTGCTGGTGCGCCGCGAGCACGCGCGCCTCGTGTGGCGTGACATCGACCGAAACCAGCGGCTGGTTAATGGTTACTGAGCCGGCGAGATCGCCGATGGGGACGATGCCCCTGGAGTCGTTCATCTATCGATACCGTCCATCCGAGCTGCTGCCTGGCCATGCGCCAGGTCTCTGAGGTCTCGTACTGCCCCTCAGGCGTGCCAGCTCCGCTGTCACGAACGGAACCGGAGCTATCTCATGAGGGCTTTCGCTGTGTCTTGACTCCATCAACTCACGGCCGCTCGAGTTGGCGCAAGGGGGTCCGCCAACAAAGTCGCAGTGAAGTTCGCGGAGCTAGAGTGCGGCCATGCTCCTTCGGCTCACGAGTGACTCTTTGCCCTTCTGGGTAAACGTCGACCTTCGCGACTACAACGGCCGATGGGTGGCTGTCGCCGATCTGGCGGGCGAACGCGAGCTGGGTTTAGGAGTGTTCGCGCGCGAGGCTGTCCTAGACGCTGTCGCGGCTCTCCGCCGAGAAGATCGAGAGGGGCTTGTGGTGGACCTAGCGCGAAAGCTGCGCGCGCAGAATGACGACGGCGCTCAGCCTCATCCGTAGGCTGGGAACTTGCGTCGGAAGACCACCTGCCAGGCCTCGTTCGCTTCTCGATACTTGCGATCTCTCTCTAGGCGCAGGGCTTCCGCGGCCTTGTCATAGTCGGAGTCGACCATTCTCAGCGATTTAGCTCGCTGGTCGCTGGACAACCCGCGATCCACCATTCCACCTGGAGCCCAGATGTCGGGCAGGGGTTCCTTCAGCCAGATCGGCATCAACAGGAGGGTCTTGTCGACGGCTTCAGGCCATGACGGCACTAAGGACTCACCGTGCCAGATCGCGTAGACCAACAGCTCCACGTGGATCGAGCTGATCGGGCGCGCATTTGCTTCATTCCAAGCCTTCATGATCCGAACAAGGGGCTTGAAGCGACTGTCCAACTGCACGTTCAGCTCACGGACCTTCTCGAAGTGGGCGGGCGGGTTCGTCGCCATCCACCTGCCCGACCCGTTAGGGATCAGGAAGCCGCCGTCGTCCCGCTCGAAACCCGGCACAACGTCGACCTCGATGTCCTCGCCAGCCGCTATTCGGACCGAGATCTCTTGGCTGCTGACTTTGGTGTTCCGATACTCGTCGTTGAGTCTGTCTCGCACGCGATAGAGGAACTTGGATGAGTCGAACTGATACGTGGGCCAGTAGTCATCCGACACGATCGCCATCACGTCGACATCGCGTCGCCAACTGATCAACGTGTCGCGCGCATATGAGCCCGTGGCCCAGACATCTCTAGCCATCGCAAAAGCGGTGGGAAAGAACGTCTTGAGGTGCGCCACGCGGCCGGCGGCAATGTCCTTCTGTGTCGGAGTCAGCCTGAGACCAGCGAGCAACTCGTCAAAGCAGGTGGATGCGGTGTATCCCATCAGCCGTCCTGCTGTCGCCAAAGCGGGTCACTCTCGTAGTCGTAGTTGCCAGCGTCGATTTGCGCTTTTGCCTTCGGGTATGTCCACGGCGGAAGGTGGACGGGCTCCGACGCTCGCAACCTGTCGTAGCGCTCGCTCATCGACCTGACCCGATCAGTGAGCGCATCGGTCGACAACGTCGACTTCATGTCGATCTCCATGAAGCGTCTGGCTTCGTTGCGGAGGGCGATGAGCTGCGCGCCCTTGCCTGCGTGCGCCTTTGCCTGGTCGTTCGGACGGAAGAACAGGTTGATGGCCCCCGCGAGGGCGCCCGCGAAGCCGAGGATCACAGTCAGAGCCGTTCCCCAGCCCAGAAGAGCCGAGATGCCCGCTGAGGCCGAGGCTGCTGCCGTGATCAACGCGAGGGGAAACCCGATCCACGTCTGGCGCTGACGCCACCACTGGCCCATCAGCATGTGCTGACGACCCGTGTATTCGGCATCGATCAGGATGCGGTTGGCCTCGTTGCGAAGCTCGACCCTTAGGTCTTTGTCCGATGGCGTGCCGTCCACGACGTCTCTCTCACGCGCCCGCGATGACATCCGGCCCAGGATCGTTTGCCCGATCGAAGAGCTCGCGGGCAACCCACTTGGCGATGCGGTCCTTGAACTCGGCGTCCGAGAAGATCTTCCCGAAGAGTTCTTCGTTAGCCTCGAACCGATCGAGCACCGCGGGCTCGAACTTCTTGGCGAACGCGAAGCGGAAGTTCTCCTCGTTGTTGGCACGCGCAGTTTCGGCGAGATCCTGATCGCCGCTCATGTCCTCGACGATGCCTTGTAGCGAGAGCTGGTCAGCCTTGCCCAGATTGGTGCCGAACCGGTCGTTGAGATCCTTGATAAGCGCGGACAGACGATCCTGCTCCTCTTCCGGGGACAGCTTCCGGCCTGTCCCGCGGTAGCCCGGAAGTTCGTCGCCTCCCTCGGTCAAGGACAAGTTGCGATCGCCGGTCTTCTCGAGCCGGAGATGGGTGAGCAGCAGCTTGTCGCCCAAATCGACCTTGCCGCGGTCGCGCTCCGGCAGGCGGTGGAGCAACGCTCGAACGTAGGCGAAGCGCTTCTCGGCTTCCGGGTCGGCGTAGTCGAGGATCTGCCCAAGAAACGCGTAGAGACGCACGAAGTTTCGGGCGGTGTCGCGGAACATCGTCTGGTCGTCTTCGGACAGCTTCTTGAAGCGTGTCACAGCCGGATCCAGGAACCGATACAGGCGCGCATGGTCGGTCGTGGCGGGTTTCGGACTGGCGAGGATGGCGATCAAGCCCTCAACATCGACGTCCTCGATGACGCCTGCGCCCTCGAGAGTCGTCATCAATGTGTCGAGCAGAGTTGGGTCGGTCGCTGTTGTCTGGGCGCCCTCGAAGTAGGGCCGGAACGCCTCCTGGATCTCGTCGGCATCATTGACGAAATCGAGAATGAACGTCTCTTCCTTGCCTGGAGCGGTCCGGTTCAGCCGGCTCAGCGTCTGAACGGCCTTCAGGTTCTCGAGTTTCTTGTCGACGAACATCGTGTGCAGGAGGGGTTCGTCATATCCCGTCTGGTACTTCTCGGCGACGACCAGAATGTGGCGCCCGGGCTTCTTGAACTCGTCGGGGAGTTTCGCCTCGGTGATGTCGTTGATGCCGGGCTCGGTGTATTCGGCGCCTCCATCCTCTATCGAGCCAGAGAACGCGATCAAAACGCCGATGTCGTAGCCCTTCTCAGCGATATAGCGCTTCAGTGCCCGAAACGATCGGATGGCATGAAGCCGCGAAGCGGTCACCCACATCGCCTTGGCTTTGCCACCGATCTTCGCCCTCGTCTGCGCGAGGAAGTGCTCGGCGACGATTTCGGCCTTCTCGGCAAACATGCGCTCGTGCAGTGACACGAACCGTGCGATGGCCGCGCGAGCCCGTCGCGTCGGGACCTCGGGATCATCTTTGCTGTCCTTGGCTTCTACGCGGCGGTAGGTCGCGTAGGTCGTGTAGGACTCGAGCACGTCGAGGATGAAGCCCTCCTCGATCGCCTGGCGCATTGGGTAGAGATGAAACGAGCGATATAGATCGTCGTCGCCCTTGGTCCCGAACAGCTGCAGAGTCTTGCTCTTGGGAGTCGCCGTGAAGGCAAAGAAGCTGATGTTGGGCTGCTGGCCACGCGCGGCGATCAGGCGCTCGACGAACTCGTCGGGATCGTCCTGCGCTGCGGCTTTGTCTTCGGCCTCTTGGGCCGTCTTGAGGTCGGCCTCTTCGGTGGCCGCACCCTTGCCGAGCGCGAGCTTGAGCTTGGCGGCTGCTTCGCCCGTCTGCGAGGAATGCGCCTCGTCGATGATCACTGCGTAGCGGCTGTCTTGGAACAGTTGGGCGCGCTCGACGATGACAGGGAACTTCCAAAGTGTCGTGACGACTACCTTGGCTGCGGTCGACGCGAGGTGTTTGGCGAGTTGCTTCGAGTCACGCTCGGCCGCCTCGACGATGCCCGGCGTGTGCTCGAAGCCACGGATGGTGTCGCGCAGCTGCTTGTCCAGGTTGCGGCGATCGCTGACCACGATGACTTTGTCGAACACGGGCTTGTCCTGATCGTCGTGGAGACTCATGAGCGAGTAGGCGAGCCATGCGATCGAGTTCGACTTGCCTGATCCGGCCGAGTGTTCGATCAGGTAGCGCTCGCCCGGCCCGTTCTTGCGAGCGTCGTCGACCAGCTTGCGGACTGCATCCCACTGGTGATAGCGCGGGAAGATGACCTGGCGGCGCGCCTGGCCGAGGATCTCTGTCTCGCTCACATGCAAGAAGCGCTGGAGCAGCAGCAGCCATGCGTCCCGTTGCCACAGTTGTTCCCAGAGATAGCTCGTGGCATAGCTGTCGTCTGACTCGGCCGGCGGATTGCCGGCGCCTCCATCGCGTCCCAGGTTGAAGGGCACGAATGTCGTATCGGCACCCTCCAGCAGCGTCGTGACAGCGACCTCATCGGGATCCACGGCGAAGTGGACTAGCGATCTCTTGGCGAAAAACTTCTCGCGCGGATCCCGATCGTGGCGGTATTGCTCTTTGGCGTCCTCGACATTCTGGCCCGTGAGCGGGTTCTTGAGTTCCACGTCATGAGTCGGGATGCCATTGACCAAAAATGCCAAATCGAGTTCGTCGTCGGTCTTCTCGGAATAGACGAGCTGCCGCACGACTGCCAAACGGTTCTTCTGGTAACGCTCGACGAGCTCGGGTGAGATGCCGCTGGCGGGACGGAAGAAGACGAGTCGGAACTCCTCGGCATTCAGGCGAACGCCGTGGCGGAGAACGTCGACCGTTCCGCGCACGTCGAGCTCGGAAACGACTCGCTCAACCAGGGCCTGCTGTGCCTTCAGCTCGCTGCCCCGCTTCTTGACCAAACGGGCCCACTCGTCGGGTTGCGTGTCACGGACGAAGGCGAGGAGCTCAGTGGGGTCGATGCCAAGCGCCTGATCGAACGTCGCCTTGGAACCCTTGGTCCAGCCGCCGTGGTCGACGAGGCTCGCCTCGATCGCGGCTTCGAAGGGCTCTTCCTGATGGATCGCGCTCAAGAGTCGAAACCAGTGCCTGACGTGTCGGCGAACAATGTCTGGTTGAAGAGCGCGCGCCGTCGTTCCCGCAGCAATCGTCGCTCTCGCTCGGCCAACTCGAGCAAGAGATCGATCCTGTCGGCCTCTCGATCGAGCTGCTCTGCGATTTCGCGCTGCTCATCCAGAGACGGAAGTGGCAGCGGGAAGCCTGAGAGTGCTTGCCAGCTAGTTCTCGGCATCTTCACACCATACGAGTCGCGATTGGCCCACTCGACGAAATCGTGCGTCTGCACCACGTATGCGAGATACCTTGGTTCCAGTTTCTTCATGTCAGGGCGGAGAACGAGTAACTCTGATGAGCAGTGGCCCTGTTCGGTGACGAGCAGGCTCTTCGCAAGGTATGGCCGAAGCTTTCCAAACAGGACGTCGCCCGGACGAAACTCGATTGAGTCGCCCGCCGGACGCTCGCCGATCGCAAGCTCCGGCAACAAACGACCCATCGCACCGTCGAGGTGCTCCAACGCGATGAACGGGCCGGGCTCGGTCGCCTTCGTCGTTGGGTTACTTACGACTGCGCGCAATGGCACTCGATCCATCACTAAGCCTCGCCCTGCAGCAGTCCGACGACTTCGCGTTCGATGGCAAGGATGTCGCCGTCGATTTCGCTCATTGGACGCGGCGCTCGATACGGGTAGAAGAACCGCGTGATTGGCACCTCGTAGCCGATCTTCGTCTTGTCCGGGAGCGCGATCAGATCCGGGATGTGAGTTCGCATGGCTTCGAGATAACTGTCGATGGTCATGTCGAGGGGAATGCGATCTGATGATCGGCTTTCTGAGTCGCCGAGGACCCGGCCAGCCTCGTCAAGCGCAACGTGCCCGTCGGCGTCAAGGACCGAGATTGAAGCCCATAGCAACTGCTTCAGCTTGCGGACCTCGCGCCCGGTGAAATCCCTCGTTGCATCGGTTATCCAGCCGCTCGCCGTTTCCCTGTCAGTCGTAGTGCTCCCAATCATTGGCTTGAATGCCGTAGCCAAGCTGGCGTTGTAAGCCGCCACGGCATCGACGGTGTCTTGAGACACCTCATACCGGACTCTCATCGCGCGCTCCGTCGAGATCTTCTGAAAGCCGAACGCCGCGTTCGGAACGATCTTCGAATGGCCGCTGTCGGCGTTCCGCTCGTAGGCCTCGAGGATCATGGCCTGATGGCGCGCCGTGATCGTCTTGCGCTTCTGGCCGAGTGGCTTATCCATCGGCTCGAACATGTCTCGCGCATCAATCAACTGGACCGCGCCGACACGATCGTTTGCCTTGCGGTTGGTCACAATCCAGATGTAGGTGTAGATGCCCGTGTTGAAGAACATTTGGTCGGGCAGGGCGATCACCGCCTCGAGCCAGTCATGCTCGATGATCCACCGCCGGATCTCGCTCTCACCCTGGCCGGCGTCGCCGGACACAAGCGGCGCCTGGTTGAACACGACCGCGATCCGACTGCCGCCATCGGCCGCAGGCTTCATCTTGGAGATCATGTGCTGCAGAAAAAGGAGTGCCCCGTCATCGACGGGCGGCACTCCGGCGCCGAAGCGACCGTCGGAGCCGAGCTCGTCGCGTTCCCGCTCAATGATGTCTCTGATCTTCTTCCAGTCCTGTCCGAAGGGTGGGTTGGAGATCAGATAGTCGAAGCGCCGCCCTCGATGCTTGTCGGTCTTGAGAGTGTCGCCCTGAGCGATATTCGCGGGGTCGTGGCCCTTGAGCATCATGTCCGCGCAGCAGATCGCCCAGGTCTCGGGCAGGAGCTGCTGGCCGAAGATTTCGAGCGATGCGTTCGGGTTCAAGTCACGCAGGTATTCCTCGGCGACAGCCAGCATGCCGCCCGTGCCGCAGGCGGGGTCGTATATCGAGCGAATGGCGTGCTGCTGGGAAAGCACCTGCTCGTCCTCAGCCAAGAGGATCGCAACCATGAGGCGGATGAACTCGCGCGGCGTGTAGTGATCGCCAGCCGACTCATTCGACCAGGTCCGGCGCAGAAGCTCCTCGAAGATGTAACCCATCTCGGTGTTGCTCACGACGTTGGGATGCAGGTCGATCGAGGTGAACTTCCCGATGAAGCGGTAGAGCAGCTCGTTCTCATCAAGCTTCTTGATGTGCTCGCTCAGCCCAAAGCGCTCGAGGATCTCGCGTGCGTTGGGACTGAAGCCAGCCAAATAGATGTTGAGGTTGTCCTTGACGTTGCCTTCGTCGCCCAGAACAGTCGTGAGCGTCAGGGGTGACGTGTTGTAGAAAGTCTCGCCAGCAGCGCGGCGCAGGAAGGGATCGAGGTTGGCGACCTTGCCCTCGCGCTTGTGAAGCTCGTCGAGGACCGCCTTCTTGGTCGGCTCGAGAACGCAGTCGAGCCGCCGGATGACGACGAAGGGCAGGATGACGTGCCCGTAGTCGGTCTCGTTGTAGATCCCGCGGAGCACTTCATCGGCGGCATTCCAGATGAAGGCCGCGGCTTCCTGGTGGTTTTTCACAGCTTGCGTCTTCCCCTCGATCGACTTCGTCCATCGGACCGGCGGCACTTCACCCCAGCCACCGTCGACGACTGTGTGTTCGACAGCGTACCTGTCAAGGTGTTCCGCTCCGACCTCTTGGCAGCGGCGTCGGTTCGAACCGACGTCCCTGTATCGATCTTGCGGGACGGGCTCGGCATGGAAAACAGGCAGTTTCGCTCAGACGCATCTCGTCATCGGCGATAAGAGTCACGTCCTGATAAATCTCAACGGCCGCGTGCGTCTGGCCTTCGCCCCTGGCGTATGGCGGCGCACGACGACAACGCGGCCGTTCTCGTCTATGCGGGTCGCTTCGCGACTGCGTGCAAGCTGGCCGCGAAGGTGATCGCGCATCAGCGCGAGCGATGACCAGGCAGGATCGGTCGTCTCGGCTGGCCTGAAGCCAAGGCAGGTCTCGCATGCAGCGATGGCCGCTTCGAGGTCCTGCGGCCGCCCAGGCGTCGCCTCGATGCGCGCCCAGGCCTCCCAGACGATCGGGTCGCGGCAGCCTTCATCGATCGCGCGCGCGGTCATGTCGGTAACTCTCTGGACGCGGTCCGGTTCTTCGCCGTAGACCAGATAGGTGCGCAGCATCACCGCCATCCCGGCATCCGCGAGCGGCTCGCCGGCTGGTGGGCCGCTGTAACTGATCGTCGATGGCGCGAATGGTCCGCGCGGGTCCTTGCGATGAAAGAACCAGCCGCCGTTGTGGCTCGAGGGCATCCAGTTCTGGATCGCCGAGTCGCGGCTAACTGTGCCGTTCTTCCACACCCATGACAGCAACGGCACCGCGACAGCACGTGCCACCAGATCGCGCGGACAACCTTGGGCTTCGCGGCAGGCTGGACATGCGTCGCGCGAGCAGCGTGGCAGTGGGTCGACCACAGCGGTGACAGCGTGGTAGTAGGCGATGCTCTCCTTGCGCTCCAAGGGGTATTTACCGCTGAAGTCCGGCGACGCCGGGACGGGGCACGCCTTGTTGATGGCCACGACCACACCGCCCAGCGCTGTATGCGCGCCCGGCCCGTCGCCGTCGGCCGCCCGGCGATTGATCACCTCGCGCAGGGCATCCAGCATCGTGTGGACTTCAGCTTCCGAGGTGCGCACAAGGTTCGCGTCGTCATAGGCGAGCTCAGCACAGCGAAAACGCGCGCAGTCGTCGGCGACCTTGATCCAGCGGTCGAGTTCGCGCTTGCCTGCCCGCCTCGACAGTACGAAATGAGCGGCGAGGTGGTCGTCCGGGATCTGGGGCCCGCTGGGTCCCTTGGCTCGAGGCAGCGGCTTGCTCGCGCCGATTGTGGTGGTGGTGGTGCGAAGGCCGAGGCGCTCCAACAGTTCGGTGATGTCGTGCGAACCGCCCGCTGCCGCGCGCTCGAGCAACGCGCACGCCGCCAGAGCGGTGGCTTCCGCGTCACCGCCGGCCGTATGGGGCGCCGAGTTGACGATGCCGAGCTCATTGAGAAGCGCCGCGAGGCTGCGATCAGCTGGGGAAACGCCTACCAGGCCGGGCAGCCGCCCGGCGGTGTCGATGATCGGCAGGTCCGGCAGCGCGGCGCCGACGCGGGCGAGCTCGGCGCGCAGGACGCCGATGTCGAAGCCGGCGTTATGCGCTACGAGGATGGTGGTGTCGCTGTCCGGCGGAGTCAGACGGAGCAGGAACTCGGGCGCGATTACGGAAAACTCGGGCGCACCGGCAAGCAGCTCGTCTGTGAGGCCGTGAATGGCGCTCGTGGTCGGGTCGACTGGCACGCCCGGATTGATGAGGGTTTGCCAGGTTGCTACCTCGAGCTTGCCCTTGCGGCATGTCGCAACTGCGAGAGCGATGGCACGGTGCTCGCCGTTGATCTCGGCGGGCAAATCATCAGCCGAGTTCGCGGGCGTCCCGGGCAGGATCTCGACTGCGCGATCCGGCTCCACGCCGTCCGATGTGCTTGAGAGCCCCGCAGCCTCCACCGCCTGGTGTTGACGCTTTCGAACAGCGGCTGAGCGAGGCGCCAGGGTGATTGGCTGGCCGCCCGCCTTAACTTGCTCGATGGCGACCTTGAGCTCCTGGTCGACGTCATCCGGCAGACCGGGCATTTCCATGAGCGTCTCTATGTCGATAACGACCAGGCGCAGGTCGGCCCAGAGCAGTTGTCGTGCACGCCGCGGATCGATCACATCAGACCTTTGGCACGCGCGAGCCGGAGCGGCAGCGTCCGGTCGCGCAACGAGCGATAACGCTTCTTGGTCGCCGGGTCGCTCACATCCGCCATCATCCGCGGCGCCGGAGCCCAGCCGCCATAGGGGCGAGTGTCACTACGCACTAGCTTGGCGACCTCTACCTCATCGTCGAGCCAACCCTGGTCACGCGCGACGGCGAGGTCGGTCAAGCGATTGGTCCGCTCGATCGAGGTGAATGTCACGCGGCCTTCGGCGAATAGCGGCTTGATGCGCCGCTTGACCAACTCCTCGATGCCGCCGCTGCCAATGGCGACTCCGCCACTGCCGAGATATGGGATCGCGTCGGCCATGCCCGGCTCGAAGATCCTGCGGCGCAGCCCAAGTTTCCCCTTCACACCGTTCTTCGCGAGGATCACCTCGAGCTCGTCCCACCACGACTTCCAGCTGGCCACCGTTGACAGCGCCCAAGAGGAACGGTTGAGCAAACTGAGATGCGCCTCTAGATCGGGGAAGGGCGTTCGATTTCTCATCGGGCTCTTGCCGAGCGCGAGCTTTCGGACTGACTGAGCGATGTGCCATACCGACGGCACCCAGCGCGTGCGTCCACCGAAACGTCGGCGTATGGCGGCGGTCAAACCGGTGCCGGCATCCGACACGATCACGTCGGGCCAGATCTCGTCTGGGCCTGAGCCGGCCAGCTCGTCGAAGGCCAGGAGCCATGCCGCGGTTGTCCGATCCGGCATCGCGCGGGCCAATCGGAGACGCAGCACAGGCTCGTCACGACCGTCGATCCAGTAGCCCTCTGCGATGACCAAGACGTTAAACAACAGGACGTTGCCCTTGCCGTTGATGGGTAGCTCGTCGGCGATCCATACAAGTGGCCTGCGCAACGGCAGACCGGCCGCGAGTTCCTCGTCAACTCGCTTACGCACCTCACGCTCCTGCTCGCGGAGCTTGGCATCAAGTGGCTCCCAGATAGCAGGCCCGTGAACCTCGACCCAGTCGGCCGGCACGTGCCAGCGGTTGTTCGCCGCAGCTGTCGAGGCCTTCTTCCCGGTTGGGTTTGTGATCGTGCGCTGTTTGCGCTTGGGACGCTGGCGTTGTGCCCAGGCGCCCGCATCGCCGTAGGTCTCGCCGACCGAAAGCGCTACCAGGGCTCGGGCGACCATCCGGTCCGACCAGCCGTGACGGCGCGCATTGGCGTGCTCGCCGTGGTGGACATTGCGCGGCTCGCCGCAGATGGCGCAGACGTTCTCGTCGTCGGCGCGGCCGACGTATGCGCGCGGGAGATCAGGCGTGAAGCGGTGCCTGCCCTTGCATCCAGGCTTGCATGCCTCGTTACAGGTCTCGTGGGTGCAGCGGTAACACTGGCGCGTCGTCCGGCCTGACTTGCCGTAGACGCCGTCGCGCACGACCCGCGAGCCCTTGTGGTTGGGACATGACGGCGGCGTCTGCCAGCGCGCAGTAGGTCGCGGCTCTTCCGTGTCGAGCAGGACCGAGAAGTAGTGCGGCTTGCCTATCCGCGGTCGGCACTGGTAGCGGCGGTAGTGCCGGCCGTTGCGCTCGTATGGCCCGTTTGAGCGAACGACCGATTTCCTGTGGTGCCAGTCAGGACAGGTGACAACCGGCGTGGTCCGGACAAATGGCAAGTCGGCCGCCTCATATGGTGACAAGCGTCACCGAAGCGACCATGATACCGCCTATATCCGAACCTTATCTCTTGCTGCTGGCGTACCGGCCACCCGAACCAGGAACGTGACGGATGCTACGGACGGCCGCTTTGCAGATCTGTGCCTGGCGGTTCGCGCGCGCTTATCCGCTCGTCCCCGGGCCCGGCAGGTATTGCGCCAGGACCATCACGAGGATGCTGAAGAGGTTGAATGCCGCATGGCCGCCGATCGATGCGATCAGGCCGCGCCGCAGGTACAACCAGCCCAGCGCGAAGCCAATCGGCCCGATCACCGCCAACACCAGGATCGCCTGTTTGACGCCACCGATGAACGTGTCGGACGAGAGCGTCACGATGTGGACAAGCGCGAAGAAAACTGTCGCGCGGATCAACGCTGATCGCTCGCCCAGGTCGCGCAGCCAAGCCGTGAGGGTGAAGCCGCGGAAGAACAGCTCCTCGCCGATTGGCACGAGGATGCCCGCGCCCAAGGCGATCATGAAGATATCCACGCCCGTAGTGGGTGCCGGCACAACGTTGGGCGCCTGGGTGCCCAGCAGGTTGGCGACGATCGTGCCCAGGATTCCCGCCACGATCGCAGCGCCGAACATCGTTGCCCCGCCGATACAGATGTCGAACGCGGCCCGGCTGGCGTTGAGCGGCTGGGCACGGATGATCTCGCGCCACGACAGCGCGCCGGTGCGAACGACGAACAGCCACACCACGACGATGTAGCCGGTAAGCAGCACGATGGCCGCGAGGAGGAAGCCCAACGGGCTGTCGTCGAGTGGTGCGCCCAGAACCAGGATCACGAGGCTGATCGCGTTAACCAGCGCGAACTGGAGGAAGAACAGGATCAGCGGCGCGGGGCCGTGGTACTTGTCCGCTGGTCGCGCCTTGCGGGCAATCACCTGCTGGCCGGCGGCCGCGGCGAGTCCCAGGATGAGTGCCACGAGCGCGCCCATCACAAGGGTGCCGCGCAGCGGTGGGTCGGACGTGAGGCCAATGAAAAGGGCCGCGATGCCCAGCCCGCACAGCGCCCAGGCGGCCGCGTACAAGCCGGCCGCGGGACGGTTGGCGAGGCTCAAGAGGTGGTCAGGCCGTCGTCAGTAGGAAGCTGGGGTGCGGGGATGGACGACACTGACATCGACGGTGCCAGCGCCGGCTCCGAGTCGGTGGGTGACTCCGGCTGAGCTCCACGACGGCCCTTCGCGGGGACGGGCACGGGCTGCGCCTCAGGTCGCGATTGCGGCTCGAAGTCCTTGCCGCACCACGCGCAGAGCGACCAGTCGAGCTCGACCAGACGCGAGCAGTTCGGACAGACGCGGCGCAGCCGGTTGCGGCAGGTAGGGCAGATGATCCAGTCCTCGTGCACCTGGCGCGAGCAGTTGGCGCAGTGCGGCT
>JBDTUR010000007.1:0-27091 GCA_040007635.1 Chloroflexota bacterium
CGACGATCTGCTGGACGCTCTGGCGTTGGATCTCGTGGCCGTTGGGGCAGTGCGGATGGCCCACGCGCGCGAAGAGCAGCCGGAGATGATCGTAGATCTCCGTCACAGTTCCGACGGTTGACCGCGGGTTGCGCGACGCGCCCTTCTGGTCGATCGAGATTGCCGGCGAGAGGCCGTCGATCTGATCGACATCCGGCTTTTCCATTTGGCCCAGGAACTGGCGCGCATAGGCGCTCAGGCTCTCGACGTAGCGCCGCTGGCCCTCCGCGTAGATCGTGTCAAACGCGAGGCTCGACTTGCCACTGCCGCTGAGGCCCGTGATGACGACGAGGCGGTCGCGCGGTAGCTCGACCGTGATGTTCTTGAGGTTGTGTTCGCGCGCGCCGCGAACGATGAGCGAATCCTGGGTCATATGTGTCCCGAGCGGCACGCGCTCATTATAGAACGGATGATCACTTTGGGCCGCGGGCGCAGGGGGTCGCGGGCGTCCTGCGGAAGCGTACCCCGTAAGCCGTAGCAGCTCACGCGCTCATGCTGCGCGTCGTCCTTGACCTCGCTCCAGCGGAACTTGGGTCAAGCCCTCTTTGCGGTAGCCGCCGCGCTCAGGCGGTGGAACTCGAGCCGATTAATGCCACCCGGCTGACTGGACGTCGTTACCAGCAGCACGCTGTCGATGTCGGCAGTCGCTGATCGCTGGGCACGCCACGCCGCCTCCATCTGGTCGTTCAGCGGGACGTTCTTGGCGCCTGCCGGCAGGACCAGCGGAACGACCCCGCGCCTAACGGCCAGCCGCCGCGCCACCACTGGACTGAGCGTGAACGCCACTATGGGCACGCTCGGCCGCTGCAGTGACAGTAACTCAGCCGTGCGACCGGTTCGGGTGAAGCACCAGATCGCACCCACGCCACTGGTCGCGGCCATCATCGTCGCCGCAAGAGTGATCGCCACCGACGGCTCGGGCGCCGTAGCTTCGCTAGCTCCGACGTGCTGCTCGGCAGCGCGGCAGATGCGCTCCATCGCCTTGAGCGCCTCCACCGGGTGCGCGCCGATTGCGGTTTCGGCCGAAAGCATCACCGCGTCAGCGCCGTCCAGCACCGCGTTCGCGACGTCGCTCGCCTCTGCGCGCGTGGGCAGCGCGGCGCTGATCATGCTCTCCAGCATCTGCGTGGCGACGATGCTGAATCGGCCAGCCGAGGTGGCGCGGCGCACGAGATCCTTCTGGATCATCGGCACATCCTCGAACGGGATGTCGACACCCAGATCACCGCGCGCAACCATGATTCCGTCCGCGGCGGCGCAGATCGCGTGAAAGTCATCGACCGCCGCACGCGTCTCGATCTTGGCCACAACGCGCGGCCCGTCGGTGGGGAGCAGCGCCCTGAGCGCGAGGACGTCAGCAGCCGAGCGCACATACGACTGCGCCAGCAGATCGACGCGCAACTCCAACGCCCGCAGCACGCCTGCGCGGTCGTCGTCGGTCACGCCGCCGTCCCCAAAGCGCTCGCTGGGGATGTTGACGCCCGATCGCGATCGGATCAGGCCGCCGCTTACGACGTCCGTGGTTACCTGGCCGTCGGCCACGTCGGTGACGTTCAGCTCGACCGCCCCGTCGGCCATGAGCACCCGGTCACCGACCTGCAAGACCGCTGCGAGCTGAGCCCCACGCACGATTGCGCCGGGCGTCGCCAGGGCGGCGACATGGGCCGTGGTGTCGGGCTGTGTTTCGGACTCGTCACGTGCCAGCGCCACATTCGCCGGCTCGACAGGAGCCTCGCTGCCCGTTGACTCGGTCGGCAGCTCGCTGTCAGCCACGGTCGCGGCTTGGCTCACGGCCAGGGGCTGAACGCGCCCCTCGGCGAGGAGCATGAACGTAGCACCATCCGAAAGACGTAGCTCACCGCCGGCCAGGTCTCCCAGGCGAAGCTTCGGCCCGGGCAGATCGGCCATCACCGCCACGCTCCGGCGCGCGCTATGGGCTGCGGCACGGACGGCGTGGACATACGCCTTGTGGTCGTCGTCGCTGCCGTGTGAGAAGTTGATCCGGGCGACGTCCATGCCCCCCGCGACCAAGTCCGGGATCTTGTCGGCGGTGGCCGGGCCAATGGTGCAGACCTGCTTGGTGCGTGCGCGACTCATCGCCCCGACTTTATCAGCGGCACGAGCAAACTGGTGAGCCTTGCATCGCCCTGCAAGAGGGTCGGTCGGTCGACCCAGCGGTCGTTCTCGCAAACCCCATTGCGTTAGCAACATCGTTGCGTCCAGCCAGGTTGGGCATCGGGCAATCGTTACACTGCTGCCGATGACGCGTACTGCACTGATCACCGGCATCACCGGGCAGGACGGCTCGTACCTCGCGGAGCTTCTGCTGGAGAAGGGCTACCGGGTAGTTGGTATGACCCGTCGCACCAGCACAGACACGCGCGAACGATTGACCCATCTGGGCGACCGGATCGAAATCGTGCAGGGCGACCTGCTTGACCAGGCTTCGCTCGTGGCGGCCTTGCGTTCGGCGCAGCCGAGCGAGGTCTACAACCTTGCCGCTCAAAGCTTCGTACCCACAAGCTGGAATCAGCCCGTCTTGACGGGCGAGTTCACCGGGCTTGGCGTGACGCGCCTGCTCGAGTCCGTGCGTCTGGTGGACCCGTCAATTCGCTTCTACCAGGCCTCTTCGTCCGAGATGTTCGGCAACGTGACCGAGTCGCCGCAGAACGAAGGGACGCGGTTCCGGCCCCGAAGCCCGTACGGTGTTGCCAAGGTGTATGGACACTTCCTCACGGTCAACTATCGTGAGAGCTACGACCTATTCGCGGTGTCGGGCATCTGCTTCAACCATGAGTCGCCGCGCCGGGGGTTGGAGTTCGTTACGCGCAAGATCAGCGACGGCGCGGCACGCGTCGGCCTTGGACTCAGCACCAAGCTCGAACTGGGGAACCTGGAGGCCCACCGCGACTGGGGCTTCGCCGGCGACTACGTCAAGGCGATGTGGCTGATGCTGCAGCAGGATGACCCCCAGGATTACGTGATCGCCACCGGCGAGGCGCACACCGTTCGCGACGTGTGCCAGATCGCTTTCGGCCATCTGGGCCTCGACTACCTGGAACACGTGGTGGTCAACGAGGCGTTCATCCGACCCGCGGAAATCGAGCGTCTGCTGGGTAACCCAGCCAAAGCCAAGCGTCAACTTGGTTGGGAGCCGGAGGTCACCTTCGAAGAGCTGGTCAAGATGATGGTTGACTCCGACGTCGAACGTCTGCGCGTCAACCCGGCACCAATTCCGGAGCCAGTGGTCAGGGTTCCTCCACCAACGGCGGGCTGAATGCGCGCTTTCGTCACGGGCTCCAAAGGTTTCGTGGGGGGCTGGCTGACGAAGGAGCTGGAGGGCGGCGGTCACCAGACCATTGAGGAGCCGGAGGTGGACGTGACGGATCGTCTGGCGGTTTGGCGCGCACTCAACGCCACACGTCCAGACGCGGTCGTCCATCTTGCCGCCATCTCATCCGCGCACCAGGCCGCGGCCGACCTGCACACCGCATTCGCCGTAGCCGTCGCCGGCACGATCAACGTATTCGAGGGCGTCCGAGCCCTTCCCAACCCTCCCGTCGTCCTGATTACGGGGTCGTCCGAGGTCTATCGTGTCGCAGGCACCGAGGACCTCCCGCTCAGCGAGATGAGCCCACTAGCGCCGGCCACGCCATATGCCCTCTCGAAGGCCGCCCAGGAATCGGTCGCTTTGTCCTATGCCGCACGCTTTGGGCTGAGGGTCGTCGTCACCCGCTCCTTCAACCACACCGGTCCAGGGCAGCGACCATTGTTTGTAGTGCCGGCAATTGCTCAACGGGTGCTTGCTGCCGCCCGCGGACAGACAGAGGACGTTGCCATCGGCAATGCCGATTTGCGACGGGACATTTCCGACGTCCGCGACGTGGTCAATGCCTATCGCCTGCTGCTCGAAGCGGCGATCGCCACGGACATCGCGATCGGCGGGCTGCTGGTCAATGTGTGCTCGGGGCGCACCGTCTCGATCCGCTGGATCATCGACGAGCTGTGTCGCTTGGCTGGCGTCCAGCCGCGCCTGCGGGTTGACCAAGGTCTCTTGCGCGCTGGCGAAGCGCTGGAGGTGCGCGGTGATCCAGCCTTGATCAAACGGCTCGTCGACTGGACGGCGGCGACCGAGATTAGCAAGACGGTTGCCGACGTTTGGGACTCGACCGTGAATTTGGCGTCCATCAGTCTGGCCCCCCGGACAAGTCGCACTCCGATCACGCCGCCCGTCACCTAAGGGGCCTTCAGTGCACTCAACCGCCTGAAGGTTGCGTACTGTCACCAGTACCTACGTTCTGAAGCCTGATGGACTATTGACCCACATGCCCCCCGGTACTATCGTCCTGCGCCTACCTGCTCGCTCCGGGTGGGCAGCAACAGCGAGCTTCGCCGGTGTTGGCGGGGCAGCGTCGCAGGTAGATAGCGACATCGGCATAGGGAGGGCACAGTTGCGCAAGGTCGTCGTCAGCGTGGTAATTCCGGCGCTGAACGAGGCGCAGAACCTGCCGTACGTACTGCCGCGCATCCCGGCCGACGTCGGTGAGGTCATTCTGGTCGACGGCGAGTCGGACGACGACACGATTCAAGTTGCTCGCAATTTGATGCCTTCGATCCGAATTGTGCACCAACAGGGACGCGGCAAAGGCGCCGCGCTTCGTTGCGGTTTCGCCGCGGCAACGGGCGACATAATCGTCCACCTCGATGCCGACGGATCAACCGATCCAGCCGAAATCCCTGCCTTTGTCGGCGCTCTGCTTGCTGGCGCGGACTACGCCAAGGGCACACGCTTCATTCAGGGCGCCGGTACGAGCGACATCACCCTCCTGCGTCGAGTGGGCAACTGGGGGTTTGTGGAGCTGGCCAATCTGATGTTCGGCACCCAGTTCAGCGACATCACGTACGGCTACAACGCCGTTTGGCGGCAGCACCGCGATAAGCTTGCGCCGGAAATTGACGGCTGGGCCCATGAGATCGTGGGCAACATCAGAGCTGCGCGTCACGGACTTCGCGTAGTCGAGGTCGCCAGCCGCGAATCGGCGCGACTAGGCGGCCAAGCGAAACTCAAGACCTTCTCCGCCGGTTGGGCCATCCTGTTGGCCATAGTGGCCGAGCGATTTCGCTCGCTGCCGCCCCCTTCACCATGGACAGACGCGCCAGCCTTGGCTGCGCAAGTCGACCGCACAGCGGCCATGGCAGTTCCCATTCAACTGCAGTTGATTGATGAGCCGGGCGGAGCGAACAAGACCGCGCCGTCGGTGCGTGACACCGAAGTCCAGGCCGCGCACTCGACCGTGGCGATCCCGATAGTCGCCCGCGATCCGTCACACCGAAATGGCAGGCCCAAGCCAGTGGGCGCTTCGCTGATCGCGGCCATGCCCCCTGAGCCGGGCCCGGCTCAGCCTGCGGGATCCCGATCGAGCCTCACGGCTGATCGGAGTTTGCTCGCGACCCGGGCGGCAGCGAAGGACTGACTCTCCTGCGGGCCGTCTCGCGCTGCGCGCGTCCCAAACCAGGTCTGCGTCTAATCTCAAGGGACTCCTCCCGCCCAGTCGCGCGGAGCGCTTGCCGATGGCGGATTGTGACGCACCCGATACCCATCCGACCGGCCTCATGTCGCCTCCTCCACCTTCCTGGCAGGACTCTCGGAACAGAGCGAAACCGCAGCCAAGAAGGAGTCCCGACATGGCCGAACTCAGCGCAAAAAGCCGCAAGCACATCAAGAAGGGCAACCTCGCCTACGTCGACAAGCAGGGCGAGGGCCATCTGCCAATCGAGGATGAGTCGCACGTCCGCAACGCGATGGCGCGTTGGAACCAGACCGACTTCGAAAGTTCCTCAGCCAAGGAAAGCGCGCGGAAGAAGATCGTCGCGGCCGCGAACAAGCACGGCATTGAGGTCAGCGACGACGACAAGGTCGCGCGTTCCTCGCGCTGATGACGCTGCTGCCTGAAGAGATCCAACCCGGCTGGCGCGTCTTCGACGCCTCAGGCGAAGAGCTGGGCACCGTCATCGGCATCGATCCCGATGTGATCCGCATCCAGCGCGTGGGCGTGATGGGCGGCGTATGGCGCGCCCCGCTCGATTCTGTGCGCGAGATCGAGACGGGCCGCATCGAGCTCGGCCTCACCAAGGAGGACCTGACCTAGCTCCTAGCGGATCAGTTGAACGCCCAACGACTGGAATGGCAGACCATTCGATTGTGATGTAACCGGGCCCTCGAAGAAGGCCTTACGCCAGACGCCCTCGAGATCCTTGCCGCCTGAGCACCCCGTGATCTGGAAGCCCGCGAAGCCCACGATGTGGTACCAGCCATTCGACCCGGTGCCGCCGGCGTAATCCCAGACTGGCACGACAAGGGTCGACTTCTGCTCGATCCAGTAACTGCAGTCGGCGCTCACCTTGTTGCCCGGCAGGCTGCCAATCAAGTCGGCGCTGCCGCTGAGGCCGACCTTTGTGCAACAGCCGTAGGAATTGCTGGGCGGCCCAATCTCGTTCTGCAGGAAGGGCTTGTTTTCGCTGCATCCGCCCGAATTGGCGGGTGGATCCTGGCCGAGCCCATAGCCATTGCAGCCGAACTTCAGCCAACCGAACCCACCGGGTACGTTGAGACTCCCGGGCGTGAGGTGCTGCGGGTCGCAGCTCTCAGAGGAGCCAACTTCGCCCACGCAGAACGGATAAGTCTGAAAAAACGCCAGCGCGATACCGGCCGGAAACAATCCACCGCTCGGCGCGCCGGTCGCGTAGCCGCCACGTGCGGTGGCTGTCGCGCCCGCCGTCCACGTGTTGATGCCCGCGACTCTGAGGAAGAAGGTCGGGAAGGCACGATCGGCCGTGACGCGCACGCCGACGGCATCCGCAGGAATCGAACCTGAACCGATGTACCCGATCTCTGCGCCGTCCTCGGCGATGTAGCGCGGTCCGTTGGGCGCGCCAAACGACAGTGCATCGCCGCCATTGGCATCCACGGTCCTCTGAATTGCGGCTCGTACGTTTGTATCGGTTCCGTTCGCCAGGTCACCGGAAATCCACTCGGCGACGATGCGCGCACCAGCAAGCGCAGCGAAATCGGCCGTGTTCTGTGCGTTACGACGCTGCGTCAGGCCGTTGCCACCATCAACTGCAAGGCCCGCCACAGAGATGATCACGGTCAAGCTGATCGCGAATAGAACGAGCACCTGGCCCGATTGGCGCCCCGTTTGATTCATGCGGGACATGAAGACATCCTCCTAATTGATCGTCATCGTGGCGGAGCCCGACAGAGGTGTACCAAGGAGCTGGCCGAGCACGGGCGTGATCGGGGTGAACTGGGCGGTTACGCGAACCGACAGGACGCTGCCGGGTGAGTTGTTGGGGCACGTATTGGCAGATGTCCAGTTGCCGGCCGGGGGCGTGCTGTCTTCCTCGACGCAACTGATGTAGAGCGAGCTGACCGAGCCAAAAGGGGTCATCATCCGGTTGGCGGCCGCCCTGATTTCGGTGACAAGTGCCGCGTCATTCGCCGGGCAGATCGGCCCGCCCAGATCGCCGCAACCCGAATCGCTGCTGCCGCGATAGCTGGCCTCAACGCTGCCCGTTCGAGCCCCTTCGCGCGCCGCCTGGGAGAGCGTCGAATTGAGGTAGACCAGACGCGTTACGTCGATCAACCCGAGGACGGCAAACATGAAGATCGGTAGGACGAGGGCAAATTCGACCAGGGACTGGCCGCGCCCGCGCCTTAACTTGCTCACTTTGGATGCACCGATTTGCTGATGGAACTGGATCCAGCGAAATTGGTGACGGTAAGGGTGACCGTGTAGGTCCCGTTCTTGTTATCGAAATCGTGCGAGGGATTCTGCGCATTGGACAGTGGGGTGCCATCGCCAAAGTCCCACAGCCACGTCGTGATCGGACAGCCGGTCGCATAGGTCGACTGGTCCGTAAAGTCGGCTTGACCCGTGCTGCCATGCGACGAGCCTACGTACGTGAAAGCAGGAGTAGCGCTGCCGCACACGAACGGCGTCGGAGTAGGCGCGCCCGTTGGACTCGGGCTCTGGCTGGCGCTGGGCGCAGGAGTGGGGCTGGGCGTTGGCGTTGGGCCGGCTCCCGGGGTCGACGACGCACCGGCCGTGGCGGTCGGTGCGGCGCTCGCGCCAGCAGATGGCACGGTGAGGGTCCGCGTCGCAGTGGCCGAACCACCTTGATTCGTAACCGTCAGCTCGACGGTGTAGGTGCCGGCCGAGCTGTACGTGTGACTTGTCGGGACGGTTCCGCCGACCCCGGTCTCGCCGTCGCCGAAGTCGTAGTTGTAGCCAGAGATGGCGCAAACACCCGAATCCGGCAGCGACCCGGCTGGGTCGATCACAGCCACAAGTCCCGAGGAAGTGACAGTCAGCATTGGGGTTGACGGACCGTCGCAGTTGTCCGGGTTGGGATCCTCCGGATCACCGGCTTGGCCCAGCACAACCACCGTTGCAGACGAGGTGATGCTCAGGCTGCCCCCGAAGAAGTTGCTTATGAGCGGCGTCAGAAAGGTGAACGGCAGAGTCAGCTTGACCGTCAGCGTGTTCCCGGCACCGCCGCCGCCGGGCGCGTCTGCGCACGACATCGAGGTCCCACCGGGCGAGGCACAGGTAGTGTCCATGTTCTGGGGATAAGTCAGTGAGCCAGGCTGGCCGGCCTGCGACTGTGCGTTCCGCTCCGCGTTGGCGCGCGCGATCATGCCGGCGTTGTCCGATGGGTACTCAGCGCCGTAGTCGGCCGCCTCACGCGCAGCATTGGCTGCCTGGATGGTCGTGAAGTAGATCCGACCGAAGTCGACGCCGACCAGCCCGATGAGCAACATGACGGGCAGCACGATGGCGAACTCAGCCAAGCCCTGGCCTCTCCCCGATTCGCGCTGTCTGAAGAGTTTGTTCACTTACCCAATCCGGCTGGCAATCGGCGCACGGTCACGCGGGCGCAGGCCCGCACGGCAAGTGAAGCGTGCGCCGGCCGTCCAGTCGGCTGACCAATAGTCCTACCCGCGACAATCGTTAGGTGCGGGCGAGCGGGCCGGGGCTAACGGACGCGGCGGCGGCCTCCGCGGCGCGCCGGCCGCTCGCCGGTGCGCTTGATGACGTTGGGCGTGACGCGCCTGTCCCACGTCTGACGGTCGAGCCAGCGCGCCATCCAGCCCGCGTCGTCGCCCTCGTGTTCGTCGCGGATGCCCGGCAGCCAGTCAGCGGCGGTCCCCTCGTCCATGCCCGGTTGGCCATCGAGGTTCGCGGCCGGCTCCTCGTCGGCGGGCAACACCGTGACCGACGTGACCTCGAGGCCCGCCACCTCACCGGCATTAATGGCGCGGCGGCCGCGGCGCGCGCCGCTCTTCATGGCAGCCGCGCGTTCCGTGGGTTTGGCGGTGGGCGTCTTGGGAATCTGTGGCGCGGCCGCGGCTTTCTCAGCCGCGCGCGCGACCGCCACTGAGGCGTCTTCCTCCAGGACCCGCAACCGCACGTTCTGGATCTCGTCGCGCAACGTTGCGGCTCGCTCGAACTCCAGTTCCTTGGCGGCCGCGCGCATCTCGGCCTCCATCTGAGCGACGAGCTTGCCAATCTCTTCACGCGACATCTGTGTCAACTCGCGCGCGCGGCCGCTCCCGCCGTATGCGCCGCTCGCCTCAGCGACCGCCCGGAGACGGTCATTGATGTCGCGGATGCCCTTGACGATGGTCTGCGGCACGATGCCGTGCGCCACGTTGTAGGCCGCTTGCTTCTCGCGCCGGCGCGACGTTTCGTCGATAGCGACCTGCATCGACTCGGTCGTGCGGTCGGCGTACATGACGACCTCGCCCGCCACGTTGCGCGCCGCGCGGCCGATCGTCTGGATGAGCGCCCAGGCCGATCGCAGGAAGCCCTCCTTGTCGGCGTCCATGATTGCGACGAGCGTCACCTCGGGCAGGTCGATGCCTTCGCGCAGCAGGTTGATGCCAACGACAACGTCGTACACGCCAAGTCGGAGGTCGCGCAGGATCTGCACCCGTTCGAGCGTGTCGACCTCGGAGTGCAGGTAGGCGACCTTCACCCCCATCTCGTGCAGGTAGTCGGCCAGGTCCTCGGCCATCTTCTTGGTCAGCGTCGTGACCAGTGCGCGCTCGCCGCGCTCGACGCGATCCCGTATTCGGTCGATCAGGTCGTCGATCTGGTTCTCTGTGGGATGAACGGTGATCTGCGGGTCGATGATGCCCGTTGGTCGGACGAGCTGCTCCACGATCTGTTCCTGTCGCTGGAGCTCGTAGGCGCCCGGCGTGGCGCTCATGAAGACCACCTGGTTGAGGTGGTTTTCGAACTCCTCGAAAGTGAGCGGCCGGTTGTCGAGGGCCGACGGAAGACGGAAGCCGAAGTCGACCAGGATCTCCTTCCGCGTGCGGTCGTTCTTGTACATGCCCACGACCTGCGGCACGGTCATGTGCGATTCGTCGACGACAAGCAGCCAGTCGGGCGGGAAGTAATCGAGCAGCGTCCACGGCCTTGAGCCGGCCTCGCGCCGGGCGAGGTGGCGCGAGTAGTTCTCGATGCCTGAGCAGAAGCCCAGCTCGCGCATCATCTCCAGGTCGAACGTCGTGCGCTGGCGGAGCCGCTCAGCCTCGAGCTCCATGCCGCGCTGCTTGAGCTCTTCGACGCGCTGCTCCATCTCCTGCTCGATGTCGACGATCGCTTCCTTGAGTTTGTCGGCCGGTGTCACGTAGTGCGACGCGGGATAGACGTTCAGCTCCTTGCGCTCGGCGAGGAGCTCGCCGGTCAGCGGGTCGACCTCAGTGATCTTCTCGACCTCGTCGCCAAAGAACTGGACGCGGACAATGAAGTCGTCGTAGGCCGGCTGGAGTTCGAGCGTATCGCCGCGCACGCGGAAACGAGCGCGACTCAAGGCCGCGTCGTTGCGCTGGTACTGGAGATCGACCAACTGGCGGAGAACACCGTCGCGGCGATATTTGCCGCCGACTCTGAGGCGGGTCACTGTCGCGCCGTAGTCGACCGGCGCGCCCAGGCCGTAGATGCACGAAACGCTCGCCACGATGATCGTGTCGCGTCGCTCAAACAGCGCCCTTGTCGCCGCGTGGCGCAGCTTGTCGATCTCATCGTTGCGCGATGAGTCCTTCTCGATGTAAGTGTCGGAGCGCGGCAGGTACGCCTCCGGCTGGTAGTAGTCGAAGTACGAGACGAAGTACTCGACCGCGTTATCGGGGAAGAACTCGCGCATCTCGCTGTACAGCTGAGCGGCCAGCGTCTTGTTGTGAGCCAGGATCAGCGTGGGTCGCTGGGCACGCTCAATCACCGACGCCATCGTGTAGCTCTTGCCGCTGCCCGTCACTCCCAGCAGGACCTGCTTCTTGAGGCCGCGCGACAGCCCGCTGACAAGGGCGTCGATTGCCTGGGGCTGATCGCCGGTGGGCTGGAATGGGGCTTCAAGTCGGAAGTCGGGCATGAGCGCCCGATTATCCCACTTTCGCTCAGATGTTCGAATTCCGTCACCCGCCCATCTAGGCCCTTGGTACCCCATCGGTGCGGCGACCGGGTCGTGGTGACATGGCGCGCCACTCCGTACGGTCCGGTGCATGGAGATGGAGTTCAAGGACACCGGCCGACGTCGCCGGCTTCTGCTTATCGGCCTTGGGGCCACCCTCGCAATTGCCGCCGGGTACGGCGCATTTCGACTGGCGTCGAACGGCAACCAGGCGCCGGTTGTGGTCAAGGAGGCGGTTCTCGTGGCCGCGCGCGACATCCCGGCGCGCTCCACTATCACCGCCGACGACGTCACCAAGCGCGACGTCCCGACCGATGAGATCCTGGGCCAGACCTATCGCGATCCGGCGAATGTGGTCGGCCGCGTAACGTCAGTGCCGATCTACGCAGACCAACAGATGACCCCCTCCTTGTTCGCAACCTCGACGGCCGATTCCGAGTTCAGCATTCTGGGGCCGGACGAGACGGTCGCGCCCGATTCTCAGTTCTGGCGTGCGGTGTCCATCCGAATTCCCGATGAGCGCGCCGTAGGTGGAGAGGTGCAGGCCGGCCAGCACGTCGACCTGATCGTCAGCGTTGACATCAAGGTTCTGGAGCAGGATCCGAACGGCAACTACGTTGACTGCAGCGCAGTGACGGCTTCGCAGCTGCAATGTGGAACATCGACCAAGATCACATTCCAGGATTTGGATGTTCTCAAGGTAACCCCCGACGACAACCTATATGTCTTCAAGGTCGACCTGCGCCAGGCCGAGCAGATCGCGCACATCATCCAGGAGGCACCGGACTCATTCACGCTGGTGCTACGTCCTGACGAAGACACGCGGCCTGTCGACAGTTCTCAGTACGGGACAACCACCGACCGCCTGATCATGTATTACCTCTACCCCGTGCCGCAACTAATCGACTTGACCAAGCTGCTTGGGCCGTCGCCTTATCCCGGCCCGGGCGCCTCTGCGGTCCCGGGACCGAGTGGGTCGCCGACCACTCCCGTACCGTCAGGATCTCCCGGACCGAGTTCTTCGCCTCAGGCGTCGGCCCAGCCCTCCGCGACTCCATAGGCTGACGCCGATTCAGGACGGACCAAGCCGGCCTAGTCGTCGGCGAGAAATGCCTCCAACGCGTCGGCCAAGGCGTCCTCCACGATAGCCCGCGTCTCGTCCATCGTGCCCTCGCTCGAAAGGTGCCGAACGCCTGCGCGATCGCCCAGCAACTGGGTAAGCCGCGCGGCGAGACTGGGGCCCTGCGTGGCGAGGCGACGCTCAACGTCATCGGGCTGCGTCCCGCGCTGAGCCAGGCGCACGCGCTGTGTTGGCTCCGAGCACTCGACCAGCCACACCTCGTCGCATTGGTCGGCCAGGCCGCCCTCGACCAGCTTGATCGCCTCAACTGCGACAAACGGCACGTGGTCGCGTTCAGCGACCTGGAGTTGGGCGTTGATCAGTTGCCGGACATGGGGGTGGACGATCCGCTCGAGGTCAGTGAGAGCGGCCTGATCGTCGAATACGATCGCCGCAAGGGCAGCGCGGTCAAGCTCGCCGTTGGCGCTGAAGACAGCGCTGCCGAAACGATCGCGAATCTGACCGACGGCGGGCCCACCGGGCGCGCTGGCCTCACGCGCCAACGCATCGGCATCGATGACCGTTCCGCCCAGCTCGCCCAGCACTCGACCGACATTCGATTTACCGCAGCCGATTGGACCAGTGAGCCCGATCAGGAACGGACGGTTAGCGCCGGGGGTGTCGGTCATCAACGCGGCGCCTGGTCGGCCAGAACCAGCCAGGCCTCTTCGGCCTGGGCAAGGGCGGCATCGACATCGGCCAGCTCGCTGCTGACCCGGCGGAGCTCGACGAAGTTCGACTGAACCCGCGGGTCGCTCAGTGCCAGCTCGAGCTGGCTCTTGCGCAGGCCCAGCCGCGTGAGGTCGTCCTCGACGACTTGGCGACGGCGCCGGTAGGCGTCTTTGGACAGTCGCGGCTGCGCGCCTTTGGGGGCCGTGGCTGGCCCGCGCCCGTTGCCGTTGGTCGCCTTGGGCGCTGGCGTTTGGACCGGCTTGCTCGCGGCTATTTGATTGGCGCGTGCCTGGCCCGGCGTCCAGCCCGCCGCGACCGCGGCCCGCCACTCGCCAAAGCTCCCGACGAAGCGCGCCACGTTCGCCGGCGCGCCCGGCTTGGGGTCAGACACGATCCACAGTTCGGTGCACACGTCTTCGAGTAGCCGCCGGTCGTGGGACACGACAATGACGGTGCCGGGCGCGCTCCGCAGGAAGGACTCGAGCGCCTCGCGCGCCGGGATGTCGAGGTGGTTCGTCGGTTCATCGAGTAACAGAAGGTTCGCCGCGAGAAGACCAACGAGCGCCAGCTCGAGGCGCGATCGCTCGCCGCCGGACAGGACATCGACCGTCTTGAAGACGTCATCGCCGCGGAACAGGAAACGCGCCAGGTACGCGCGCGCCGGGCCTTCGTCGAGGCCACCGCGGCCCATCATCGTGTCGAGCACGGTCGTGCCGGCGAGCGCCTCGGCGCGGATCTGGGCGAGATAGCCGGTTTGCACCTTGTTGCCCACGCGCATGAAACCCGACAGCGGGGCCAGCTCGCCAGCGATCGTGCGCATCAGAGTCGTCTTGCCCGAGCCATTCGCACCCACGAGGCCAATGCGCACGCCGCGGCGCGCCTCGAGCCGGTCCACCGCGACCACGGGGCGGCCCGGGTATCCGGCCACGAGCTCTTCCAGGTCAAGCGCCACATCACCCGACCGAACCGTGGCTTGGCGGGTAAGTCCGTGGAGGGACAGCGCGGCCGCCGGCAGGCGGCGCGGCGCGGCCTCCGCCGCATCCTGCGCCGCTTCCAGGCGGCGCTCGTGCTCGTGCATCTTGCTGAACTTGCGGTGGCTGCGATAGGTCTGGACGAGCTCGCGTTCGCGCTTGACCGTGGCCGCGGAGACGTCGCTCTCAAGCCGTCCGCGCGCGTCGCGCTCTTCACGCTGAGCGAGGTACGCGGAGTAGTTGCCGCGGAACGCAGCTAGGCGTCGATCGCGGATCTCCCAGATGCGCCCCACCACTGCGTCGAGGAAAGCGCGGTCGTGCGATGCCACGAGGAGGGCGCCAGGCCGCGCTGCGAGTGTCGTCTCGAGCCATTCGATCGCGGCCACGTCAAGGTGGTTGGTCGGCTCGTCGAGCATCAGCAGGTCGAGCTCGGCCACGAGCAGGCGGGCCAGGGCGGCGCGCGTTTGCTGGCCACCCGACAGGGCCGTCGGAGGCTGGTCCCAGTCGGTCCGGGCGAAGCCAAGGCCGGACAACGCGGCATCAACGCGGACATCGAGCGAGTAGCCGTCGCGCAGCTCGAACTGCTCGCGCAGATGGGCGTATTCAGCCGATTCAACCGCCGCCGAACCGGCTGACTCGAGCTCGGCCAGCCGACGCTCCATCCTTTCGAGCTCCCCCGCTCCAGCGCGCACCGTGGCCCGGAGGGTGGGCGCGGCAACGACCGCCGCATCGAGGTTCGTTTCCTGGGTGAGCAGCCCGATGGTCAGGCCGCGCTTGCGTTGAACGGTCCCCGAATCAGGTGAGTCCAGCCCGGCACAGATGCGCAGCAGCGTGGTCTTGCCGGCGCCGTTGGCCCCAACCATGCCGATCTTGTCGCCCTGCGCGATCGACGCGTTGATCGAGTCGAGGATGACCAGGGTGCCGATCTCGCGCCGAACCGCGGACAGGCGCAGGATGGCCATCAGCGAACGCTCGCCAGCAGCTTGTCCGTCGCCGCGCTGCGCTCACGCGTCGGCAGCCGCTGGCACCACGAACAGAAATGGGTCGAGCGCGCGCCGATGACCATGCGTCGCGTTGGCCGGCCGCAGCGCGGGCAGGGTTTGCCCGTGCGGCCGTAGATGTTGAGGAAATGCTGCATCTCGCCGCTCCCCTCGGGGGCGCGGTAGGAGTCGACCGACGAGCCGCGCCGGCCGATCGCTTCGTTGAGCACATCGCGTAGGCCCACGTACAGGTCGCGTGCCTGGACGGCGCTCAACCCGGCGGCGCTGCGCAGCGGGTGCAGGCGCGCCCGCCAGAGCGCTTCGTCGGCGTAGATGTTGCCCACTCCCGCGAGGAATGCCTGGTTCATCAGCAGTGTCTTGAGCCGTGCTTTGCGCCCGCGCAGCAGACGCCCGAACTCGCGCGGCGTCAGCTCGTCGGCCAGCGGCTCCGGTCCGAGCGTGCCCAGCACGGTGGCCGCTTCCTCCGGCGCATACAGCGCGAGGCGCCCGAACTTGCGCGTGTCGCGCAGGCGAAGCTCGCGGCCGTCGTCGAGCGAGAAGATCGCGTGAACGTGCTTGTCGCGCGGATCCTTCTGTGAAACGACGTCGAGTTGGCCGGTCATCTTCACCTGGATCGCCAGCACCGCCGCCTCGCCGCGCGCCTTTGCTGGGCCGAGTGCGAACACGAGCCACTTCGCACGGCGGTCGACCGACAGGATCTCGCGACCCTTGACCGCGGCCACGAACTTCGATGGCGCGGGGTGTTTGATCTGGTTCGGCCAGTCGAACCAGGCGTTGTTGATCGTGCGACCCACGACATCGGGCCGCAGCTCGCGGGCGATCGTCTCGACCTCAGGCAGCTCAGGCACGCCCCGAGTCTACGGATGTCTTCGAACATCGGAAGTTGCGTTCTCACGTAGGCCTGCTAGCCTCGCCTCGTCACCAACCAGAAGCAGGTCGAGGGGTCGACATGGCGGTGCGGGCGGGGGCAGCAATTGCGAGAGCGGCCATCTTGCTGGTTATGCTCGTAATCGGCTGTGGTGCTCCGGCCCCAAGTGCGGCACCCAGCCTCTCCCCAGCGACTTCGGCAACAGCGCCCTCCACGATGGTCGCGCCCACTGACGCACCACCGACCGCCGTCCCCACCGCGTCCGACTGGTCAGCGCCAAGTCCTACCGCGGAGTCCACGCCAACCACTGCGCCCACGCCAACCACGGCGCCCACGCCATCGGCGACTCCAGAGCCTCCGGCATCAGCCTGGGACGGTCCGGTAGCCATCACGACGTCGGGCAGTCCCGACTTTGCTGCCCTAACCACGATCGGCTCGTCGACGGCCGTGGTGATCTACGTTGACAGCGTAGAGGAAGAGGGTGCCCGCCTCTACTCGCGGCGCAGCACCGATTCGGGAGCCACGTGGGAGCCGGCGCAGTGGCTCGGCAGCACCTACGGAGGGTTCAGCGCGATCGCCGGGTCCGGGACCGATGTAGACGTCGCCTGGTGGGAGGCCTACGACTTCTCTGCGAGCACGCTTCACTATCGCCACAGTTCTGATGGCGGCGCGACTTTCTCCGCGCCCATCGATATCGCGACCGGGGATTACGGGTGGGTGTCCATTGCGCGCCGCGGGGATGTTGTTGCCATCGTCTGGGAGCACGTTGAGGGGGGCAGCGTGACGCGCGCCAGCGTAAGTACCGATGGCGGTACGTCTTTCGCCTCCAGTACCAGCCTCGGGGCGGCCGCTCACTATGCGGTGGTCGCCGTTGGCGAGGGCGTGATCTATATCGCCTACTTCGTCGACACGACCCATGTCAACGTGCGCCGCTCGCTCGACAACGGAACGACCTGGGCATCGGCTATCGAGTTGGCGGCAGACGCCACCAACGCTGCCAATTTCGCCGCCCTTAGCCTGACAGCCGCTGCCAGCCACGCGTACTTGGCTTATGCCGCGAAGAGTGGGGAGTCGGAATGGGTTCGCTACACGCGAACGATCGACAAGGGAGCGACCTGGACCACACCCGCCGACCTCTCCTCCCCGTCCGGGCATAGAAGCCTTCTGCCTCTCATCCACCTGAAGGCGGGCGTTGTTCGCGTCATCTACGAAGAGTGCTTGGTCGGCACGTGCAATCGGTCGTTCGTGGCATATCGCGAGAGCTCTGATGGCATCACGTGGACACCAGCCGAGACCGCGTCGCTAAGCTCGCCGCGTCGATGGGCCAATCCGGGGGGGGTTGGTTACGCGGGCGGAGTAATCGTCCTGTATCTAGCCGCGCACGGCCGCGATGCGTACGTGTGCGCGTGCGACGCCTATGTGACCACCAAGTGAGCTAGACGGGGAGCGGCTTGAGCGACTCCCAATCGGCGCCGCTCTTCATCTCGACCGTGAGCGGCACGTCAAGCTTGACCGCGCCCTCCATCTCTTCGCGCACCACCTGCGCGGTGGCATCCAAATCGGAGCGCGGCACTTCGAGCAGCAGCTCGTCGTGCACCTGCAGCAGCATCCGCGCGCGCGAGCCCTCGCGGGCGAGCCGATCGTAGAGCCGGATCATGGCGATCTTGACGATGTCGGCAGCCGTGCCCTGGATGGGCATGTTGATGGCCATTCGCTCGCCCGCGCCGCGCAACGCACCATTGCGCGCCTGGAGTTCAGGGATCCAGCGCCGCCGGCCGAACAGGGTCGAGACGTAGCCCTGCTCCTTGGCGATGTCCTTGATGTGCATCATGTAGTAGCTGATGCCGGAGTAGGCGGCGAAATAGGAGCTGATGAACTCCTGCGCTTCCTGGCGGGGGATGTTCGCCCGGCTCGATAGGCCAAAATCGCTCATGCCGTAGGCCAGCCCAAAGTTGACCATCTTGGCCATGGAACGCTCGTCGCTCGTAACGGCAGCGGCGTCTTTGTGGAGCACCCGGGCCGCCGTTTCGCGGTGGATATCAGCGCGGCGCTCGAACGCCTCCCGCAGATGCGTGTCGCCCGATACGTGGGCAATGATGCGCAGCTCGATTTGACTGTAATCGGCGGCCAGCAGCACAACGTCCGGTCCGCCTGCGACGAAGGCATGGCGGATCTTCCGACCAAGCTCCGAACGGATGGGGATGTTCTGGAGGTTGGGGTCGGTCGAGCTCAATCGGCCGGTCGAGGCGATCGCCTGGTGGAAGGTTGTGTGCAGCCGACCCGTGTGCGGGTCGAGCAGCAGCGGCAGGGACTCGACGTACGTGCTCCGCAACTTCGTATACGTCCGCCAATCAAGAATCTTGTCGATCGCCGGGTGCGCCGGCCGGAGATCCTCGAGCACGGTCGCGTCGGTCGAAAAGCCGGTTTTGGTGCGCCGTCCGCGCGGCAGGTTGAGTTCGTAGAACAGCACCTGCTCGAGCTGCTTGGGGCTGCCGATGGTGAACTCGTGGCCGACTGCCTCGTACACCTCCTGCTCCAACCGGGCGATTTCCACGCTGAACGTCGTCGAGAGCTGGGCCAGAGCTTGGCGATCGATGGCCACGCCAACGGCTTCCATCGAAGCGAGCACGGGGATGAGCGGTTGCTCGACTTCTCGCAGGAGCTTCGCGAGGCTGACGTTTTCCCCGAGGTCCGTCTCGATGGGCTCACGGGCGGCGACCACCGCGGCCGCCTGCAGCGCGGCGTGATCAGCACCACCAAGGCTGCCGTCAGGTGGCAGCTCGATCTCGAGACGCTCGGACGAGATGCCGGCCAGCGTCTGGCTGCGGAGAGCGGCGTTCAGCACGTACGCGGCAATCTGGGTGTCGAGCGCCGCGGCTGGCAGGTCGCGCGCGTCGCGCAACGCGTTACCCGTTGCACTCGGGTCGCGCCGCGCCAGCTGCCACACCAACAGCTGCTTGAGCTCGTGGCCCACGAGGGGCTTGCCGCTCGCGAGCACGAGGTCGGCCAGCTCGGGCGCGTGCGCCGCGTCCGCCGTCACGATGCGCCGGCTGCGATCGGCCACGGCTAATCCGATCAGCTCGCCCCGCCGCGGCCGCACGTCCGTCAATGCCCATCCAACGGTGAGCTCAAGTTGTGCCGCCATCCATTCCGCCACGCCGCTCGCCTGATCAAAACGCTCCGCACGTGCTGGATCGTTGAGAAGTGCTCTGAGTCCGGCTCTCGCATCGCCATCCTTGGCTCGAGGAGGTTCAGCAACTGCCACCGCAGCAGACGCCGGCTTGTCCGGCGGATTCAAAGAGCCCGGCAGCTCAAAAGAGAGTTGCATGCCCTGACCGCCGGACTCGGGCGCGGCCGCCGCTCGTTGGGCGGCGCTGGGACGCCCCGCGACCTGTACTGCGGGCACCGGCGCGCTCCGATCAGCGTCGCGCAACAGATCCCCTGGCGCGCGCGCGTCCTCGCCGGTAATCCCAGGCAGCCGCTCGACGAGCGAGCGGAACTCGTACTCGCGGAACAGTCGCAGCACTTCCTGGCGGTCGTACTCGCCCAGGCGCGCGCGCTCGAGGTCGAGCTCGACCGGGATATCCGGTCGCACCGTTACCAGGTCGCGCCAGCGGTACACGTCAGCGCGGTTGTCGGCCAGCTTCGCGCGCAACTTCTCGGGCAGCACCTGGTCGATGTGCTCATAAATGCCGTCGATCGAGCCCCAGTCGATGACGAGCTTGGCCGCCGTCTTCTCGCCGACCCCGGCGATGCCCGGAATGTTGTCCGTGGTGTCGCCCTTGAGCGCCTTGAAGTCGATCATCTGGTTCGGCCGCAGGCCATAGCGCTCCATGACCTGCGCCGGGTCGTAGAAGGTCGTCTGCTGGACGCCGCCGCGCGTCGTCATGAGCGTCGTGCGCTCGCTCACCAGCTGCAGCAAGTCCAGGTCGCCCGACACGATCGTCGTGGCCACGTCGCGCGCCTCCGCCTGCTTGACAAGCGCCGCAATCAGGTCGTCGGCCTCGTAACCCTGTAGCTGGTAGATGGGGATGCCGAACGCACCGATGATCTCGCGCACGATCGGGAACTGGTCACGCAGGTCATCAGGCATCTCGCGCCGGGTGGCCTTGTAATCGGCGAACTGCTCGTGCCGGAACGTTGGACCTGCGAGGTCAAAGCAGGCGATGACGTAGTCGGGCTTCACGTCCTGGAAACCGCGCAGGACGATGCTCCAGAAGCCAAACACCGCATTCACCAGCTTGCCCTTGCTGGTTGTCAGCGGCGTGTTCATGAGCGCGAAAAAGGCGCGATAGATCAGGCTGTTCGAGTCGAGGAGCATCAGCCGCGGCACGTTTCCGATTCTACCGGCCGGGGGCGTACTCACCCCTTCTCGACCACCGACCCAAACGCTAGTCTTGGCCGCCTTGAACCAGCCGCAGGCCGCCGCGATCGCGCCTCCCGCCCGCCGGCTCAACCTGCCATTCCTGGCCGCGCTCGCAATAGTCATCGGCGTGTATGCGGTGGCTTTCCTGGTCCTGCGCGCGCTCATGCCCAAGGATTTCGAGCAGATGGCGGGAACGGTTGCGGCCCTTTCTCTTGGCGGCGGCGCGTACGTGCAGCGCCAGATCGAGCGCCGGTTGCGCATACCTGCTGGGCCAGTGCCTACGCGGGCCGGCTACCAGAAGCCGTGGGCCGTTCTTCTGGGCGTGGCCATCGTCGCAATCTGGTTGGCCCAATCGGCCGACCCGTTCCTATCGCTGCGCGGCGGCCCGATGACGGCGGTCTTCCTGAGCGTGGGCTCGCTGATCACGCTGATTGCGCCCGCGACCGCGCTGG
Source organism: Chloroflexota bacterium (assembly GCA_040007635.1). GTDB lineage: Bacteria > Chloroflexota > Limnocylindria > Limnocylindrales > CSP1-4 > JALYGJ01. The sequence goes on from JBDTUR010000007.1 coordinate 20,971, forward strand.
TCGTGGGCGTCGTCGTCGCACAGCGCGCCGACCGCTGGCCGCTCGCCGTGACGTTGGCGGCAATCATTGCCGGCTGGGTCCTCGCAGGAGTCACCTACGGCCTGGTGATCGGGTTCGCAACGAATACCGATCCGGGTCTCGTGCCGCCGGGCATGGAGGTGCCGCCCAACCCGGTCGATGTCTACACCGGTGGGGGGCTGATCGGCTATCTGCTCGCGAGCGAGCTGCCGCTGCTGATCGCAGCAGCGATGCTGGGCCACTGGTATGGCACGCGCACCCGGCTTCAGGCTTACCTGGGCGGGCTACTGCGTGATGTTGAGCCGGACGACCGCGAGGCGATCGTTGACATCGCCTATGAGGCGGCGCGAGCGCGCCGCTCTCAGGATCAGCGCAGCAGCGGGTCGTAGTAGCGCCGGCGCGCCGCGTACAGCAGTGCCAGCACGAACAGGGCGAAGAGCGTCACCAGGATGCCGACGAACAGGATCAAGTCGCGCAGTCCGTTGCTCGATCCGGGTAGCTGCCTGCCCAGATCGTTGCCCGTGCCGGCCTTGCCGGAAGTCGGCTGCGTCTGCTGCGCGACGGGCTGCTGCTGCTCGGGTGCGCTCGTCGGCGGTTGGAGATAGGCGTTGTCGAGCTGGCCGCCCGCCGTCGATTCGGCCACGCCCAGCGGGGGCTCGATGCCGCCCTGAGCCGGCGAAGGCGCCGCGCCAGGGCCGGTGCGCGTGTCGCTTGCCTGCTCGGGCGAGGGTTGACCCGCGACCGCAATGGGAGCATTTGTCGTGAATAAGGTATCGGCGGGCGCCGTCGAGGCCGCGCCCAGGATCGGCAGGAAGCCGACGACGCTCATGACAAGGCCGACCGATAGGGCGACCGCGGCAACCGGACGGACCGTGGCCCAACCGGATCCACTGATAGTGCGCAGCCAGCGATCAAAACGCGAGCCACGCATGCGCGCGGCCTGGTCGCTCGTGAAGCGGAAGTCGCGCGAACGGGGCGCTGCCGGCAGTTGCGCGACCGAGGTGGAGATGGCGGTTATGTCGGCCGCCAGAGCGGCGCACTCAGAACAGCGCCGAACCAGATCGCGCGCTTCATGTTCCTGCGCGCCACTGGCATCACCCACGGCGAAACGGGCCACGAGCAGACGATCGTGGCGGCGATGTTCGGCGGAAAGAGACTGGTTATTGGGCACGGCCATCTGACGCCTCTACTCCCGCAGCAGTTCCATGTTCTTGCCCAGAAGGTCGCGCAGCGCAAGGCGGCCGCGATGGATACGCGACTTGACCGTGCCGAGCGACACACCGGTGATGTCGGCGATCTCCTGGTAGTCGAAACCCTCGACGTCGTACATCACGATCGCCTTGCGCTGATCCGAGGTGATCTCGGCCAGCGCTTCGGAAAGGACGCGCTGGGTGTGGCGTTTCATGGCGCTACGCTCAGGCGAGGCCTCCTCGCCCGCCGGCGGCTGCCACGCGTCGTCCTCCCATTCTGGGTACGGGTCGGCTGGGCGGCGCTTGCGGTAACGCAGCACGTCGGTCGCGGCGTTAAGCGCGATGCGCGTCAGCCACGAACGAAATGAGTCGCCCCGGAAACGGTCCAGGTTGCGATAGCACGAGAACAACGCTTCCTGGACAGCGTCCGCCGCCGAGTCGCGGTCGCGCACCACCCGCACCACCAGCGCGAAGAGGTAGTCCTGGTAAAGCAGCACGATCTCGTTGAAGGCCTCGAGATCGCCGCCGACGGCGCGCTCGACCAGGGCCTTGTCGCGCGCGTGCTGCAGCACATCGTTCGGCTTTAGGACGCGCGTGGGTGCCGCGTCGGCGGCCCCGGTTGCGGGGTCGACGCCGGACAACGAATCAGACGGCGTCACGTCGACCATTTCCCTCACGGATACGAAGTCCCTCCGGCGCCGGGGACCGGAGCCGAGTCTAGCGCTTTGGACCGATGAACTCGTCGAGGATGGCCACGCTGGCACGCCGAGCCACGGAGATGTTCCAGCGATTGTTCGGTCGGCAGTCAACGCCGATCAGACCGCACGCCCAGACAAATAGTTCCCGAATGTCATCGGAATGATTCGTGAAGAAATACCTGGGGTAGGAGTACGGGCGACCGTTTGCGCCCTTGACTTTGTTGGTGGCGCGACAACCGTCGCTGTGAATCAAGCCTTTCACGAACTCACGTGGAAACTGCTCGACAAGAGTGCGTTGCCATGCCTCGAGCTTGATCTGCCTCAAGTGCTTGGGTCCCGCGCCGTGTTGTGGAAACACGCAAATCCAATGCTTCCAGAAGTGGTAGATCTCGGTGCAACCGGGCCGCGCGACCGTTCCAGCAGGGCTGCCATTTACGTCCAGGATGGCGGCAGTGCACATCGAAATCAGGCTTGCGTAACGGGTGTCCTGGGAAATCCGGAGTCGCCACACCCCGCGACGTGCCAGGGTGAGCGTGCCATCTCCCAAATAGAGGCCCAGGAGATACGCGTAGCTAGGCCCGACACCGTGGTCGTCGACACATTCGAGTGGATACGGCGGCGAGGCCCGGCACCGCGGACGCCAGGTAATGGGATCTGGTGCGGCGGGTGGGAGTTGAACCCACAAGTCCTTGCGGACGATTGATTTTGAATCAATTGCGTTTGCCATTTCGCCACCGCCGCTCGCCAGGTCCAAATATACGGGACGACACCAGTATCGCACATGTGTTCTATTTCTATCAAGCCCACGTGCAACCCCGTTGCTACGAGAAACTCGAGTTCGGATAAGCGGCGGAACCTATCTTCGACCTATCTTCGATCCGTCGCTTTCGCCCCCAAGGAGGAAGGGCATAACAATGTCTGGTTTGCTGTGGACGATCCTTGTCGTCCTTGTTGTCTTGTGGCTGATCGGTTTCGTCGCCGGCATCGCCAGCGGGCTGATTCACCTGCTGCTGGTGGTCGCGGTGATCATCCTGGTCTTCAAACTGGTGTCGGGACGAAGTAGCGTCTGACGACCGGATAGCAGTCGTTCTTGATAGAGGCTGGTCGGACTACCGTCCAGCCTTTATCTTTGCCCTCCTAATCGGCCAGGAGGTAGGCTCGTCGTGTTCCAATCCTCAGCTTTCGATCTCACCCGGCGCCCCAGGCATTGGCACGGCGGCGACGAATGGGCGGACATGGAGGAGGTCAACCCGGCGCACGACAGCGCCGAAGGTGACCCCGAGCGCTCGTGGGGCAAAGGCCGGATCTTCAAGTGCTCGAGCTGCGACGAGCAGTTCCTGATGCCCGGCCCCGAAGATCAGCCGCCCAGCCAGCAGCGCTAGGCGAGGGTCAACCGCACCACCTGCGGCCCCAGCCGGCGGGTGACGAGCGACAGCAGCTCCGCGTCGTAGGCGACGCCCACACGCAACTCCATACGTTGAACACGGCCACCGCCGGCGGGGATATGCAGCACGAGCGGGGTGTCGCCGGGCCGGTCGTGGACTATCTCGCGCAACTCACGCATCGCCGCTGCCACCTGGTCCTGGGTGCCCGGCTCGAAGGTGACGTGCAACGCCTGTCCGGCCGCGGCCTGGACCGGTAGCGTTGGCGCCTGTTCGGCCGCGACCAGCTGAGCGACCACTTCATCGGGCATCGCCGGCTCGTCATCCGCAACAGCGATGTCCTGCGTCGCCGCCGGCCCAAGTGCGACGGCAGCCCGGGCGAACGCGACCGCGATCGTGCCGGTCACTGCTCCGCCGCGCAACGGTGAGACGAGCGGCACCGTCTGGACAACGCGCTGGGCATCATCCGCGGCTGAACCATTCGTGCCGGGTCCTACCGCAACAGCCCCGACCGTGGCGTGGCCGTTGCCATTTGAGCTGCCGTTCGCGGCAGAGTTGAAGCGACCGCCCGATCGACGACCACGTTCGAGCGCCCCCACTCGCCGCGCGAACTCGGGCGCGCCCATGGCGCTGGCTTCCTCCCAGGTCCACACGGCCTCGGCCAGCAATACGGTCTCTTCGCCCTTGTGATCGACGCGGCCCGCGACGAGCAAGATTGCGTCCTCGGCCCAGGTGGCTTCCGTCTGCTCGAACACCTTGGGAAAGACGATGACCTCCATCGTCCCCTGCAGGTCCTCGAGCGTCGCAACACCCATCGTGGCGCGGGCCTTGGTAATGACGCGCCGCACTTCGGTGACGACGCCACCCACGCAGACGCGCTGCTGGTCCAGCTCCTCGCCCATCTCACCGCTGTAGGCGTTGACGAACTCACCGATCGGCCCGGCCAGCTCACCCAACGGGTGGTCGGACAGATACAGCCCCAGCAGTTCCTTCTCCCAGCGCAGGCGCTCGCGGGGCGCGGCCTCAGTGATGTTGTCGGGCAGCGCCCGTTCAAGGGGCGCGCCGGAATCAGATGCAGTGTCAAACAGCGACACCTGGCCCGTGAGCCGGTCACGCTGTGCCGCCTGGCCCGCGGCGAGCGCATCGTCGAGCGCAAGGAGCAGCTGCGCCGGGTGCCCCAGGGCGTTGAGCGCGCCAACCTTGATGAGCGACTCGAGCACACGCCGGTTGACCAGGCGCAGGTCGATGCGGTTGCAGAAGTCGGCCAGCGATCGGAAGCCGCCGCCGTCATTGCGCGCGGCCACGATCGATTCGATCGCCCCATGGCCGACGTTCTTGATCGCGAGCATGCCGAAACGGATCGACTCGCCCTCGACCGAGAAGTCGAGGTTGCTCTTATGGACATCCGGTGTCAGGACAGCGATGCCCAGGCGGCGGCACTCGGCAATGGCCGCGGCGACCTTGTCGCCCGTGTCCCGCACCGCGGTCAGAACCGACGTCATGTACTCGACCGTGTAGTTCGCCTTGAGATACGCGGTCTGGTAGGCGATGAGCCCATAACAGGTGGCGTGGGCCTTGTTGAAGCCATAGCGCTCGAACGGCTCGAACGCCTTGAAGACCGCGTCAATGGTCTGTGGCGGGACGCCGCGCTCCGCCGCGCGTTGGACGAACTTCGACTTTTGCGCCTGGAGGACATCGCGCTTCTTCTTGCGAATCGCGTAGCCCAGCGTGTCCGCTTCAGGCCCGGTGAAGCCGCCCAGCGCGATCGCCGCGGCCATGATGTCTTCCTGGTAGACGAAGATGCCGTACGTCTTCTTGAGATACGGCTCGAGCAGCGGATGCAGGTACGTGACCTGCTCCTGGCCGTGCTTGCGCCGGATGTACGCGGGGATGTTGTCCATTGGCCCGGGGCGGAAGAGGGCGACCATGGCCGCCAGGTCCAGGACGCTGGTCGGTCGAAGCTCTTTGACGTAACGACGCATGCCCGGCGACTCGAGCTGGAACACACCCGTCGTCTCGCCCGACGCGAGCAGCTCGAAGGTCTTAGCGTCTTCGAGCGGCAGGTTGTCGATGTCGATGTCCACGCCGCGCTCGGCCCGGATCAAATCCACCGCTTGGCGCAGGATGGTGAGGTTGGCGAGGCCCAGGAAGTCGAACTTCAAAAGGCCGAGCGCCTCTACTCCGTGCATCTCGTATTGGGTCATCAGACCGTCCGAGTTGGTCGCGTGCTGGAGCGGCATCAACTCGGTCAGCGGCTCGCGGCTGATCACCACGCCCGCGGCGTGGGTCGACGCGTTGCGCGCAACACCCTCGAGTTGCTGCGCGAGCTCGAGCAAGCGCTTGACCTTTGGGTCCGCATCGCGCATCTCGCGCAGTGGCGGTGAGGTTTGGAGCGCTTCCTCGAGCTTGATGCCGAGCTGGTTGGGCACGGCCTTGGCGATGCGGTCGACCTCACCGTAACCCAGGCCCAACACACGGCCGACGTCGCGGATTGCCGCGCGGGCAAGCATGGTGCCGAAGGTGATGATCTGGGCGACGTGGTCGCTGCCGTACTTCTGCGTGACGTAGCGGATGACCTCGTCCCGCCGCGCGTCCTCGAAGTCGACGTCGATGTCAGGCATCGTCACGCGGTCGGGGTTGAGGAAGCGCTCGAACGGCAGCTCGTAATGGATGGGGTCGACCGGCGTGATCCCCAGCGTGTACGTGACGATCGAACCCGGCGCAGATCCGCGGCATGTCGTGGCGATGCCTTGCTCGCGCGCGAACCGCACGAAGTCAGCGACGATCAGGAAGTAGCCCGCGTAGCCCATCGAGATGATCACGCCCAGCTCGT